>DATAWX010000166.1:0-69995 GCA_036266995.1 Pseudonocardiaceae bacterium | reverse complement strand
CGGTGGCGTGACCCACCGACTCGTGGATCGTCAACCACAGGTTGGTCGGGTCGATCACCAGGTCGTACCGGCCGGCCTGCACGCTAGGCGCCTTGACCTTCTCGGCCAGCCACCCCGGGATCTGCGCCAGCTCACCATCCCAGTCCCAGTGGGTGTTGCCGGCCAGGTACTCCCAGCCGCGGGCGCTCGGTGGCGCGCAGGTCCGCATGCTTTCGAACGAGCCGGATGCCCGGTCCACCGCGACCGCGGTGAGCGCCGGGTGCATCCGTACCCGCTGCTGGGTGGTGCTGGTACCGGCGGAGTCGGTGTAGAACTTGGTCTCCTTCGCCGCCCGGAAGGTCACGTCGGTGTGCTCGACCCCGTCGGCGGCGAGCAGCCGGCGCGACCACTCCGACAGCAGCGCCACTTTCTCGCCCAGCGGCACCGTGAACGGGTCGATCTCGTGGTCGCCGGCCCACACCGCGTCGGCATGCACCGGCTCCGCCGCCATCTCCACCCGCTCGGCATTGAGCGCGCGCAGCGTTCGCGCCACCTCGATCGCCCGCTGCGCGGTGGCCACGGCGGACTGCGGGGTCAGCTCGAGGTGCGAGGCGAAACCCCAGGTGCCGTCGACGATCACTCGGACGGCCAGCCCGACACTGGCCGAGTCCTGCGCCATCGCGACGGTCCCGTCGCGCAGCCGGATCAGCTGCTGGGTGGTCCGCTCGATGCGGACGTCGGCGTGCTCGGCGCCCAGCTCACGCGCCCGGCCGAGCGCCGCATCGGCGACCGGCCGCAACGGCAGTGCCAGGAAGTCAGGATCGATCAAGCCGGTATTCACCTGGCCGACCCTAACCGGTCGCCCGCGCCAGCAGCCGCTGCGCCAGCGCCGCCGCGAGCGTCCCGAGCATCCCAGACTCCGGCAACATCACCAGCGGAACCACCGGCACGTCGATCGGGGTCTTGTCCCCGACGAATTGCCGCTCGACACTGATCACCCTCGCTACCGGCAGCTCATCGACCAGCAGGACCCGGATAGTGCCCACCATCGCCACCACCGCCAGCTCACTACCGACCATGATCTCTTCTGGTTCCAGAGGGTCCAGGGATGACCCGAGGACCCCCATCGAGCACCGGGCGGTGTGCACCACCCGGTGAAATGCCGTCAGGTCGGTCATCCGCAGGTGCAGCACCATCTCCGGATCCTCGAGGGGAACGCCTTGCAGAGCCGCCGCGAACTCCCCTCCGATGACCATCGGCACGCCCGCCAGCAGCGCGGGCCACAGCACCCGATTCGCTAGCAGCCAGGTGTCCAGGCCTATCGCGTCCACGCCGGGTTCCAACCGCTCGTCGAGAGCCGCCGTACTCGGCTCCACCCCGAAGGTGACCGCCAAGCCGAACTCGCCCAGTAACCGGCGCACCATCTGCAAGGTCGGCTCGCGGGCTCCCTTCTCCCAGCGGCACAGCTGGGATCTGCTTAGACCGGTGCGCCCGGCGAGCTCGTCCTGGGTCAGCAGGTGCTCGTCGCGGATAGCTCTCATCAGCTCCGCTGTGCTGCGGTACGTGCGGTCCTGGATGCGGTGTGCCATGCCGGACACGATGCCGGACCGCACCGACAGTCCCGTCCGCTGCGGATGCGGTTGTGCACAGCGAACCCGTTATCCACAGCAGAGAGGCCCCTGGGTTGACAACTGAGCGTCGTCACTGTCCGTATCGCCCAGGGAATCGGTGTTGCAGTACGCGGATGTGCCGCAGCTGGCACTTTTCGCCGAAAAGTGCCAGCTGCGGCACATCCACAAAATATCCCCACACCTCGGCGCTGGGACGGATGTGACTCATGGTGCGACGGCTGTGGGGGTCAGGGTGTTTAACCAGGGTCTCGGTAGGGAATAACCCTCATGTGCCTAGCCGCGCGGTCCGGCACCGTATGAACTGTTGGTCACCACGCCTGGGCACCGCGCCGGGACGCCCAGCCAAGAGACCGATACCCGTAGCGCGCAACCGGGGGGTGCGCGACCGGTGGGCCCGGGTCGTCATTCGGGGGACGATCCGGGCCCATGCTCTTGCGCCCAGCGTTGGGCGAGCAGGCAGACCCGCTGGGTGAGCTCGTCGGCGGTGGCCTCCGGGTTGGTACTGCGACCGGCGGCCAGGCCAAGCAGGTAGGCGGTGAGCGGAGCAGCCGGCCGAGCGACGCCGTGCGCGACGTCACGCGACATGTCCAGCACGCGCGACTGCATCGCGGCCGGCGACACGGCGTCGGCGATGTCCAGCTCCCGGCATACTAGATCGACCCACTCCTTGAGCGTGTTCACGCTGACCATCCTGCCTGCGCGCCGTGACCGGGGGCAGGGCAGGCTTGGCAGGTGCAGACGATCTACCCGCAGCGGGCCCGAATGACCATCGGGCAGCAACGCGCCTGGGACCGCAGTTGGGACCGGTGGGGCGCCGACGTCACGGATCTGCCCGACGGCCCGCTGGACACCGCCGGCTGGTTCGGGCGCACCGCACCGGTCGTGCTGGAGATCGGCTCGGGGATGGGTGAGTCGACGGTGTCGATGGCGCGCGACGCTCCTGGCGTCGACCTTCTCGCCGTCGAGATCTACCAGCCTGGGCTGGCCCAGCTCCTGCTGCGCATCGAACAGGCCGAGATCACGAACCTGCGGCTGCTCCGCGGCGACGCCTACACGGTGCTGCACGAGCACGTCGCGGCGAGCAGCCTGGATGGCGTCCGGATCTACTTTCCCGACCCGTGGCCCAAGCGACGCCACCACAAGCGCCGGTTGGTCCAACCTGAGTTCGTCGCCCTGGTGACATCCCGGCTGGCCGTGGGCGCCACGCTGCATCTGGCCACCGACTGGGAGCCCTACGCCCAGGAGATGCTCGCGACCTGCGTCGCCGAGCCTGGGCTGCGCAACACCGCCGAAGCACCCCACGGCTTCGCGACACGGCCGGCCTGGCGGCCGGTGACCAAGTTCGAGCAACGCGCCCGGGATGAGGGCCGCATGGTGCGGGATCTGCTCTTCGCACGCCCATAAGGCAGGATCGGTGACCATGAACCCGGCGCCCGCCCCGACCGTCCCGGTATCACTGCTCGTCTGGGATGCGCCCAATATCGACATGAGCCTGGGTTCGATTCTCGGGGGTCGCCCCAGCTCGGCATCCCGACCGAGGTTCGACGCGCTGGGTCGCTGGTTGATCTCCCAGGCCGGAACCGACAGCGAGCCTGAGGCGACGGTGTTCACCAACGTCGCACCCGGCAGCACGGACTTCGTCCGACCCTGGGTGGAGGCGCTGCGCAACACCGGGTTCGCGGTCTTCGCCAAACCCAAGATCGACGAATCGGACATCGACGAGGACATGCTGGCGCACATCCGGGCCCGCCACGAACAGGGCGTGCTGCGCCAGTTGCTGGTGGCCTCCGGGGACAGCCGGGCCTTCCGGGAACCGTTGGAAGACCTCGTCGCCCAAGGTGTGCGGGTGACCGTGCTCGGGTTCCGGGAGCATGCCTCGTTCGCGGTCAACTCCGGGGTGCTGGGGTTTGAGGACCTGGAGGACATTCCGGAGCTGTTCCTGCAACCGCTGCCCCGGATCACGCTGGAGACGCTGCCCGCCGAAGGCGCCTGGCTTCCCCCGCTGCGGCCGCTATCCGCACTGCTGCGGCACTCCATCGTCGAACCCATCCCATGATGCGGCTGGCCGCCCCGGTGGTGCTGACCTGCGACGAACGGTGCAGCGTGCTGCGCGACGCCGTCGTGGACGTCGACGCCGCGGGCCGGATCGGCTACGTCGGGCCGTTGGCGGCGGCGCCGCCGGCACCCGGGCCTGAGCTGGCGCTGACCGGCATCCTGCTACCCGGGCTGATCAATACGCATGCGCACACCGCGATGACGGCGCTGCGCGGGATCGGCGGTGATCTGCCGCTGATGCGGTGGCTGACCGAGGTGATCTGGCCTGCCGAGGCCCGGGTTGACGCCGAGGACGTCCGGGTCGGCATGCTGGTCGGCGCCCTGGAGATGCTCGGCGCCGGGATCACCACCAGCGTGGAGATGTACTTCCACAACGAGGCGGTGGTCGACGCGGTGCTGGCCGCGGGCAGCCGCGCGGTGGTGACTCCGGGCATCATCGCGGTGCCCGGCTGGGACCGGCTGGGCACCTGGCAGCAGATGCTCGACGGCATCAGCCGCTGGATCGACGCCGGGGGGATCCGCTTCGGCCCCGGCGAGCGCATCGAGCTGGGGTACGGTCCGCACGCCGCCTACACGCTGCCGGCCGAGGCATTGGCGGCGGCCGGCGTTGCCGCCCGGGAACGCGGGGCATTGCTGCACATCCACGTTGCCGAAACGACCGGCGAGGACACCGCGATCCGCGAGCAGCACGGGTCGGTGCCGCTGCTGCTGGAACATCTCGGGGTGCTGTCCGATGGTGCGCGGGTGCTCGCGGCGCATGCTGTGCAGCTGTCCGACACCGACATCGCCGTACTCGCCCGGCACCGCGCGGGGGTCGCGCACTGCCCCGGCTCCAACAGCAAGCTCGCTTCTGGCATCGCGCGGCTGGTCGACCTGCGCGTCGCCGGTATCGCCGTCGGCTTGGGCACCGACGGTCCCGCCTCGCACGACGACCTGGACCTCTGGGAGGACGTCAGGCTGGCCGCCCGGCTGGCCAGGTTGTCCACCGGCGATGCCGCCGCGCTCACCGCCGCGCAGGCGCTGCTGCTGGCCACCCGAGGCGGCGCGGCCGCGATCGGACGCGATGATCTCGGCACGCTGCGCCCGGGTGGGTGGGCCGATCTGGTGCACATCGGCGCCGACGACCCGGCGTTCGCGGCCGGGCTGGACGTCCCGGACGGTCAGTTGCTGGCCAACCTGGTGTGGGCGGCCGGAGCACGAGCGGTCCGGGATGTCTGGGTGGCGGGGGAGCGGGTGCTGCACGGCGGCACGCCGACCCGGGTCGATCCCGCTGAGGCACACGCCATGCTGCGCTCGCGAGTGTCCAGAATCACTCGCGGGTAACCGCGCGGCGGCAACCCCGAAGGTACGCAGTGTTGTAGCGTGCGCCCGCAAGAACGCTTGTAGTACCTGTCGGGAGACTGGAGACTGCGGTGGGGCGTCACGCGGCCACCGAGGACCCGTTGCACGTGCTGTACGTCGGCAGTTCCGCCGATCTTGGAGCACTGCGTCGGTTGATGGAGGCGCACGGAGCGGTGACCCGCAGCCGGCTTACGCCCGCGGTCACCGTCGTCGTCGCCGACCCGTCGATTCCAGCTGACCACCCCACCGTGCGCGCCGCGGGCACCCTCGGTATCCCGGTGCTGGAACCGGCCCAGGCGATCGTGCAGTTCGCTGGTTGGCGAAGCCGTTCCGACTCGATCTTACCGGCACCGGCTACCCCCTGGCGACCTCGGCTGTTCCGCCGATCCGCCGGGTGACGGTTGGCGCCGCGGGCAATCCCGGTACAACCGCCCTGCGAGCACCGCGGCTGTAGCGTCGGGTTCGCCGAGCAGTGGGGTACCTGGCCCAACCTCGTGACGGCCGTCCGGACCATCGCGACGCTGGTCGCCTGGGCCGTGACAGTGACCACGGGCAACGACGCCTGGCTGCTCGCGGCCCTGTTGTGCTATTGGGTTGGGGATATCGCCGACGGGCTGCTAGCCCGCTTGACTCAGCGCGAGACGCGCACCGGGGCGGTGCTCGACATGCTGGCCGATAGGTTGAGCGTCTGCCTGGTGGTGGTCAGTTACGTGAGCCTGCATCCTTCCGCGTCCGCCGCACTGCCTGCTGCGGTGTTTCTGGGGCAGTTCGTGGTACTCGACGCGTACCTCACGCTGGCGTTCGCCCGCTGGTCGTTGCTCTCGCCGAATTACTTCGGCCTGGTCGACGCCGTGGTGTACCGGCTGAACTGGTCCCCGCCGGCGAAGGCCACGAACACCGGCGCGGTCGTACTGGTGTGGTTGCTGACCGGATCGGCGCTGGCGACGACGGCCCTCGCCGCCGTGGTGCTCGGCGTGAAGTCCTACAGCACGCTGCGGGTAGCCCGACTACAGGTGCCACCGGTGCTGTCCGGTTGCGCTGTGCTCGACGTGCGCGCCGCTATCAGCCCCGCAGTCGCATCGACATGACGAGGTAGCGGTAGGAGCCGTCCAGTGCGTCATCCGGGTCATCGGCACCCAGGCCGGTGACCGGTGTGATGACGGTGGGTTTGCTCGGCTCGGTGAACGACAGGGTCGCCCGCGGGGTGGTCACCGCGGCCAGCCCGTCGAGCAGGTACCCGGCGTTGAACCCGATGGTCAACGGTTCACCAGTGACACCGACCTCGAGTTGCTCCTCGGCGCTGGACTCGTCTTCAGCTTCCGCGGACAGCTGCGCGGTGCCCTCCGAGAAGGCCAGCCGGACTGGCGCGAACCGCTGGGCCACCAGCGCCACCCGCTTCAGCGCGCCGATGAACTCGCTGACCACCACCTCCACCGTCGTAGTGACCGCGGTGGGCCACAGCGACGCGAACTTGACGAACTCGCCGTCGAGCAATCGGGTCAGCGTTTGGCGGCCACCAGCGGAGAAGCCCAGGAAACCGGCGTCGTCGGCGTCGCCCATCGACAACACCACCTCGCTGGCCGAACCGAGTGACTTGGCCACATCAGCCAGCGTCTTCGCCGGAACGATGAGCGAGATGCTCGGCACCGGGCCGGTCGGCGTCCACGGAATGTGCCGCTCGGCGAGGCGGTACCGGTCGGTGGCGGCCAAGGTGAGCGTCTCGGAGCCGATCTCCATCCGTACCCCGGTCAGCATGGGTAGCGTCTCGTCCCGGCTGGCCGCCGCGGTGACCTGCGCGACGGCGGTGGCGAAGACGTCCCCCCGGACCTGGCCGGAGGCGGCCGGCAGCGACGGCACCGCGGGGTAGTCCTCGATGTGCAACAGCGGCAGGTTGAACCGGGCCGAGCCACAGCGCACCGCCAGCCGGTTTCCCTCCACCGTTACCCGCACATCCTTGGGGGGCAGCGCCCGGGCGATCTCGGCGAGCAACCGGCCGGACACCAGCACCCGGCCAGGGGCCTTGTCGGTCACAGGTACCTCGATGCGGTTGAGCACCTCGAAGTCGAAACCCGAGACGATCATCACGCCATCGGTCACCTCGAGGACCACGCCCGCGGTCACCGGGACGACCGGACGGGCTGGTAGGCCCTTCGCCGTCCACGCGATGGCCTCGGCGAACGCATCCCGTTCAAGCTCGAACTCCACGTTACCCACCGTCCCTGCGAGAACTCCCGGTGCACCGGGTGCGTCAGCGTACCGGGGGCCGTGGCGTGCCCCGGGAAAGGTGGGCAATGTCGTTCAGTGGTTGTCAACAGGTCGCGTTATCACGCACACTGGAGCGATCGGTGAAAAACCGTAGGACCCGGCTCCACTTGACGTCAGCCGGACCACGCGGTTGCTGGGCCGCCGCACGGCGCCCGGTACACCGATGGCGCAAGCGGCAACTCCCCCTGGCCGCTGGCGTGACGGCCGCCGACCGGGTGCCACCCCCCTTGATACCCGGTCGGCGGACCGCCGCGCCGCGCCGCGGCTTGAAGGGGCGCCTACTCGGTGAGGCCGTGCTCGATGGCGTAGCGGGCCAGTTCGACGCGATTGTGCAGCTGCAGTTTGCGCAACGTGGACTGCACGTGGTTCTCCACGGTCCGGGGGCTGATCACCAGGGCTGAGGCGATCTGTCGAGCGGTGTGCCCGGTGGCCACTCGGCGCAACACCTCGGTCTCCCGCTCGGTGAGACGAGGCGCGTCGCGCCCCGGATCCCGCGCGATCCGGCGGTACTCGCCGAGCAGCAGGCCGGCCAAGCCGGCGGTGAACACCGCGTCGCCCTGGGCAGTCCGGCGGACAGCCTCAACGAGCTCGTCCAGCGACGCCGATTTCACCAGGTAACCCGAGGCACCGGCCCGTACCGCCGCCAGCACGTCGGCATGATCATCGGAGGCGGACAGCACCAGCACCTTGATGTCGGGCCAACTGTCGATGACGCACCGGGTGGTGTCCGCGCCGGACGGTCCATCGGAGCCGAAGTGCAGGTCCATCAACACCACGTCCGGACGGGCGGCACCGATGATGCGCAACGCGGCCGCGCCGTCAACCGCGGTGGCGACCACCTCGAAACCGCGCTCGCCGAGGTCGCGGGCCACCCCGTTGCGCCACATCGGGTGATCGTCGACGACCATGACCCGGACCACGGCCCGGTCGTCGCTTCCCCGGTCGATCATCGCGGCACACCGTGTCGAAGGCGGGCGCGGGCCAGCCGCACCTCCCACTCGGTGCCCCGTCCCGGGCTGGTACTCAGAGTCAGGGTGCCGCCCAGGTCGGCGACCCGGCCGCGGATCGAGCGCGACACCCCCATCCGGCCATTACCATGCGCATCCGCGAGCTGCTCGCTGCCGACACCTGGCCCGTCATCCCGCACGGTGAGCACGACTTCCGCACCGAGATCCTCGACCAATACCCACGACTTCGCTTCAGGACCGCCGTGCCGTGCGGTATTGGCCAACGCTTCCCGGGTGACAGCCACCAGCTCGTCGACGTCGGCGGCAGGTAGCGGCACCGCCGTCGCGGGTACTGACACCTCGACCCGAGGGCCGGCCAGTTGGTGTAGCGCGCCGGCCAGGTCCTGCTCACCGGTGCTGCCCAGGGGGGCCGAGAACAGGCACCGCAAGGCGATCTCCTGATCCCCGGCCAACCGGGCCAGCACCTGCACCACGCTGTCGTGGATGGATCGGGCCAGCCGCTCCCGTTCAGCGCTGGCCGCCTCGGCCCGCGCCGATCGGCGGAGCTGCTCGCTCGCCCGCCGGGCTGCCGTCGCCGCCAGCCCGAGCACGAACCCGGTCCCCACCAGCAAGATCGCGTCGCGGGCGAGGTCGATGCTGAAAAACCCACGCACCCAGACGTCGACCATCGCAACGGCGACGCCGAATAGCGCCCCGGCAACCCGGCCGGCGTGCACCGCCGCGGCGACCACCGGGCCGCTGGCCCACACCGTGGTCAGGAGCGGCGTTCGGTGAACGACTTCGGTGAGCTGCTCGGTGGACAGCACCAGCGCCGAGGAACCCATCAGCGTCAGCGTCACCAGCAGGTCGATCACGATCACCTGGATCCGGCGGGTGCGGTCGTAGCTGTAGCTCAGGCAGGTCGCCACGGTCCACACCGCGATCCCGGCGAGTACCACCCATCCCAGAGACGGCCGAGCGAAGCCGTCGTGATGCACGATGATCGAGATGATCGCGAAAGCGGCGGTAATGACCCGGAACACCACCACGCCCCGCCACAGCGGCGTCATGATGTCGGTGGCCGCCGGCATGACCGCGGATCATGCCAGGACGAGGGTGCCGCACAATAAGTGGGGAACGCTGAGGTGGCGCGAATGGTAGGCAGGTACTGGGAGCAACCGGCTCCGCCTGGGTTGGCGGAGGCGGTGGCCTGCCTGTGGCGAATCGAGATGAGCGGGCCCGGGGAGCATCGGGTGCTGCCGGACGGGTGCATGGACCTGGTCTGGATGGACGGCGCGGTGTACGTCGCCGGTCCGGACTCCCGTGCCTTTCTCGCCAGGCTCGGTCCCGGGCAGCTGGTCACCGGCCTACGCTTCCGGCCCGGCGCCGCCCCACGGGTACTCGGGGTGCCGGCCGCTGCGCTACGCAACCAGCGGGTCCGGCTCGAGGACCTCTGGCCCGGCGCCACGTTGACCCAGCAGGTAGCCGAGGAGCCGGACCCGGCCATCGCACTGGCTGGCGCGGTTGCGCCTCGCGCCACCCAGCCGGATTTCGCGCTGCAGGTAGTGCTGACCCGGCTGCGGGCGGGGTCCAGCGTGGCGGCGACCGCCGATGCGTTGGGCTGGACCGAACGCGCGTTGCATCGGCGGTGCCGGGACGCCTTCGGCTACGGCCCGTCGGTACTACGCCGCATCCTCCGTTTCCGGAGCGCGCTGCGGCTGGCCGGGCAGGGGGTGCCCTTTGCGACCACCGCCGCCCGCGCGGGCTACGCCGACCAGGCGCATCTGGCCCGTGAGGTGCGCGCGCTGGCGGGAGTGTCGCTCAGCCAGTTGATCCAGGATCAGCTTCCCAGCGGCGCGAACAGGTCGACGCCCACGCCATCCGGATCGCGCACCACCGCGTAGCGCTGACCCCAGAACGCGTCCCACGGGGCGAGGTGGCCGTAGTAGCCAGCCTCGGTCAGCTCAGCGTAGGCGGCGTCCACCGCGGCGGGATCGGGCAGCCGGAACGCCAGGCTGGTGCGGCTATCACCGTCGCCCGCTTTCCAGTCCGGGTCGAAGGACCGGATGGTGTCCTCGGTGTCCCAGGCCAGCCGCAACCCGCCTGGTAACGCGACGTCCACGTGCGGCGCCGCGTCGGCATCAGCCGGGATATCAACCCCCAGCCTGCGGTAGAACGCCAGGGAAGCGGCCATGTCGGCCACCACCAGTTCGATTAAATCCAGTTTCGCGTCGATGCCCATGACTGCGACGCTACGACCTCGGGTGACCGGGTGTCTTGAACGGATCGGACAGCCCGGATCGCGCCGCAACTGCCACCCTGAAACGGGCGAACTCGGCCACCATCGCCGCTAACGACCAGTGCGCATTGAGCCCGCTGGGGTTGGGCAGCGCCCAGACCAGGGTCGCCCCCCAGGCCGGCTGGAGCCCGACCGCGGCGCGCGGCGCGGCGAAGGCCACCCGGTAGGCCGTGATACCGACGACGCCCACCGCTAGCGGACGCACGGTGCGCACCAGATCCCGGAGTCGCTCGCCGCCGGCCACCAGCTCAGCAGTGCTCAGCTCGTCAGCCCGGGCGGTGGCCTGGGGCACGATGTTGGTGATCCCCGAACCGAGCGACGGCAACAGGTGTTGCTCGTCGGGCCGCAACCGGCGTGGGGTGAAACCGGCGCCGTGCAGCGCCGGCCAGAAGCGGTTACCCGGCCGGGCGAAGTGCCGCCCGGTGGCGGCGGAGGTCAGGCCCGGGTTGATCCCGCAGAACAGCACCCGCAACGGCGGATCGTCCGGCCCGGGCAGCACGTCGGGGATCGTGCGGCCGTGGGCCGCGGCGAGATCGACTGGCCGCACGACTAATCAGTGTGGCCGGTAAGAGGGTCGACGGGTACGTCGGCCGGTGGGAACACGGAACCCACAGCGCCGCCGTCGTCGTCCGGCTCAAGGTTCCCGCTGACCAGCGCCCGGATGCCGGCGTTGAGCACCGCGAGCATCGGCACTGCCAGCAGCGCACCGGCGATACCCGCGACCACTGAGCCCACCGCGACGGCCAGCACCACCGCCACCCCGTTGAGCTCGACGGCGCGGCCCATCAGCAGCGGCTGCATGACGTTGCCCTCCAACTGCTGCACGGCGACCACCACGCCGAGCACGATCAGCGCTGGCACCGGCCCGTTGGTCACCAGCACCACCAGCACCGCGACCACGCCGGAGACCACCGCGCCGACCACCGGGATGAACGCCGCCAGGAATACCAACGCGGCCAGCGGCACTACCAGCGGGGCGCCCACCGCAACCAACCCGATCCCGATACCGACCGCATCCACCACGGCCACCAGCGCGGTGGCCCGGATGAACCCGACCAGGGAGGCGAAGGAGCGCTGCCCGGCGACATCGACCCGCTCCCGCACCGACGGCGGCACCGCACCGAGCAGGAAGCGCCACATCGACCGACCGCCGTAGAGGAAGTAGATCAACGTGAACAACGCCAGCGCGGCGCCGGCGAGGTATTGCCCGACGGTGAACGCGGTGGACAACGCGCCCGAGGTGATCGCGTAACGGTTGTTGGCCACCGAGCGGCTCACCGAGTCGAGCAGGTTCTGCAGGTTCACTGGGGGCAGGCCGAAGGGCGGGTGTTGCAGCCACACCCGGATCTGCTGGACGCTGTTGGCGACCTGGATCTGCAGCGCGGGCAAGCCGCTGACGAAGGCCTGGATGACGAACCCCAGCAGCCCGCCGATCAGCGCCAGCCCGGCGATCAGGACCACCAGGGTGGCAAGCCCTCGAGACACCCGGTGCCTGGTCAACCAGTCCACCACCGGCCCCAGCAGCGCGGTCAGCAGCAGGGCCACCGCCACCGGGATCACCACCTGCTGCAGCGCGATCACCACGTAGCCCAGCACGACGACCAGCCCGGCCACCGCCAGCAGCCGCCACGACAGCGCAGCCGCCACCCGCAACGGGTAGGGCACGGCAGCCGCCGCCTCACGGCGGTCCGGATCGGGCACCGGACTGCGATTCACGCCGCCACGCTATCCGCTCACGCCCCCCGGCGGTTCCTCCCCGTGATCAGAAGGACTCTCCGGAGTCGGCTTTGGCGATCAGCGAGGCGGGTGGGGTGAAGCGGTCGCCGTAGCGGTCAGTCAGCTCCTTAGCGCGGCCGACGAAGCCGGCCAGGCCACCGGGGTAGCCGTTGATGAACTGCACCACGCCGCCGGTCCAGGGCGGGAACCCGATCCCCATGATGGAGCCGATGTTGGCGTCGGGCACGGAGGTGATCACGCCCTCGTCGATGCACTTCACGGTTTCCAGCGCCTCGACGAAGAGCATCCGCTCCTTCATGTCCGCGAAAGGGAGCGCATCCGGACGCAACGGGCCGAAGTGTTCGGCCAGGCCGGGCCACAAGCGGGTGCGCCGGCCGGCCTCGTACTCGTAGAACCCGGCACCGCCGGACCGCCCGGGCCGACCCAACTCCAGCACCATCCGATCGACGATCGCGTCGGCAGGATGCGGGGTCCAGGTGCCCCCCGCCGCCTCGACGCCACGCCGGGTCTGCTCACGGATCATCCGGGTCAGGGTCAGGGTCAGCTCGTCCATCAACTGCAGCACCGGCGCTGGGTAGCCGGCCTGCAAGGTGGCCTGCTCGATGGACGCCGGGGGCGCGCCCTCGGCGAGCATGGCGACACCCTCGTTGAGGAAGGTCCCGATCACCCGGCTGGTGAAAAAGCCGCGGCTGTCGTTGACGACGATCGGGGTCTTGCGGATCTGTTGCACGACGTCCACCGCGGCGGCCAGCGCCGCATCCGACGTCTGCTCCCCGCGGACGATCTCCACCAGCGGCATCTTGTCCACCGGGGAGAAGAAGTGCAGGCCGAGGAAGTCGGCCGGGCGGTCGACTCCTGACGCCAGGTCGGTGATCGGCAGGGTCGAGGTGTTCGAGCACAGCAGTGCATCGGGATCGACGACGTCGAGAACCTCGGCGAAGACCTTCTTCTTCAGCGCCGGGTCCTCGAACACCGCCTCGATCACCAGATCGCAACCCTTGAGGTCGCCGGGGTCGGCGGTGGGGGTGATCCGGGCCAGCAGGGCATCTCGCTGCTCAGCGGTGGATCGACCCCGAGACACGGCCTTGTCGAGCAGTTTCTCCGAGTAGCCCTTGCCTTTGGTCGCCGCCGCGAGGTCCACGTCCTTGAGCACGACGTTCATGCCCGCGCGGGCACAGGAGTAGGCGATGCCCGCGCCCATCATCCCGGCGCCGAGCACGCCGACCTTGCCGAAGGTTCGCCGCGGATACCCGTCGGGCCGGCTGCCGCCCTTGTTGATGTGCTGCAGGTCGAAGAAGAACGCGTTGATCATGTTCTTGGCGACCTGGCCAGTGGCCAGGTCCATGAAGTAACGGCTTTCGATCTGCAGCGCGGTCTCGACGTCGACCTGCGAGCCCTCGACGGCCGCGCACAGGATGTGGTGCGGGGCCGGCATCGGCGCGCCCTTGAGCTGCTTGCGCAGGGTGGCCGGGAACGCGGGCAGCATCTGCGCCAACGCCGGGGTGGACGGGGTGCCGCCGGGGATCTTGTAGCCCCGGACGTCCCAGGGCTGCTGTGCCCGCGGGTGCGCCTCGATCCACTCGCGGGCCCGCGCGAACATCTCGTCGGGAGTCGCGACGACCTCGTCGACAATGCCGATCTCCTTGGCCTGCGCCGGGCGTACCTGCTGGCCCTGCATCAGCAGCTGCATCAACGCGGTCATCAGGCCGAGCATCCGCACCGTGCGAACCACCCCGCCCAGGCCCGGCAGTATTCCCAACGTCACCTCGGGAAAGCCGATCTTGGTGGCTGGATCGTCCAGCGCGATCCGGTGGTGGCAGGCCAGCGCGATTTCCAGGCCGCCACCCAGCGCGGTGCCGTTGATCGCGGCGACCACCGGCTTGCCCAGCTTCTCCAACCGCCGCAACTGGTTCTTCAGCAGCGCGATATAGGCGGCGAATTCGCGGGCGTCGTCCGGCGTGATGTTGCGCAGGGCGTTGAGGTCGGCGCCGGCGAAGAAAGTCTTCTTCGCCGAGGTGAGGATCACCCCAGTGATCGAATCCCGCTCGGCCTCCAGCCGATCCAGCGTCTCGCCCATCGAGGTGACGTAATTGTCGTTCATCGTGTTCGCCGAGTGCCCCGGATCGTCCATCGTCAGCGTCACGATGCCATCGGCGTCACTATCCCATCGAATCATTGCTACCCCTTACAGCCGCTCGATGATGGTGGCGATGCCCATGCCGCCGCCGACGCACAGCGTGGCCAGGCCGTACCGCAGGTCGCGGCGCTCCAGCTCGTCGATCAGAGTGCCCAGGATCATCGCGCCGGTGGCGCCCAGCGGGTGGCCCAGGGCGATCGCGCCGCCGTTGACGTTGAGCTTGTCGTGCGGCACGTTCATCTCCCGCATGAATCGCAGCACCACCGCGGCAAACGCCTCGTTGACCTCCACCAGGTCGATCTGGTCGATGGTCATGCCCGCTTTGGCCAGTGCCTTGCGCGCCGCCGGAGCGGGACCGGTCAGCATGATCGTCGGCTCCTCACCGATGACCGCGCCGGCCACGATCCGGGCCCGCGGGGTCAGCCCGAGATCCCGTCCTACCTGCTCAGAGCCCACCACGACGAGCGCCGCGCCGTCGACGATCCCTGAGGAGTTGCCGGCGTGGTGGACATGCTCGATGCGCTCCACCCAGTGGTAGCGCTGCAACGCGACGGCGTCGAACCCGGCCTGCTCACCGAGGTCGGCGAAGGACGGGTTGAGCGCACCGAGGGCCGCCATGGTGGTATCCGGCCGCAGGTGCTCGTCGCGCTCGAGGATGACGCTGCCGGTGAGGTCCCGCACCGGGACCACCGAGCGCTGGAAGTAGCCGTTGCTCCAGGCCTTGGCGGCGCGGTGCTGGGATTCCAGAGCGTAGGAGTCGACGTCGGTGCGGGTGAAGCCCTCGATGGTGGCGATCAGATCGGCGCTGATGCCTTGGGGGACGAAGCGCGCCGCGTAGGCGGTCTCCGGGTCCATTGCGATGGCACCACCGTCGGAGCCCATCGGCACCCGGGACATCGACTCGACGCCGCCGGTGAGCACCAGGTCCTCCCAGCCCGACCGGACCTTCATCGCGCCGAGGTTCACCGCCTCCAGGCCCGAGGCGCAGAACCGGTTGATCTGCAGCCCCGCAACGCTGTCCGGCAACCCGGCGGCCAGCGCCGCGGCGCGCGGCAGGTCCCCACCCTGGTCGCCGATCGGGGCGACGATCCCGAGCACGATGTCGTCGATCCGCGCCGGGTCCAGGTTCGGGTGGCGGTTGCGCAGCTCGTCGATCAGCCCGGTGACCAGGGAGATCGGCTTGACGCCGTGCAGCGCGCCGGTCGGCTTGCCCTTGCCCCGCGGGGTGCGCAGGGCTTCGTAGAGGAATGCTTCAGTCATGACTCACTCCGGATAGGGGAGATGGCGCTTGGCGCACTTGCGGGAACGGATTCGCGGATCGCGCGGTTGACAGCCAGCTGGAAATTGGTGACGACCCCGTCGACGGTCACCGGCTTGAGCTGCTCCAGCAGGGCGATCAGCCGGTCGCGCAGCTCGGGCGGGCGGCCGCGCTCCCGGTACTCACGTAACACGGTGTTGTGAAACAGCGCCACCAACTCCGTCGCCAGCGCGCTGGTGTGCGCTTCGATGATCTGCTTGGACGCCAGCTGCACCGCGAAGTCCATCTCGGTGCCGAGCAGGCTCAGCCCGTAGCCCAGCATCTCTGGGCTGGTGAGCGTCCACGTGCCGCCATCGGGCCGGATCACGCCGAGCGTCACCAGGCGGGCCAGGTCGTCGTCGTCCAGGATGCGCCCGGCGCGAGCATCGAGCTCGGCCCGGCTGACGATCTCTGGCTCCTCGGGCAACCACGGCGCGAGCAGCGCGCGGTGCAGCGCAAGGTCCTCGGGTGTTCGGTCAATCGGGATCCGGGCCAGGTACCCCTCGATGGCAGCCAACGTGAACCCCAGCTCCTGCAGATCCCGGATCAGTTGCAGGCGGGCCGCGTGACACTCGTCATACAAGCCCAGACGGCCGCGCATCGCCGGTGGCGGGATCAAGCCCATGCCGGTGTAGAAGCGGATCGTCCGCACGCTGATGCCGGTGCGAGCAGCCAGCTCCGCGATGGTGAGCTCGTTGGCCACGAACAACCCTCCCGATGTAACAGTGGGACTGTCATAACAGTATCACTGTCACGTGTGGCGGATCGCTACTCCAGACCGTCGGTTCGACTACCGTCGCTGGTGATGCTGATCAACCTGTACTCCGACACCCAGACCCGGCCGGTCGAGCCCATGCGTGCGGCGATGGCAGCCGCTGAGGTGGGCGACGAGCAGCGCGGCGAGGACCCCACCGTCAACGCCCTGTGCGAACGGGTCGCCGCGCTGCTCGGCAAGCCCGCTGCGATGTTCCTGCCGTCGGGCACGATGTGCAACGCGATCGGTTTCCGGCTGCACGTGCGGCCCGGCGGCGACGCGGTACATCTGCACCCGTCCTCTCATCCGATCGTCGCGGAGGGGGGTGGCCCGTCGGCGTTGTCCGGGGCCGTGCTCGCCCCGCTCTGCGGCGAGGCCGGCATGTTCACCGCCGACGCTCTGGAGGCCGCGCTGTTCCCGGCCGGTGATCGCTACAAACCGCGCTCCCGGCTGGTGTCCGTCGAGCAGACCACCAACCTGGCCGGCGGCCGGGTGTGGCCACTGCCGCAGGTACGCGAGGTACTGGAGGTCGCCGTCCGGCATCGACTGCGCGCCCACTTGGACGGGGCGCGGCTCTTCAACGCCGTGGTCGCCTCGGGCGTGCCGGCTGCGGACTGGGCGCACGGGTTCGACACCGCGTGGATCGACTTCACCAAAGGTCTGGGCGCGCCGGTGGGCGCCGTGCTGGCCGGCTCGGCGGAGCTGATCGAGGAGGCCTGGCGCCACAAGCAGATGATGGGCGGGGCACTGCGCCAGGCCGGCATCGTCGCGGCCGGCTGCCTATGGGCCCTGGACCACCACGTCGACCGGCTCTCCGAGGACCACGCCAACGCCCGGATCCTCGCCGAGGGTCTCGCCGGGCTACCCGGCATCACCCACGACCCGGACACCGTCGAGACCAACATCGTGGTGTTCGGCCTGGCCGACGCGCCCCAGTTCTGCAAGCGACTGGAGGCCGAGCACGGGGTGCGGATGGGCGCGCTGGGCGCCGATCGGGTCCGCGCGATCACCCACCACGACGTGAACACCGCCGACGTGCGCAGCGCAACGCACGCGGTCGCGGCACTGCTCAGCACCGCCCGGTGAGCCGACCGGCTCACCCCCAGGTCGATGGGCTCACCCCGCGGGATTCGGCCATCGACGACGGTGTAGGTGCGCTATCCCACAGATGTAGAAACCCTCCGCACTACCGCATCTGAGGTAGTCGTCCTGCCAGGCCTGGGGTACCCGGAAGATGATCTGTAGATGGGATGTCCCGCCCGCACGACTCCGGCATTCTGTTGCGCAGCAAGCACTGGTCCTTAGGGAGTCCGGTGATCTGTGATCACCGGAGTGAGGGAGGGGATGGTGAGCACCACCGTGGGTGACGTTGCATTGCTCAAGGCACCACAGGACTGCGAGCCCATCCTCACCGCGAGTTCCCCTTCAGTGAACCAGGCAACTTCATGGACTGATATCGCGACGCTACGTCAATCTGTTATCGAGCTGTCCGAAGCTAGTGGTTTCGCTGCACCTCCGCCCATCATCGCCGAGCCCATCGCCACCGTCGAGGACGACTTCGCGGTACTTGTCGCGGCGGCCGTCAACGGTGAGCGAGAAGCTGTCGAGCGGGTGCTGCGCTGGGTCCGCCCCCTGGTGCTGCGGTACTGCCGGGCTCGCGTCGGCGGCGGCGAGAAGACGTTCGCGTCGGCAGATGACGTCGCCCAGGAGGTGTGTCTCGCGGTGCTCACGGCGCTGCCCAGTTACCGCGACCAGGGCCGGCCGTTCCTGTCCTTCGTGTACGGCATTGCCTCACACAAGGTGGCCGACGCGCACCGCAACGCCGCGCGTAATCGCGCCGATCTGGTCCCGGAACTGCCGGATGCGCCGGAACTGGCCGACGGCCCGGAGGCGCAGGTACTGCAAAGTGAGATCACCGGGCGAATGGCCAAACTGCTGCACAACTTGCCCGAACGCCAGCGTGAGGTGCTCATCCTGCGGGTCGTTGTCGGGCTGTCCGCGGAGGAGACCGCAGAGGCCGTGGGCTCGACGCCGGGCGCGGTTCGGGTGGCGCAGCATCGGGCGCTGAGCCGGCTGCGTGGCATCCTGACGGCACGGGCCCGCTCCGATTACCTGGTCCGATCGAAGTTCCGCGCCCCGGAGGCGACCGGCGAGATCACCGAGGACCTCGGGCCGTTGACCGAGTGGGCGACGGAGGGATTCGGGCACGACCGGCTCACCGCCGTTGGCGCCCACCAGGACGCGTAGTAACGAGTTGCGCCTACGCTCTCCTCCGTGGCTGACTACCTGCCGACGGCGCCCTACCGGGGTACGCGTGACTTCTTGCCCGCAGAGATGAGTGTTCGGACTCAGGTCTTCCAGCGGCTCTATGACGTGATCGAACGGTACGGCTACCTGCGCTACGACGGCCCGATCCTGGAACCGGTCGAGATCTACGAGGCGAAGTCGAGCAGCGAGATCGTAGAGCAGCAGCTGTACACCCTCACCGACCGTGGCGGGCGGCGGTTGGCCCTGCGCCCGGAGATGACCCCTTCGGTGGCCCGGATCGTTGCGGGCAACGCCGGCAAGCTTCCGTTCCCGGTGCGTTGGTACAGCCACCCGAATTGCCACCGCTACGAGCGTCCGCAACGCGGCCGGGTTCGTGAGCACTGGCAGATCAACGTCGACGCGTTCGGGTCGGACAGTCCGGCCTGTGAAATCGAGATCTTCGAACTGATCCACGACATGATGGCCGGCCTGGCCGCGTCGCCGGACATGTGGGTACTGCGGGTCAGTGATCGGGTTCTGCTGAATGCGATCCTGACGACGATGGTCGAAGTGCCGGCCGAACAGATCCGCGAGGTGAGCGCGCTCATCGACCGGTGGGAGAAATACCCCCAAGACAAGCTGGCCCAAGACGCCGCCGAACTGGGTATGACGGAAAAGCAGTTCCATCGGCTGGGTGAGATCCTCAGCTCGGGCGACGCCCTTCTTGACGACCTCCCCAGCGAGGCTCGCGAGCAGTCCCTGCTGATGCGCGTACTGGATAGCAGCGCACGAGATCTGATCAAGTTCGATCCGTTGATCGTCCGGGGGTTCGACTACTACACCTCAACGGTCTTCGAGGTGTTCGACACCAGCCTGGAGAATCGCCGCTCACTGTTCGGCGGGGGCCGTTACGCCAACCTGGTCGGCCTATTCTGCGCTGCGCAGATCCCCGGTATCGGGTTCGGTATGGGCGACGTCACCTTGATGGATTTCCTGGGTACGCACGGTTTGCTGCCCGCACCGCGCAGCGAAGTGGATGTGGCGGTCATTCCGGTGGACGAGACGCTGGCGCAGGCCGCCCGGCAGGTCGCCCGGAGTCTGCGCCAGGCCGGTCTGCGCACCAGCAGCCCGCTGGAGATAAGGAAGCTGGGTAAGGAACTCGCCCGGGCCAACAAGTCCGGGGCCCGCGTCGCGGTGATCGTCGGACGCGACGAGTGGGCGGCCGGCGCAGTCACCATCCGCAACATGGTGACCGGCGACCAGCAGCAGACACCCACCAGCGCTGTCCCATCGGTTGTCACCGACTTGCTGGGCTAGCGGTTCGGGCTGGGGCAACAGGGGAGGATTGCGATGGCTGACGAGGGGACAACGAGCGCGGCCGTGCCTGGGCGACCGCCTCGGCTGACACATGAGCAGCTGCGACGGGCGCAGGCTGAGACGCTGGCGGCACCTCGGCGCCGGTACGGAATCGCCTCTCGGATCCTGTTCGTTGTGCTCGACGCGGTGTACGGCAAGCCTCTGACGCTGAGCAAGTTCAAGGTTCTCGAGTTGATCGCCCGCGTTCCTTACATGGCCTGGGAACAGGTCGCCTTCATCGCCATCACCCATGTGCACGCCGACACAGATATGGCCCGGCGCATACACGATCGTGTTGCCACGTCTCGCGCGGAACAAGACAACGAGATGTTCCACCTGCTTATCATCGAAGAGCTGATAGCCAGGTCCGGCCGGCGACAGCCACAGATCAAGTTCTTCTGGTTACCGCAGGCGATCGCATTCGTCTATTATCAGTTGTCCTGGTTGCTCTTTGTGCTTCACCCGAGCTGGTCGTACCGTCTCAATGCGGACTTCGAAGACCACGCGGAACACGAATACATGACCCTGGTCGCCGAACATCCAGACTGGGACAGACTACCGTTCGAGTCCTCGTTCGCTGACGACTTCGGTCACTTCGACTCACTTGCTGACGTGTTTCGCCAGATCGGCCACGATGAGCGGGTGCATAAGCTCGCGAGTGAAGCTCTGATGAAGAAACCCCGGTTCCGCTGAGCGCACCCGCAGACACCACGGGCGATCCGGGCTACCCCGGCGGCGTCGGACACCGGCCCCCAGCGCCGTGTAGCTGCCCGAGCGCTACTAACTCGTCGATCAGTTTCCGGCGGGGCCGACGTGAGCCCGGGATGGGACAGTCGGTCAAGCGCAAGCGGCGGCCCGTCGCCCTCGGACGCCTTGGTCTCTGACGGGGGTAGCAGCACCAGCACAGCGGGTGAGCTTATACCCACAGTTAGCGATCCGTAGCGTTCGAGTGAACATCGGTGTCCGACACGCCAAATGGTCCACATCGCGATACTTTATCAACTGACTCGGACACCGACGTCAGTCAACGATTTCGAATGGACTTGGCGAAATATCGGGGAAGGAGGTGACGGCGCGTTGCCCTTGTATTAGGCAACACACCTGAACGCGCAGGCTCATCGCAGCAGCGTATCTAACAGTCTCTTCGGAGCTGAGATCGGCGGCATAAGCGTGAGCCAGCGTGAATCGCTCTTTCGTTGTCGACAAATCACCCACATCAATCTCGGTGCAACTGTGGTGGCCTGACGATGACCAGAGTTATTGAAAACCTCGAAAGCACCCGACGTCTCGTGCCGGGACGGGTCCGGGAGCTCGGTGCGCTGCAGGCCGAGCGCCAGCGCAGTGCCCTGGGCGAACTGCGAGTGGCCTTGGTGCTCGGCGAGGCCGGGCTGGGCAAGACCCGGCTGGCGGCCGAGGTGCTGCCGCGCGGCAGCGAGTGGGCCATCGGGCTGGTTGCGCGAAACTCTCCGCTGGGGGATATCCCGCCGTTCGGCCCATGGGCGGCGGCACTAGACCTGCATGACGATGATCGGGGAAGTGGCAGGGCCTGCCGGGCGTGCGGCAGTGGGTTCGGCGGCCTTCCGGCGCTCGAGCGCCGTGCCGAGATCGGGCACGACGCGTCTTCGTGCGCCCAAACGCTGCGCCACCATCTCGTCGAATGGATGCCGGGTCTGCTCGCCAAGGCGAGCGCTGACCGGCCAGTCGTGGTGATTCTCGATGATGCTCACCGGGCCCACGACGCGGTGTGGGAAATGCTGCTGCGGCTGGCGTGGGACTCCCCGGACAGCCGACTGTTGGTCGTCGTTACAGCCCGGCCGGCCGAGTTGGCCAGGCACCGGATCGCCACCGAAGTGCTGCAGGTCTTGGAGCAGGAAGCGCTGATCAGCCGGCTGGTGCTGGCCCCGTTGTCCCGGGCCGATGTCGCGGAGCTAGCCGCAGACATCCTAGGGCCAGACCGCACACCGGCAGAGCTGGTGGATTGGCTGATGGCCCACGCGCAGGGCAACCCGCGGCTCGTCGTCGGACTGCTGGAAGCAGTGGTCAACAACGGCGCGGATCTACGGGCACCAGTGTTGAACCGGATACCTGACCGACTGGCTCGTTGGGTACGCACAGAGGTGGCGCGGCACGACCCGCCAGCCGTGGCTCTCGTGGAGTTGATCGCCGTCGCCGGCGACCTCGTCGCTCTCGGCGACCTGGTCCAGATCACTGGCCGCCCGATCGACGACGTCGCGTTCACCATGGAGCATCTGGTGCGGTGCGGTGCGGTCGCCGAACAGCGAACCGGCGCTACCGTAAGCTATCAGCTCACCTGTCGGCTCACCCGTGAGGTTGTCTACGCCGGCATTGGTGGCATCAGGCGGCACCTGATGCACCGGCAATGGGCTGTAACCCTGCGCGCCGGTGGCCGGACCGAGGCCGCGGCGCCCCACTATGTCCGCGCGGCGCAGGCCGGGGACAGCGAGGCGATCGACGCGCTGATCGAGATGGCTGCGCAAACCGTGGCGCGAGGTGTGTCTTCCCAGTCGTGGCGGACCATCTCGAGATTGCAGGATCTGTTGCCGATCGGCGACGATCGCTGGCTCGGCGTGTTTGACTCGTTGGTCCAGGAATCGAGTTGGGGCATTGTCGATCGCACCGAATACCATGTGATTGAGATCGCCGCGGTGCGACGAATGCGGCAACTGCTCGCCGGGATAACCGACCTACAACGGCAGGTCGACGTCCGACTATGGCTCGCGGGCTTGTTCTCGTGCGGCGCTGGCGATCTCGACGCCGGAGAGCGGGAGTGCAGCCAGGCTCTTGCGCTGTGCCGGGGGGTCGGCCGAGGGCGCGCGGGCCGTGCCGCTGCGGTCGAGTTGGCCAAGATCCGCGGCTGGCACGGGGACCTGTGCGGCGCGGAACTGGCAGCGCGAGAGCAGCTGGCTGAGGCCGAGCGGGCGGGGGATCAACGGGCGCTCGCTGAGGCACTCGCCGCGTTGGGGCACACGCTGGGCTGGCAGGGTCGTTTCGACGCGGCCGAGGAGGTGCTGCTGCGCAGTGTCGAGCTCGGCACCGCGGCAGGTCGGCTGTCTTGGGCGGGTCAGAGCCTGGCCCTGCTCGCCTCGTTGGATGCCTGCCGAGGTCATCTGGTCTCGGCGCGCACTCGATGGGCGCAGGCTGCCGCTTTGCGCCCGCATCATGACCCGATGCTCAGCGGATGCGGTGCGTTCATCGAGTTAGTCGCCGGGGACCTGCCGATGGTGACCGCGCATGCGCAACAGTGCGAAGGTCACGGTTCGGCGGCTGAGTCGTGCTTGCCGGCGGCTGAGTCGTGCTTGCCGATCCGGCTGGCGGGCCGGGTGGCGATGGCGGCGGCCGAGCGCGGCCAGCTGGCCGAGGCCCGGGAAGACCTCGACGCTATGACGCGCAGCGACAGTAAGACCCTCGGTGTCCTCGAGCCGCTGTACTGGTGGGCATCGGGGGTGGTGGCCAGAGCCGAGGGCCGGCTGGCCGCCGCGGCCGCCGCCCTGCAACGGACGGTCGACTGCTACGCGGCGATGAACGCATGGGCACTGCGGGGGTTCGTCCTGGCCGACCTCGCCGAAGTCTCGGTGGCCGCCGGCGATTACAGCGCTGCGACCCAGGCTGCAGAATCGGCGCACAACACCGCCCGGCGCACCGACGCGCTTCTGCACCAGGTGCTGTCCCTGCTCGCCACGGCGTGGGCACTGATCGGACAGGGCCACCGGGACCAGGCTGCGGAGGTCGCGTTGCGCGCTGTCGAAGGATTCCGCTGCCGTGGATATGCGTTGCTGGCGGCACGCTCCCAGGTCGCCTACGCCACCGCGGTCGGAGGATCTGACCGCACGGCAGCAAAGGACGTGTTGCGCGAAGCCATCAGGGCGTTCGACACCTGCGGCGCCATCGTCCGCCGCGACGAAGCCCGCGCACTGCTGCACGGGTTCGAATCGGAACAACCGTGCACCCCAGCAGGCACCACCGCGGCCGTGTGCGGTCCGGACTCGCTGACCAGACGGGAACGGCAGGTCGCCGAGCTGGCTGCAGGCGGTTACACCGCCGCGCAGATCGCCACCCAGCTGCACATCGGTGTGCGCACCGTCGAGACCCACCTCGCCCGCGGCTACGCCAAACTCGGTGTCTCCTCCAAACAGCAACTCGTGCTCCGTCGCGCTGAGCTAGGGCTGGCTCCCGGACAGTAGTGAGGTCCGTAGTTTCTACGGATCACGGCGCACGCCGCAGGCCCTTACGATTCGTCGTAGGCGTTGCTATCGACAATGGTCGGCCGCCGCGAATTCGGCAGTCGCGCGCACCCTGAACAACTTTGATCTTGACTACTTTCATTCTCCCGGCGAGTGCGAACTACAGATTGGTGGTGTATGTGTCGTGACTGAGACGGCCCAGGCGGACACGAGCGTGAATGGCCAGCAGCCGCAGAACGGTCAAGCGCAGATGACCCTGGCGACAGCGGCTGCCCGCAACCTGGCGACGACGACCAAATCCGTACCACAGATGCAGGAGATCACCTCGCGCTGGCTGCTGCGGGTGTTGCCGTGGATCGAGGCTACGGGCGGAACGTTCCGAGTCAACCGCCGGGCGAACTACACAGTCGGTGATGGTCGGATAGAGTTCAGAATGAACGGCGACGAGTCGATACAGGTCATTCCCAAAGAACTGTGCGAGTTGCCGATGCTGCGGAGTTTCATTGATCAACCGGATATCCTGGAAGAGATTGCGGGCCAGTTCGAGCTGCAGGATATCGAGGCTGGCAGCACAATCGTGCAGGAGGGCAACAACGCTAACCAGCTGTTCCTCATCGCCCACGGCAAGCTCAACAAAATCGGCCCTGGTAAGTACGGTGAACCGACAGTGTTGGACACCATCTCCGACGGCGGCTATTTCGGCGATCGCGAGCTGGTCATCGAGGGCAACGACAAATGGACCTACACCGTCAAAGCGGTGACGTCGTGCAAGGTCCTAGTGCTGTCCGAGCAGGCATTCCAGCGAGTACGCGATGAGCATCCCTCCTTGCGGGAAAGTATCGACCGGTTCCGGGACAGCCTCGAGCAGGCCCAGAACGAACATGGTGAGGCGCTCATCAAGCTGAGCGCGGGCCATGCCCAGGAACACCCGATGGAGGGCACGTTTGCCGATTACGAGCTGCACCCCAGGGAGTATCAGCTCAGCGTGGCCCAGGCCCCGCTTCGGGTGCACACCCGGGTGGCGGATCTGTTCAACAACCCGATGAATCAGGTCGAGGAGCAGCTACGGCTGACCATCGAGGCGCTGCGGGAAACCCAAGAAGACCAGCTGATGAACAACACCGACTTCGGCCTGCTGCACCAGACCGAGTTCTCGCAGCGGATCAGCACCCGTACCGGCCCGCCGACTCCGGACGATCTCGACGAACTGCTGGCCACTGTGTGGAAGGATCCGGACGTTTTCCTGGCTCATCCCCGAGCCATCGCCGCGTTCGGTCGGGAATGCAACCGCCGGGGCATCTACCCGCACAGCATCGACCTCAACGGTCACAAGGTTCCGTCCTGGCGTGGTGTACCGCTGCTGCCCTGCAACAAGATCCCCGTCACCGGCTACCAGACCAGCTCCATCGTGCTGATGCGCACCGGCTTGGACAAGCAAGGCGTGGTCGGTCTGCACCAGACGGGACTTCCCGACGAAGTCCAGCCCGGGCTCAACGTCCGCTTCATGGGCATCGACGAAAAAGCCATCATGTCCTACCTGGTCAGTGCCTACTATTCGGCGGCCGTCATGGTCCCCGATGCCATCGGCATCCTCGAAAATGTCGAGATATCGCGTTTCGACGACGTGCCAGCACCTGGTACTCCGCAACCGTCCGACGCCACGGAGTCGAAGGCATCCTCCTCAGGATCTACGAAGAAGTCGAAATAGCGCACTCGTTCGTACATCAACTGAGGGCTAGTCATGCAACCCTATGAGCTGCCAGACTTCTACATGCCGTACCCGGCGCGGTTGAACCCTCACCTGGAGACGGCACGCGAGCATACCAAGGCGTGGGCCCGCGAGATGGGTATGCTCGACGCTCCAAGAAACGACGCAGGAGATAACGCCGCAGACGAGGTCGGAGCAGATATCTGGGACGAGGCCAAGTTCGACTCCATGGACTTCGCCTTACTTTGCGCGTATACCCATCCTGACGCGCCGAGCCGCGAGCTCGACCTGGTGACCGACTGGTACGTCTGGGTATTCTATTTCGATGATCACTTCCTGGAAATCTACAAGCGCAGCCAGGACCAGACCGGCGCGAAAGAGTATCTCGATGGGTTACCCGCGTTCATGCCGGTCGATCTCAGCCCGCCGCCGGAGCCGACCAATCCGGTCGAACGTGGGTTGATCAACCTGTGGGCGCGTACCGTCCCACACCGGTCACTGGAATGGCGATCGCGGTTCTTCGAGAGCACCAAGAACCTGCTGCGCGAGTCGACGTGGGAGCTCGCCAACATCAGTGGGAACCGGGTCCCGAACCCGATCGAGTACGTCGAGGTGCGCCGCAAGGTCGGCGGCGCACCGTGGTCAGCCGACCTGGTGGAACACGCCGCGTTCGTTGAGATCCCGGCCAGGATCGCCGACACCCGGCCGATGCGAGTGCTCAAGGACACCTTCTCCGACGGGGTGCACCTGCGCAACGACCTCTTCTCCTACCAGCGGGAAACCGAAGAGGAAGGTGAGATCAACAACTGCGTTCTGGTGCTGGAACGGTTCCTGGATGTCCCCCCGCAGCGCGCCGCGGACCTGACCAACGACATCCTGACCTCGCGGCTGCACCAGTTCGAGAACACCACCGTCACCGAGTTGCCCTCGCTGTTCGAGGAGCACAGCCTCGATCTGACCGAACGCGAGAACGTGCTACTCTATGTCAAGGGCTTGCAGGACTGGCAGTCGGGCGGCCACGAGTGGCACATGCGGTCCAGCCGGTACATGAACAAGAAATCCGATCCTGAGCCACCGGTGGCGCAGCGACTGCTCGGCGGTCCCACCGGCTTGGGTACATCAGCAACGCAGCTCACTTTGTCACCCAGTGCACCGTCATCCATGGCGTTGTCCCCCGATGCCCTCGGCCTGCAAAGGGTCAAATATTACACGCATGTGCCCTACGAACCAGTAGGCCCGACGACCCTGCCGGATTTCTACATGCCCTACAAAGCCCGAGTCAACGTCAATCTGGAGCGGTCGCGCCAGCATTGCATCGACTGGGCTCGGGAGATGGGGATGCTCGAGTCACTCCCCGGCGGTATCCGCATCTGGGATGAGGAAAATCTCGCGTTGTTCGATTTCGCCAACTGCGCGGCGAGGCTTCATCCCGACGCGTCCGGACCCGAGCTCGACCAGTCGTCGGTTTGGTTGACCTGGGGGACCTACGGTGACGACTACTTTCCGGCGGTTTTCGGCCCCACTGGGAACATGGCGGCAGCGAAGGTGTTCAACGCCCGGTTGCCGATGTTCATGCCGTTGGACTGCGACATCACGCCACCGCCAGCCAACGCGGTGGAAAAGGGCCTGGCAGAGCTGTGGATGCGAACTGCGTCCCCGATGGCCATGCCGCAGCGCCGTCAGTTCCGCCACGGTGTCGAAGACATGACGACGAGCTGGTTGTGGGAGCTGTCCAACCACATCCAGCATCGGGTGCCCGATCCGGTCGACTACGTCGAGATGCGGCGCAAGACCTTCGGCTCAGACCTCACGATGAACCTGGCCCGCATCGCCCGGGCGGCGCGGCTCCCAGCGGAGACCTTCCGCACCCGGACACTTCGCGCGCTGGAGAACTCGGCAGCCGACTACGCCTGCTTCACCAACGACGTCTTCTCCTACCAGAAGGAGATCGAGTTCGAGGGTGAGGTGCACAACTGCGTGCTGGTTGTGCAGAAGTTCCTCGACACAGATCGGGAACGGGCCGTGGAGGTGGTGAACGATCTGATGACTTCGCGGATGTTGCAGTTCGAGCACGTCAAGGCGACGGAGTTGTCGTTGGTGATGGACGAGCTCTGCTTGGACGATGACGCCCGCGAGGCGCTCGACGAATACGTCGTGGGATTGCAGGACTGGATGGCCGGCATTCTGGACTGGCATATCTTGACCGGCCGATATCCCGAATCAGCATTGCGCCGGCGGTACCGCAGGCCGCCGGAACAGCGGCTCGGTGGCCCGACCGGGCTGGGCACATCCGCGACCGTCGTCAGCGAGTTGCTCCGCGCATGAACGAGTCCAGCTCAGGCGATTCGCATCCGGCGCCGGCTCAGGGCGCCACCGTCCGCTAGCGAAGGAGGACCGGTGCCTGCTGTGCTGTCTCGGGTGTCCGCGCCCGCGGTCACCCACGACCTGGCGGACGCGGTGGTCGCCTTGTTCGCCAACCCGCAACGCCTTGCCCCGCGAGACCTGCCTGCATACGTGGGGGATCAACTTCCCGGGGATGACGGCCAGCCCGACGCGTCGATGGCGAGCCGGCTCCTCACCGGCCCCACCGGACTGGGTACGTCGGCGGCCCGGATCCCTTGGCTAGGCACCGCCGGCAACGAAACAATGTCCGTCACTGGGCCCGTCACTGGGCCGGTTCCCACCGAGGCGACCGATAACGGTGGATCAGGCCCAACGCTGTACTGCCCTCCGGCGGTTCGTGACGACGTAGCCCTCGGCGAGGAGGTCAACGACCGCCTGGTCGACTGGGCCGAGCAAGTCGGGATCTACCCCGGACAGCTCGACCGCGTGCGGACGGCCAATTTCGGGCGTCTGATGATGCTCACCCATCCGGCTACGGATGACCCGGACCGGCTGCTGGCGGCATCGAAGTGCGTACTCGCGGAATGGGCCACCGACGACCACTTCCTCGACGAGGAATCAATGGGTGCCGACGCTAAGGTGATCGCCTCGCGGCTAGGGATCACCTTCGCCGCGGTGGACCCGGTCGATCTTCCAGTCAGGTACGCGCCCCAACTCGACCAGGCTTTATCGGAGGAGCCGGTCGCGGTCGCGTACCGGTCGGCATTCGAGCACCTTGCCCGGTACGCCACCGCGACGCAGGTCGCGCGCCTGCGCCACGAGCTGGCGGTCATGTTCATGGCCTACAACCATGAGGCGAACTGGCGCGCCACCGGGCGAATCCCGCCGGTCTGGGAGTACCTGACGCACCGGCATGAAAACAGCTTCCTGCCGCCGATGGTGTTGGTCGATCCGATCGCCGGCTACGAGCTTCCCGCCTTCGAGTTCGCCGATCGCCGGGTGCGCCGGGTGTTTTGCTTGGCCGGCAGTGCGAGCGTGATTCTGAACGATCTGTACTCGATGGGTAAGGAAGCGGACGAAGACTTCGATCTGCCCAAGTTGATCGCTATTGAAGAAAAGTGCTCGCGACAGGAGGCAATCGAGCGCTCGGTAGCGATCCATAACGAGCTGATGCACACCTTCGTCGAGGAAGCGGCCGTCCTCAGCCAGGTTGGCTCGCTTGCGCTGCGGCGTTTCCTGGCCGACATCTGGGCCTGGCTCGGCGGTAACCGCGAATGGCACAGCACCACCGGTCGATACCACATCGCGAGCAACGCGTGAGCGCCATACCGACAAGCAGAAGGAGGTCCACCATGACCACGACTACCGTCGCCAACGTCCTGCGCAGCGACTACCAGAAGTCTGTTGCGTCGTACTGGAACAACGAGAAGGACCCGGTCAACCTGTTGCTCGGTGATGTCGACGGCCTGTACCACCATCACTACGGGATCGGCGACTATGACCGGTCGGTGCTGGAAGGCACCGAGGACACCCGCGACGACCGAATCATCACCGAGATGCACCGGTTGGAGACCGCGCAGGCCAAGATCCTACTCGATCATTTCGGCGACATATCGCCTACGGACCGCCTGCTGGATGCCGGGTGCGGCCGCGGCGGCACCAGCTTCATGGCCCACCAACGCTTCGGCTGTCAGACCGACGGTGTGTCGATCTCGGAGCAACAGGTCGAGTTCGCCAACGACCAGGCCAGGCAGCGAGGCGTGGCCGACAAGGTGAGGTTCCACTTCCGCAACATGCTGGACACCGGTTTCGAGACGGGATCGCGTCGGGGAATCTGGAACAACGAAAGCACCATGTACGTGGACCTCTTCCAGCTATTCGGCGAGTTCTCCCGCTTACTGGAGTACGGCGGCCGTTACGTCTGCATCACCGGCTGCTACAACGACGTGACGGGTGGTCGATCCAAAGCGGTGAGCCGGATCGACGAGCACTACATCTGCAATATTCATCCCAGGAGCGACTACTTCAAGGCGCTGGCCGCCAACAACCTCGTCCCGATCGACGTCATCGACCTCACCTCCCACACCATCCCCTACTGGGAGCTGCGGGCGAAGTCCTCGGTGGCCACCGGGATCGAGGACCCGTTCCTCACGGCGTACCGCGAGGGCAGCTTCCATTACCTGCTCATCGCCGCCGATCGGGTCTGACCGAACGTATCGAGATTGGTGAGGTGCGTGGTGACCGTGACGGACCCGAGCGTTGATGTTGCCGAACAGCCACAATCGAGGCAGCCACAATTAAGTCTCAGTACCGCCGCGGCGGCCAACCTGGCGACGACGACGAAATCTGTCCCGCAGATGCAGGAGATCACGTCTCGCTGGCTGCTGCGGATGTTGCCCTGGGTGGAGGCCTCGGGCGGTACTTTCCGGGTGAACCGCCGGTTGACGTACACGGTGGGCGATGGCCGGGTAACGTTCGACACGTCGGGCGCCGGAGTGCGGATTATTCCCGGCGAACTGCGCGAGTTGCCGGTGCTGCGGGGTTTCGATGACCCTGAGGTGCTCCGTGCGTTGGCAGATCAATGCGAGCAACGGGAGTTCGAGACCGGTGGTGCGCTGGTCGAGATGGGTCAACCGGCCGATCAGGTATTCTTCATTGCCCACGGCAGGGTTAGCAAGATCGGCCCGGGGAAGTACGGTGAACAGACGGTCCTGGATGCCCTCGCCGACGGCGACTACTTCGGTGATCGGGAATTGATCGAGTCCCAGGACAGCTGGGCATTCACCATCACAGCAGCGACCGCCTGCACCGTACTGACCTTACCTCAGCAAGCATTCGAGGAGATGGTCGGCAGATCTGCGGCTTTGCAAGCTCACGTTGAGAGGTTCCGGACCCAGAGCAGGCGACCACAGAATAAGCGCGGCGAGGCAGCCATTGCGCTGAGCGTCGGACACACGGGGGAACCAGAGCTGGCGGGCACGTTCGTCGACTATGAAACCAACCCCCGCGAGTACGAACTCAGCGTGGCCCAGACGGTCCTGCGAGTGCACACCCGGGTGGCGGACCTGTACAGCCAGCCGATGGACCAGACCGAACAGCAACTGAGATTGACCATCGAAGCATTGCGGGAGAAACAAGAAGACGAATTGATCAACAACCCGGAATTCGGATTGCTCCACAACGTAGGTTCCCGACATCGTATACATGCCCGCACCGGGCCACCGACCCCGTACGACATGGATGCGCTACTCGCCGGTCGGCGAAAGACACGGTTTTTCCTGGCGCAGCCGCACACGATCGCCGCGATCGGCCGGGAATGTAACCGCCGGGGTATCTACTCACCGAGCGTCGATGTCGATGGTCGCCAAGTACAGGCGTGGCGCGGAGTACCCATCTTCCCCTGCAACAAGATCCCGATTACCGAGCACCGCACCAGCTCAATCCTCGCGATGCGCACCGGCATGGACGACGAAGGCGTGATCGGGCTACACCAGACCGGGATACCCGATGAAGTCGAGCCCGGGCTTAACGTCCGATTCATGGGTATCGACAACAAAGCGATCATTTCCTACCTGGTGAGCACGTACTACTCGGTGGCGGTCCTGGTTCCCGATGCGCTGGGAGTCCTGGACAACGTCGAAATCAGCCGCTAGAAGGAAGGTTGGATAACCGTGACCACCCTGGACGTGATGACCGCGGGCCGGTCGGCACGTGAGGTGCTCGCATGGAGCCGCGACCTCGTCGAACCCGTCGTACGAATGGCGGTCGACACACTGCCTCCCTCGATGCTGCACATCGCCGGTTACCACTTCGGATGGTGGGACGAACAAGGCCACCCGGTACGGGTTAACGGGGGCAAGGCGATCCGGCCCACGCTCGCATTGCTCAGCGCCCAGGCCGTCGGCGGTACAGCGGCTGCGGCACTGCCGGCTGCGGCCGCGGTGGAGCTGGTGCACAACCACTCGCTGCTGCACGACGATGTGATGGACGGCGACCGGACCCGCCGCCACCGCCCCACTGCGTGGAGCGTGTTCGGAGTCAACCCGGCGATCCTGGCCGGGGACGCACTGCTGGTCCTGGCCTTGGATGTGCTGGCCGGCAGCGGGCACCCGGCTGGGATGGATGGGATCCGGATGCTCAGCGCCGCGGTGCAGGACCTGTTAGACGGCCAGAGCGCGGACCTGTCTTTCGAGCAACGCGCGGAGGTCGAACTGGCCGAGTGCGTGCGGATGGCCGAGCGAAAGACCGCAGCCCTGCTGGGATGCGCGTGCGCGGTGGGCGCCGCATTCGGGGGCGGCGGCCCGGAGCAGGTCACGCAGCTGCATGGCTTCGGGATGCACCTGGGCTTGGCGTTTCAGCACGTGGACGATCTCCTGGGGATCTGGGGCGACCCGGCCGTGACCGGTAAGCCGGTCCATTCGGACCTGCGCAGCCAGAAAAAGTCCTTCCCGGTGGTAGCCGCCTTGGCCTCGCAGACTCCGGCCGGGCGCGAACTGGCCGCGCTCTACCACCGACACCAGTCGCTGTCCGAAACCGACGCGGCACACGCCGCGGAGCTGATCGACACCGCGGGCGGGCGCACCTGGAGCCAGACCCAGGCTGACGATCTGCTGGCGCAGGCGATGCAGGAGTTGCAGTCAGCCAGTCCGACACCGCGAGCCGCCGCAGAGCTGGGCGCGCTCGCCCGGCTTGCCACCCACCGTGACCACTGAACCCCGCCTGGAGGCACCCCCGATGTCTCTCACCGTCTTGCTCGCCGCACCGCGATCGTTCTGTGCTGGCGTCGAACGTGCCATCGCGGTCGTCGAGCAGCTGCTGGACCAGCGGGGCGGCCCGATCTACGTACGTAAACAGATCGTGCACAACCTGCACGTGGTAGCCGATCTCCAGGCGCGCGGTGCGGTATTCGTCGACGAGCTCGACGCCGTCCCGGACGGGGCCACGGTGGTGTTCTCTGCCCACGGCGTGTCCCCGATGGTGCGGACCGAGGCCGCAGACCAGGGGCTGGAGGTGATCGACGCAACGTGCCCGCTGGTAACCAAGGTGCACGTCGAAGCCCGCCGGTTCGCCACCCGCGGTGACACCGTGATCCTGATCGGCCACGCCGGGCACGAAGAGGTCGAGGGCACCCTGGGGGAGGCCCCGGGTCGGACGATCCTGGTCCAGAACGCGAGCGAGGTCGCGGAGCTGGAGGTCGCCGACCCGGGACGGGTGTCCTATCTGACCCAGACCACCCTGGCCGTCGACGACACAGTCGAGATCATTAAAGCGCTGCGGGCCCGGTTCCCCGCGCTGCGCGGCCCGGGGTCCAACGACATCTGCTACGCCACGACCAACCGGCAGGACGCGCTTTCCGCGATCGCCGCGGAGTCGGATCTGGTGCTGGTGGTCGGCTCGGCGAACTCGTCGAACTCCGTGCGGCTGGTGGAGCTCGCGCGCCGCCACGGCACGCCCAGCTACCTCATCGACGACGCCGGCGACATCCGTCCGGAATGGCTCGACGGGGTTGGCGTGGTCGGGTTGACCGCTGGCGCCTCGGCCCCACCCCAACTGGTCGACGCCGTTATCACGGCCCTGGAACAGCTAAGTCAGATTGCCGGCTCGGCCGGCGGTAGCCAGATTGCCGGCTCGGCCGGCGGTGATCGGATCACCGTGGTCGAACGCGAGACCACCCGCGAGACCGTCCACTTCACCCTGCCGGCCGCAGTGCGGCGAGCATGAGCCTGCTCGGCCGCATCGCCGGGCCCACTGACCTCAAAGGACTGTCCGGCACGGCGCTCGCCGTGCTGGCGCAGGAGATCCGCACATTCCTGATCGACAAGGTGTCCGGCGTCGGCGGGCACCTAGGGCCCAACCTTGGTGTGGTCGAGCTGACCATCGCCGCGCACCGGGTGTTCGACTCACCCCATGACGTTCTGCTGTTCGATACCGGGCATCAGGCCTACGTGCACAAGATCCTCACCGGCCGGTCCGGCGAGTTCGATTCCCTGCGCCAAGCCGGTGGCCTGTCCGGCTACCCGTCCCGAGTCGAGTCCGTCCACGATGTCATCGAGAACTCGCACGCCTCGACCGCCTTGTCCTACGCCGACGGCCTGGCCAAGGCCTTCGCGCTGCGAGGTGACGCCCACCGGCGGGTCGTGGCGATCGTCGGGGACGGGGCGCTGACCGGAGGCATGTGTTGGGAAGCGCTCAACAACATCGGCGCGGCCCCGGACCGGCCGGTGATCATCGTGCTCAACGACAACGGTCGCTCCTACTCGCCGACCGTCGGCGCGTTCGCCCGCCACCTGGCCGAGTTGCGTGACCGTGATGTGCACCGTCACACCCTGTTCGACGATCTCGGGCTGGCCTATCTCGGACCGGTCGACGGGCATGACATCACCGCCATCGAGATCGCCCTGCACAGAGCAGCCACGCTGCGCCGCCCGGTCGTGGTGCACTGCGTTACTCGGAAAGGCAACGGCTACCCACCGGCCGAGCAGGACGAGACCGACTGCATGCACACCGTCGGAGTCATCGATCCCCGCACCGGCCGCCCCAGCTCAGCCGGCAAGCCGACCTGGACCTCGGTCTTCGCCCAGGAGATCGTCGCGATCGGCGGCGAGCGCGCCGACGTGGTCTGTGTGACCGCGGCAATGCTGCACCCCACCGGGCTGAGCGGATTCGCCACCAGGTTCCCGCACCGGGTATTCGATGTGGGGATCGCCGAACAGCACGCCGTCACCTCCGCGGCGGGGCTGGCGATTGGGGGCTTTCACCCCGTGGTCGCGCTCTACGCCACCTTCGCCGGCCGGGCATTCGACCAGCTGCTCACCGACGTCGCCCTGCACCAGCTGCCGGTCACCGTGGTGCTGGACCGGGCCGGGATCACCGGCCCGGACGGTCCCAGCCACCACGGCATGTGGGACGCATCGGTACTGCCAGTCGTGCCCGGCCTGCGTCTCGCCGCTCCCCGGGACTGCACCCAACTGCGAGAACTACTCCGCGAGGCCGTCGACGTCACCGATGGGCCCACGGTGATCCGCTACCCGAAGGCCACGGTGGGACCGGACATCCCCGCCACCGGCAGGGTGGGGCAGTGCGACATGCTCCGTGACGACCCCGCTGCCGTGGGTTTGTTGATCGCCGTCGGACCGATGGCGCTGCCCTGCCTGGCCGCCGCCGACGAGCTCACCGCCCACGGCGTGCCGGTCACCGTGATCGACCCGCGCTGGATCGCACCGCTGGACCCGGCGCTGGTCAAGCTGGCGGCTACCTACCGCCTGGTGCTCACCGTCGAGGACGCCACCACGACCGGAGCGCTCGGCGCCCGGATCGCCCAAGCCCTGGCCGCCGCCGGAGCGGACAGCTGTGCGGCCACCTTCGCGTTGCCGCCCCGGTTCCTGCCGCACGCCTCACGTGACCAGATCCTGCGCGCCCACGGACTGGACGGGGCCGGCATCGCCACCGCCGTGCTCAAACGACTCGCCAGCACACACCGAGGGAAGGTCCTAGCCACACGAGATGAGATGGTCAAGGAGATCTGATGACGACTGTGCAATTGGGAATGCCCGCGCCGGCGGCTCCGCCGAACCTGCCAGCTCTACCAGCACCGCAGCGCCGGGTATCCCGCCAGGTCATGGTCGGCAGCGTGCCCGTGGGCGGCAACGCGCCGGTCTCGGTCCAGTCCATGACGACCACCCGCACCTGCGACATCGACGCCACCCTGCAGCAGATCGCCGAGCTCACCGCCGCGGGTTGCCACATCGTGCGGGTCGCGGTTCCCAGCCAGGACGACGCCGACGCGCTGCCCGCCATCGCCGCCAAGTCGCAGATCCCGGTCATCGCCGACATCCACTTCCAACCCCGATACGTCTTCGCCGCCATCGACGCCGGGTGCGCCGCGGTCCGGGTCAATCCCGGCAACATCAAGAAGTTCGACGACAAGGTCGCGCAGATCGCTGCTGCCGCCGCCGGCGCCGGGGTACCGATCCGCATCGGCGTCAACGCCGGATCCCTGGATCCGCGGCTGCTGGCCAAACATGGCCGCGCCACTCCTGAAGCACTCGTCGAATCCGCTTTGTGGGAGTGCTCGCTGTTCGAAGAACACGGATTCCGCGACATCAAGATCTCGGTCAAACACCACGACCCACTCGTCATGATTGCCGCCTACCGGCAGCTGGCGCAGCGCTGCGACTATCCCTTACATCTCGGCGTCACCGAGGCCGGGCCGCGTTTCCAGGGAACCATCAAGTCCGCCGTCGCCTTCGGAATCCTGCTCGCCGAGGGAATCGGCGACACCATCCGTGTTTCGCTGTCCGCCCCACCCGTCGAGGAAGTCAAGGTCGGCAACCAGATCCTGGAATCCCTCGGCTTGCGGCCCCGCCGGCTGGAGATCGTGTCCTGCCCCTCCTGCGGGCGCGCCCAGGTCGACGTCTACACCCTCGCCGAACAGGTCACCGCCGCATTCGAGGGCTTCGAAGTTCCGCTGCGTATCGCCGTCATGGGCTGCGTGGTCAACGGACCCGGCGAAGCGCGCGAGGCCGACCTCGGTGTCTCCTCCGGCAACGGCAAAGGCCAGATCTTCGTCCGAGGCGAGGTCATCAGGACCGTTCCTGAAGACCAGATCGTCGCGACACTCCTCGACGAGGCTCGACAGCGAGACTGGTCATAACAAATTGAGCGGCATCGGACCATGAAAGGAAGGCACATGAGTGACATCTTGGGTGGATTAGGCGATATCGCCGGCGATGTCGTCGGCACCGCCCTGACATTACCGAAAGCGGTCACTGACGTAATCGGTCAGATGGTGTCCGGCGGCGAGCTCGGTGAGGCGCAACGGACCGGGATGAGCGAGGCCGGCGGGGACCGCAAGCCCCCGGAGGAACTGCAGAAGATCCTTGAGCTGCACGTGTGCATGGGGCTGAACGCCTGCCCGGGCCATGACCGGCCGGGCACCGCGCCGATGGCCGGCATGGGCCGGTGCGCGACGGTGCTGCACGTCTGTCACGGCGCCAACGAGTGCCGGGGGCAGGGCGGCTGCGGGTACACCGGTCCGGACGCGGAGCTGGCCAGGCCTGGTGAACAGGCATGCCGGTGGAACGGCAGCTGCGCGAGTCCGATCAACGTCTGCCGGGTGTTCGCCGGCGGGCCGGCGAAGGGCAAGAGTGTGTGGAAGCTGGCCCGGGAACTGTTCGAGGCGCGCATGTATGCCGCGGGCATCCCGTTCGGGCCGTCGCCTGGCGAGGGCTATCCGGATGCCCAGGTGCCGGTCTATGAGTGTGAAACCAAATCACCGAAATCGTCATGAAACAGCTCGGGCTGCCCGCGCTCGGGTTCGGGGTCGGCTTGCGCGCTCCCCATTACGGCTACGTCCTCGACCAGCAGCCGGCGGTGGACTGGTTCGAGGTCATCTCGGAGAACTACCTGGATAGCGGTGGTTACCCACGCTATGCCCTGGATCGGGTGGCGGAGCGGTACCCGGTGGTGCTACACGGGGTGTCGCTGTCAATCGGCAGCACGGACCCGCTTGATTTCGACTATCTGCATCAGCTGCGTCGGCTGGCCGACGCTGTGGGGGCCGCATGGGTGTCCGACCACGTGTGCTGGACCGGGGTCGCCGGGTGCAATACCCACGACCTGTTGCCGATTCCCCTCACCGAGGCGGCACTGGTGCACGTCGCACACCGGGTACGGATCGTGCAGGACTTTCTGGAACGCCCGCTGGTCCTGGAAAACCCGACTACCTATGTGGGCTTCACCGCATCGGTGATGTCCGAGTGCGAATTCCTCGCACGGCTGGCCACCGACGCCGACTGCGGACTGCTTCTCGACGTCAACAACGTCTATGTCTCCGCGGTCAACAACGAGTTCGACCCCGACGCCTATCTGGACGGCCTGCCCTACGAGCGCGTCGTGCAGATCCACCTGGCCGGGCACACCGACGCCGGCACGCACCTGGTCGATACGCACGATCGTCCGGTCATCCCGGCCGTGTGGGAGCTCTACGCGAAGGCGCTCAGACTCGCCGGGCCGGTGTCCACGTTGCTGGAATGGGACGACCAGCTGCCGGCCTTCCCGCGGTTGCAGGCCGAATTGGCCCTGGCCCGCCAGCACGCACACCAGGTGGCGCGAGAGTCCGCTGTGGTCGGAGCCCACAGTGGCTGACCTGTCCGGTGCGAGCCTCGCCGAACTTCAACGCTGGTTCCAAGCGGCCATCATGAGCCCCGACAGGTCGGCTGCCGCGCCGGCGGATGCCTCGACTGTCATAACGGCATCCACCCGGCAATATCCGGCCGAGCGCCTCGCCGTCTACCGGCGCGGCTACCGGCTGCGGCTGCTGGAGTGCCTGCGAGCCTCGTTTCCCGCCCTGTGTCACCTGCTCGGCCGGGACCTGTTCGACGCATTCGCAGACGACTACCTCGATGCCTGCCCATCCCGTAGCTACACATTGTTTCGGGTCGGCGAACGCTTCGCCGAGCATCTGGAGCGCACCCGTCCTGACCGCGATCAGCCGCGCGCCGAGCGGGAAGCCTGGGTCGACCTGATGGTCGACCTGGCGCGTTTCGAACGGGTCTTCGCCGAGGTCTACCACGGGCAGGGCACCGAAACCGGCGCCGTCCTGAGTACCGCGGACCTCCCTGTCGACACCGATCCGGCCTGGCCAAAACTGACCCTTCGACCAGCGCCGTGCCTGCGCCTGGTCACCACCCGTTATCCGGTGCACGGCTATGCCGCCGCAATCGCCCGCGGTGCGACAGCAGAGCTGCCGCGGGCCCAGATGGCGGTACTTGCTGTTCACCGCCACGCCTACACGGTGGTGATCACCGAACTGACCCCGCCCGCTGACCGGCTGCTCGCGGCCCTGCTCAGTGGCGAGACCGTAGCCGCCGCAGCAACGACCGCCGGCATCTCACCCGCGCCGGCCCAACCGTGGATCCGAGGGTGGGTCGAGGCGGGTCTGTTCACCGCCTGCGCACCGCGGCCCGACCCGAAAACGTCTGCCCGCAACGGATCCCTATCTCAACCTTGCCGCGCACCCGCCTGAGCCCCTACACCGACAGGAGAGCCCGATGAGCATCCTTGGCGCCAACTCCCCGTTGCCCTACGTGATCGCACCCCTGCAGGAGGTGAAATCCGACCAGCCGATCCGCACCCGCGACGATCTGGTCAACCACCTTCATCAGGCGGCGCAGTTGGAGATGTCCACGATCCCGCTGTACCTCTACGCCGCATACTCCATCGAGACCAAGGGCCACAGCCAGTGGGATCCGGGCATCTCGGCATCCCGCACGATCATCAGCATCGTGCTGGAGGAGATGCTGCACCTGGCGCTGGTCCGCAACCTCATGCTCGCCATCGGTGCCGGTGACCAGATCAGCTTCTACGACCCGAAGTTCATGCCGCATTACCCCAGCTTGATGCTGCACCGCGCCCCTGATTTGGAACTGCATCTGGAGCCGTGCACCCAGAACCTGATCGACCGCGTGTTCATGCCTTTGGAACTGCCTGCCGAACACGGTGCGCCACCACAGTCCGACCAGTACAACACCATCGGACAGTTCTACGAGTGCATCGAGGACGGTTTCCGATACCTGTCGGATAACGTTAAAAATTTCTGGTCCCCAGCCCCGGGCAGCGTCAAATATCAGTACACCGCTGCCTACTGGAACCGCGACGGCGGAGGCGAACCCGTCGAGGTCCGCGACCTGAAAAGCGCCATGACCGCGATGAGTATCATTGTGGAACAGGGCGAGGGCGTGGATCCCGACAAAGCGACCGTCCCCATCGATCCGGTCAACCCCAAACCCGGGCTGGACGAGCTGTCACATTACGCGAAGTTCCAGCGCATCCGCGATGGCATCGAGGTCATCGGAGTTGTCAAACCGGTACCTGTGGATCCCCGGGTCGCCGACTTCAAGGGTCCCGTCGTCGCGCTAGCTGACCTGTTCAACGCCGCCTATAGCTACACACTGTGCATGCTCGACAAGCTCTACTCCCTGCCTAGAGAGCTCGAGCCCGAGAAGCCCAGCCCCCGATACCACCTGGAACGCACCTTCATCGCCGCCATGGGTGGCCTTCTCTACCCCATCGCCGACCTCCTGACCAGCACCCCGATCGGGAAAAGCGGCGGCGATCCGCTCAACGCCGCTCCCACATTCGAGTACTACGACTTCGCCGCGGGACAGAAAAGGTCCGGGAGTAAGACGAAAAAAGAGCACCTTACGTGGCTGTGCAACCAGGCCATCGCCGACTTCCCCGACCTCGGCGGAGACAACAGTGTCCACTGGCTGCTCGCCAAGCTGCCAGATATCGAAACCACCTACAAATAATCGGACGACCCTTATCGAGCGGGTCAAGAACACCCGTTGCATACCCTCCAGCCAATAGTTAAGCAGATGTCCATCAAGCCTCGTACTTTGGTGGCATCGCCATCGCTCTAGCTGGCGTGTGAGCCCCGGATTCCAGGGTGTGAACGTGTGCAGTCAGGTGCACGTGTTCACTCGAACTGGCAATTTCACGGTCTTACACGGTGAGGTTGAGGACATCGCGCACAACGGTGGCGGGGTTGTCTAGCCACACTGTCTGGGTGGCGGCTGCCAGACGGTGTACGACGTTGTCGACGCCGGTGCCGATCCTGAGTGCGTCGTGCAGGGTCTGATCATCAGCAACAGTCATCTGGAGGATGTACTCCCAGGCGAAGGCGCAGTCTGGATCAAGCGCGAAGTGCTCGTAGAGGCCGTGTGTCGGCTCCAGGACGAGGGGGCGGTAGCCCGTGACGGCTGAGCTGATCTCGCCGGAATCCGAGGAGTTTGGGGCACTGTTCCACAGCTACGCGCATTCCGCGTTCCGCCTGGAAACCCTCCAGGTCTATCGAGGTCAGCGGGATCTAGATCTTCTCAGCCAGTTTCTCGCGGGCCAGCCCAAGCCGTCGGATCCGATCAAGACCCAGTGGACGTCCATGATCGCCTCGAACGTACGTGCCGGCAAGGCCGTACAACGAGTGCACGTCGTGCGCGAGCCGCTTACCGACTATCTGCGTTTCGAGCTCACTTGGGGCTACGAGCCGAACGCGGCAGCCGGGGAGGACGTCCGGATCATCGCCATCGCCGAACACGAGCCTTGGCCTGTGGACCTCCCGCAACACGACTATTGGCTCTTCGACTCCGCCGAGCTGTACGACATGCACTACGACCGTGATCAAGTATGGCTGGGAGTGGAGCACGTCACCGAGCCCGTGAGGATCGTGGAGGCCTGCCGCTGGCGAGACGCGGCGCTACACTACGGCACGCCCTGGTCAGCTTACGTGCGTACCAAGCCGCAGCTGGCCCGTCACCTATCCCTCTCACAGGCATCGTAGGAGTACAAGGTTGCCCGGCAACTCCGAACGGGTCCGCCTTGCTCACCGCTTGCGGGAGCTGCGCGCCGGGACCGGGCTGTCGGGTAACCGCTTCGCCGCCGAGCGGATCCGCTGGCCGCAGTCACGGGTGTCCCGGCTGGAGACGGGAACCCAGCTGCCGACACAGGACGATATCCATACCTGGGTGCAAGCCGCTGGTGCCCGCAGCGAGACGATCGACGAACTGCTGGAACTGCTGGAGCGGGCGCGGGTTGAGTACGCGACCTGGCGGGACACCTACCGCCGCTCGGGCGGTGCGGGCGGAAAGCAAACCAGCATCGCCCAGCTGGAGGGACAGGCGAACTGCATCAGAGCTTTCCAGCCTGCGATGGTCATCGGCCTGCTCCAGACCCCCGCGTACGCACGCGAGATGCTCGCCCTGCCCGGCAGTCCATTGGCCTACGCCGAATCCGCAGCGGACCTCGATGCGGTGGTGATCGAGCGCATGCGGCGACAACATGTGCTGTACCAGACCGGTACGCAGATACAGCTGGTGATGGGCGAAGCGGCGCTGCACAAGAACGTCGGCACCATCGGGCCCCTGCTCGGGCAGCTGGACCGCTTGATGACGATGACCGCGTTGCCGAGCGTGAACGTGGGGATCGTCCCGTTCGCGGTGCCGATGCTTCCAGTGCCGGGATTCGTGATCTACGACGAAAACGTTGTCACCTCGGAGTCACTCACCGCCGAGCAGCGCCTCATCGAACCCGACGAGGTCACGCAATACATCAACTTCTTCAACGAGCTGCGGACCGCGGCCGTAACCGGCCCGGATGCGGTAGCGCTGATCCAACGGGTCACCGCTGAACTGCGATCTGGCCCGCTTGGATGAAGGGCCGGCAGCATCGGCTGCACCGCCGCCAAACTCACGGCACCGCGGACGTCGCAACGTCCACACCCGCGTATTTGAGCCACTACCAATAGGCACTGTGACCTGCTGACGCAGTGGAACAGTTGATCTTCGCTCTATCCGACTCCATCGCGCCTGGTCACTGCCCACGAAGTCCGGGATCCGACCATGTGCCCCACGCGGTGAAGCACCGGATTCTTCGAGCTGAGTCCAGATACGCTGGACTCATCCACTCCTTGACCTTCCGTTCCGTGGTCTCCGACGCTCCCTAGCCGGATTCACTTCTCTGCCGCATCAGCACATACGCCTCCCGCAGATCCGACGCTTCTGGCAGCCCCCGGGCCTCGACTGTCCGGACCACCTCAAGCGCCCGCCAGTGGTTCGAGGCCACCAGGCGACCGGACAGCATGGCCGCTTGAGTGATGGCGCAGGCTTCATCGATCTGGTCAGTCAGCAGCAAGGCAAGCGCTAGGTCGATGTTGGCTGAGGCAAGTCGCCGTGGCCAGCGGCCCGCTTCGGCTTCATGGGTAAACGTGGCGACGACGTGGCGGGCGTGGTGCTCAGATGCCGCATCCCCGAGCCATGCGAGTGTGGTAGCAACATAGGCTTCTGCTTTGTTCGGGTCATAGCGATAGTGGTGCTCTGGTGTCTCGGGTCTTGCCATGCGGGAGACGAACCGCTCTACTCGATTGAGCGCGCTATATGTCTCGGGAGCCTGGCGGAGTCGGGCCCAGGCCCGGCCCTCCTGCGCCGTGGCTTGAATGGCTGCTGAGCTACCGCGTGGCGCGAACCGCTGGGCGGCCTGCGATAACTCCACCGCATGCCGGTGGTCGCCATTTATCAGTGTTTGCCAAGCCTCGGTCTCGTAGCGCCAGGCATGAATTTCAGACTGGCCTGTCTGCTTCGCCAGACTCGCGGCGGTCGCGAGCCAACTGTTGGCTGCTACTCGCCGTTCAACGTCGACGTACAGCGTGGCCATAATAAGGGAGAGCCACCCGCCCACGATGAGCAGTCGACGATGCTCCTCGAGCGTCATACGTGCATCGAGTAGCCGCATGACATAGGACACGTGTCGCCGAACCGGACCGAGTAACTCTTGCGGTGGGGTTTTCTGGTATTTGACTGCCAGTTCGTCAACAATGCCTTCAAGTCGGCTCAGTGTTTCGGCGCTCACGTCGGACGCAGCGACTCGCCTGGCGAGCTCCAAGGCTTCATGCTCGTCTCCGACGCTTAGCGAGGAGATACCTTGCCAGACAGCCACTTTCAGATCGTTCGAAGTAGCTACTGATAAGGCGGTGCGTTTATCGCTCGGAGCCACGTCGTCGGTTGGTTCCTCGATGAGCTCGATGACACTGAGTACATCATCGAGCTCATGATGGCGTAAGCCGAGTGCACGAGCGAGCTTCGGCCGAAGCCAGGGCTGCGGTTCGGTCTCAGCACATTCCCACCGGGTGACGGTGGATCGATCCACTCGCAGCACCTCAGCCAGCCGCTCCTGGCTGAGGCCGGCCGACTTGCGGGCGCGAGCTAAGCCAGGGCGGTGCTGCTTCCCCAACGAGTCATCCTCCTGGCCGCATCCTAGCCATATTGCCGACCTAAGGGTACCGCGGCGACATCTTTGCAGGTCAGCGGCCACCCTGCGGCAGATTTGCAGTCGAAGTGCGGATGCTTTGCCCTTTTCGCCGCGCCAAGCCAACGGAAGAGTAATTCGCGAGCACCCAGTGCCGGGTGATTCCTGGCTGTGGTACGGCTGCGCATCCGCTCCCGGGGGTGCCTGTCGAACTTGCGGTCGAAGCCCCGTCCCCGGCCCTGGGTGAGCTGTCGGCCTTCGTCATTCGGGCGATTCCAATTCTTTACGACGGGCGCTCGGACACGACTTCCCAGCAGGAGCGGAGATGGTGATCGATGGAAACGACTGACAGCCCGGATCTGACGAGTACCACGCCCGGTGGCGACGCGCCGCCGCAGTCGACGAGGCGCCGTAGGGTGATTCACATCACTTGCTCGGTGCATGGTGGCTGCCGGGGCTTCACCAATCTGGTGGTGACCAAACGCGACGGGACCATCGTCCTGGATCCGCACGGGACCGACCAGTGTGTGCTCATCTTGGACGAAACTGCGGCCACCGAGCTGTGGGAGGTTCTCGGGGAGTCGCTCGGGTGAGCGCGCCATTAGTGAGGGGCACGGCTCATCTGCTGGTGGCCGACTGGGCGGTAGGGCAGGGCTACGGGACAAGCGGGTATGTGACGGTCTGCGGAGAGCTGGTCAGCTCGTCGGACCTGCTGCCGGCACGGTGTCCTGCCGAGTGCGACGACGACCCCGGTATTGCCCGCAGTGTGTGCATGCAGCCCTGCGGTGGAGCGCCGAGCTGGGCGATGATGCATCCGACGCCGGCCTTGTGTCGCCGTCGGTAACGGCCCGCTCACTTAACCTCCTATTGCGATTAGCTCTGTTTAAGACGTATATTCGGGCCGTGATACGACCTGGACTCCTGAGATGACCGCCCCGCTCGCTGTGCGCGGTACCGCGATCCGGCACCGTTTCGGGGACACCGTCGCGGTCGACGGGGTTGACCTGAATGTCCCTGCCGGGATGGTGTTCGGGCTGCTCGGGCCCAACGGTGCCGGCAAGACCACCACGCTGCGCATGATCACGACACTGCTGCCGGCGCCGATCGGGTCGATCGAGGTTTTCGGGGTGGACGTGGCCCGCCATAAGCTTGCGGTGCGGCGATTGCTCGGGTACGTGCCCCAGCAGCTGTCCGCCGACGGCGCGCTGACCGGACGGCAGAACGTGGCGCTGTTCGCGCGCCTGTTCGACGTACCGCGCGCGCGGCGGCGTCACGTCGTGGATCTCTCGCTGGAGTCGGTCGGCTTGACCGACGTCGCCGATCGCACCGCGGGCACCTACTCCGGCGGCATGATCCGCCGGTTGGAGCTCGCGCAGGCGCTGGTCAACGCACCACGGCTGCTGGTGCTGGACGAGCCGACGATCGGCCTGGACCCGATCGGCCGAGCCAGCGTGTGGGACCACATCGGCGAAGTCCGCGCAAGTACTGGGATGACCGTGCTGGTCACCACGCACTACATGGACGAAGCCGACCAGCACTGCGACCGGATCGCCCTGATGCACCGCGGCCGGATCTGCGCGCTGGGCACACCGGCCGAGCTCAAGGCCGGCGTCGGCCCGGACACCACCCTGGACGACGTGTTCCGCGCCGCCACCGGCGACAGACTGGCCAGTGACGCCGGAGAGAGGATGCGCAATGTCCGAGCAACTCGCCGTACCGCTCACCGGCTGGGGTGAATCAGTCCCGATCGGTCTACCCCGCCTGGTGCTCTCCCGGATCGGCACCATGTGCCTGGTCGAACTGCAGAAGCTGCGCCACGACCGCACCGAGCTGATCACCCGGGCGATCCAGCCGGCGCTGTGGCTGCTGGTCTTCGGTGAGACGTTCACCCGGTTGCGGGCCATCCCGACCGGCAACGTGCCCTACCTCGATTACCTCGCACCCGGAATCCTCGCCCAGTCCGCGCTGTTCGTCGCGATCTTCTACGGCATCCAGATCATCTGGGAGCGCGACGCCGGAGTGCTGACCAAGCTGATGGTCACCCCGACCCCACGGATCGCTCTGGTCACCGGCAAAGCCTTCGCCGCGTCGGTACGCGCCCTGGTCCAAGCCCTCGTGGTGCTGGTGCTCGCCGCGCTGCTCGGCGTGGGACTGACCGATAACCCCCTCAAGCTGCTGGCCATGGCGGCCGCGGTGATCCTCGGCTCGAGCTTCTTCTGCTGCCTGTCGATCACGATCGCGGGACTGGTACTCACCCACGACCGGCTGATGGGCATCGGGCAGGCGATCACCATGCCACTGTTCTTCGGCTCCAGTGCGCTGTACCCGGTAAACCTCATGCCCGGCTGGCTGCAGGCGTTCAACCACATCAACCCGCTCGGCTACGAGGTCGACGCTCTCAGAGGCCTGCTCATCGGCGTCCCCGCTGAACTGGGACTGGACTTCGGCGTGCTGATCCTGGCCTCCGCGGTCATGATCGTAATCGCCTCCGCCCTGCTCGCCCGGTTAGCCCGCTGATCACCGGCAAGCCGGGATGGATCCGGCGGCTGGCCGGCTACCTGCTCAACCATCGGCGCAACGTGGTGCTCGCGCTGACCGGTGCGGTGCTCGGCAGCGCGTGCCAGACGCTGGTGCCGCTGATCGCGCGGCAGATCGTCGACGGGGTCATCGTGCGCCGCGACTCGCCGCTGTGGCCCTGGTTGACGCTGCTGGTCGTGGTCGGGGTCGCCAGGTTCGGGTTCACCTACCTGCGCCGCTACCGGGGTGGCCGGGTCGGCTTGGAAGTGCAGTACGACCTGCGCAACGCCATGCACGATCACCTGCAGACGATGGATCTGGCCAACCTCGATCGGATGCCGACCGGCCAACTCGTGGCCAGGGCGAGCTCCGATTCGATGCTCGTGCAAGGCCTGCTCAACTACTTACCGATCATGAGCGGCAACGTGCTGCTCCTGGTGCTCTCGCTCGGGGTCATGTTCGCCCTGTCCCCGTTGCTGGCGATCGTCAGCCTGGTCGTCGCACCGGTCCTGTTCGCGATCTCCTACCGGATGCGCGGGCGGGTCTTCCCGGCGACCTGGGACGGCCAGCAGCGCGAGGGTGACGTCGCGCAGATTGTGGCCGAGGACGTCAACGGCGTGCGCGTGGTGAAGGCCTTCGGCCAGGAAGACCGAGAACTCGGCCGCGTCGTCGACGCTTCCACGTCGCTCTACGGCGCACGAATGCGCGCGGTTCGGCTCCAGGCCCGCTACCAGCCGCTGCTGGAGGCGGTTCCCTCGATCGGCCAGGTCGCCATCCTGGCCTTCGGCGGGTGGCTGGCGTTGCACCACGAGATCACGCTCGGCACGTTCCTCGCGTTCTCCACCTATGTCGCCCAGTTCGTCGCGCCGGCCCGGCAGCTCGCCGGCATCCTCACCATCGCCCAGCAGGCCAGGGCTGGGGTAGAACGCATCTTCCAGCTCCTTGACCTCCCGCCGGCCATCGCCGACGCCCCGGACGCGGTGACCCTGCCCGAGCTGCGTGGTGAGATCACCTTCGCCGACGTGCACTTCGGCTACGGCGAGGGCACCCCGGTGCTGAACGGTTTCGACCTGCATGTCGCCGCCGGTGAACGGGTCGCGATCGTCGGGCCCAGCGGCGCCGGGAAGTCGACGGTGGCGATGCTGCTGTCCCGCTTCGATGATCCGGACTCCGGTGCGGTTCTCGTCGATGGGCACGACCTGCGCACCGTGACGCTGAAATCGCTGCGCCGCCAGGTCGGCGTGGCCTTCGAAGAAACATTCCTGTTCTCCGACACGGTGCGGGCGAATATCGGCTACGGCCGCCCGGACGCGACCGACGACGAGATCAGGCACGCCGCCCGGGTCGCCCAGGCGCACGGTTTCATCGAGGAGCTACCCCTCGGCTACCACACGATGATCGGCGAGCGCGGCCTGACCCTGTCCGGCGGCCAGCGCCAACGCATCGCGTTGGCCAGGGCTGTCCTGGCCGATCCGCGGATCCTGATCCTCGACGACGCCACCAGCGCCATCGACGCCAAGGTCGAGCAGGCCGTGCACGACGCCCTGCTGGGTGTGCTGGCCAACCGGACGACGTTGCTGGTCGCGCACCGCCGCTCCACGCTGCACCTGGCCGACCGCATCGTCGTGCTCGACCAGGGACGGGTCGTGGAGGAGGGCACGCACGAGGAACTCGTCACCCGCAGCGCCATCTACCGCACCCTGCTGTCCGGCCTTGAGGAGCACCGCGCGGAACAGGTCGGCGACCGGATCGAGGCACTCGCGATGCTGTCCGCTTCCGGCGGCGCCGACGGTCGCACCGACTCAGCCTGGACCGGCGGCCAACCGGCCACGGACACCGCGCGCACCACAGTGCGCACGATCGGCGCGCCCAGTATCGGTCCGGGCCTGGGCGGCGGAAGCGGCTGGCGCCTCAACCTCGCTCCGACTCCCGAGTTGCTGGCCCGGGTCGCCGCGCTACCACCGGTGCGGGATTTCCCGACCGTGGACATCGACCGGGAAGCGCGGCATGACCGGGGTTTCCGGCTGGCAGGGCTGCTGCGCGAGTTTCGCCGGCCGCTGCTGGTCGGCCTGGTGCTGGTGATCCTCGACGCGCTGGCCGGGCTGGCCGGCCCGGTGCTGATCAAGGAGGGCGTCGACAACGGCGTGTCGGCCGGTTCACAGGCCGTGCTCTTCGCAGCCTCCGCGATCTTCCTCATCGTCACCCTGGCCGACCTGATCGACCAGGTCGGCGAGACCTTCGTCACCGGCCGCGCCGCCGAACGGATCATGCTGTCACTGCGGATCCGGATCTGGGCCCAGCTGCAACGGCTCTCGCTGGACTACTACGAACGTGAGATGGCCGGCCGGATCATGACCCGGATGACGACCGACGTGGACCAGTTCGAGTCGCTCATCGAGAACGGGCTGCTCGCCGCGCTGGTCTCACTGGTCACCTTCGTGGGAGTCGGCGTCGCACTGGTGCTGATCAACACCGAGCTCGGCCTGTGCACGCTCACCGTCGTAGTCCCGCTCGCGATCGCCACGATGATCTTCCGCCGCAAGGCGGCCCGCCTTTACGACCTCGCGCGGGAACGGATCGCCATCGTCAACGCGGACTTCCAGGAGAGCCTGTCCGGGGTGTGCGAATCGCAGGCCTTCACCCACGAGAACGAGACGAGCGCACGATTCCACCGACTCGGTCACGACTATCTCGCGGCCCGTGTCGCCGCGCAGCGACTCGTTGCCACGTATTTCCCCTTCGTACAGTTCCTTTCCGCCGGGGCGGACGCGATCGTCCTCGGCGTCGGCGCAGGGTTGATTGCCTCCGGGCAGCTCACCACGGGCGCGCTGATCGCCTTCCTGCTCTACATCGACATGTTCTTCTCGCCGATCCAGCAGCTGTCCCAGGTGTTCGACTCCTGGCAGCAGACCCGGGTCTCGGTCAGCCGGATCGGCCAGCTGATGCGGCTGGACACGCTGACCCCGCCCGCCGAGCGACCCGAACCTGCCGGCCGGTTCCGTGGTGAGCTCGCTCTCGACGGCGTGCGCTTCTCCTATCCCGCGCCGCCCTGCCCACCGGCTAAGCCACCCGAGGCGCTGCGCGGCATCACCCTGCGGATCGCGGCGGGAGAGACGGTGGCGATCGTGGGGCAGACCGGCGCGGGCAAGTCGACCGTGATGAAACTGCTCGCCCGCTTCTATGACCCCGATCAGGGCAGTGTCCGGGTGGACGGGTACGACCTGCGCTCGCTGGACCTGCGCTCATTTCGCCGCCAACTCGGCTACGTGCCACAGGAGGGTTTCCTGTTCACCGGGACCATCCGGGACAACATCGCCTACGGCCGGCCCGAGTCCACCGACGCCGAGGTGGAGGCCGCCGCCCGCGCGATCGGCGCACACGATTTCATCGCCGCCCTGCCCGGCGGTTACCTGCACCACATTGTCGAGCGCGGCCGCTCGCTGTCGGCCGGGCAGCGGCAGTTGGTCGCGCTGGCCCGAGCCGAACTCATCGATCCCACCGTGCTGCTGCTCGACGAGGCGACCTCCAACCTGGACCTCGTCACCGAGGCGCGGGTGGCACAAGCGATGCAGCGGGTCGCGCACCACCGCACGACCATCGTCATCGCACATCGCCTGCAGACCGCAAGATCCGCCGATCGGATCGTCGTGCTGGCCCGGGGCCAGATCGCCGAAGTCGGGTCCCACGAGCAACTGCTCGCCGCCGACGGCACGTACGCGTCGATGTGGAGAACATTCGAACTCGTCGGCGGTTCCGGGTCCCGCGACACACACGCGGTCGTCTAGTGAATCGGGAGCGGAGCAGTCATCGCCCCTCCTCCGTGTCGAGAGCGACCAGCAGCGCACGTAATGCCGGCACCGCCTGACTGAGAGCCTCACGATCGGCCGACGGAAGCCCGGCCACGCCGCTCGCGATGAGGTCGATGCGGCCCTGACGCCACGCCGCCAAGCGCTGTGTCGCCGTGTCGGTCAACCACAACTGCGCGGCACGCCGATCGTCGGGTGCGGTCTGGCGCACCAGCATGCCGATGTCGATGAGCTGGTTGACCAACGTGCTCACCGAGTTGGCCGCCAGGTGCAGAGCACGCCCTGCCGGCGCGATCCCGATACCCGGCTGCTTCTTGATGACCTGCAGCAGCTCGATGTGCGCACCCCGTAACGGCGGTCCCGGCACCGCCGATGGCAGCCTCCGGCGCACCAGGCGTCGCAGTGCGGCCATGGTCGTCATCAGCTCCTCGGCCAGCACAGTCTGATCAAGGCTCGTCACGTGACGACGATAGCTCTACTCCTTGTGCACGTTCCTGTTCGCCCCGCAGTCAGCGGCGCTGGTCCAGCAAAGCATCTCATTGAGAGCTACTCTGCCGATGTGACCACCCCTGATGCGGCTGCGCTGGGCGATGAGCTGATGACGACCATCGCTGCGCTGCGACGTCTGGTGCGCCGGAGGCTGCGGTCGACAGTGCCCGGACCGCCGTTACGGGGCGCGCAGGTGGAACTGCTCCAGGTCATTGAGAAGCAGCCGGGCATCGGGATCGCGCCGGCAGGGCGTGCTCTGCACCTGGCGGCCAACTCGGTGAGCACGTTGGTCAACCAACTCATCGACCTAGGGATGCTGGTGCGCGATACCGCTCCCGAGGATCGCCGCGCTGCGCGGTTGTCGTTGACCGAGGCGGCGACACAGCGATTAGCAGCCTGGCGCCACGCTCGCATTGACCTCGTCGCAGGCGCGATGGCAGCGCTCCCCTCCGACGATCGTCAGGCGATTGCCCGGGCGCTGCCGGCACTGCGCGCGCTGCTGGCCGCTCTCGACGTAAAGTCTTCCCCGAAAGAGTGATAGACGGGCTCCCCAGCACCGTCGTCGAATCCGGCCCATCGCGTCATTCATGGCATTCCGACGGCACGCCTCACTCTTTCGATGTAAGTTCCGCGTAAGCAATTCCACAAACCTGATCGGCGCTACCGATCACTTTGCACCGCTCACCGTCATCGTCGCGCCGATCAACGCAGCACAACCCATGGCGAGTTTAATCCGGCTCCCGTTCTTTGTAATTTAACGTCGCGCGACCTAGGGCCTCGTGTCGCGGAGATTCTCGCCGACGGGCCTGTACGGAGGGAAGACGGCGACGTGAGCCAGATACTACCTGGGAGCGCCCGGCGGTGATTGCCTCAGCGGTGGCTGCGCTCGATAACTCAGCTTCCACCACTGTCCGGAACTCGGTCACCGTGGCCGGTTGGGGGCTGGTGAGCAGAGCCACCGGATTGCTGCGGGTGGTGGTGACCGGGGCGGTGCTGGGGCCGACCTATTTCGCCAATGCCTTCCAAACCGGCTATGTCGTGCCACACCTGGTGTGCGTATTGATTGCCGGGCCGGTGCTGGCGATGGTCCTGGTGCCCGGCGTGGTCCGCGCCATCGGTGCCAGCGGCGTTGCCGGGGGCCGGGAGCTGCTCAGCAGGGTGACCGGATGGCTGCTCGCCGTCTCGGGCGCGGTGGTCGCGCTGTTGATGATCTTCTCCCCGGTGGTGGCCTGGACGTTGACCCTCGGGATCCCGGATCCGGCTGCCCGAGCTCGGGGGCTGTGGCTCGCCACGCTACTGGTCCTGCTCATCGCACCACAGATCCTGCTGTACGCACTGATGCATGTCGCCATCGCCGCCCAGCAGGCTTGCGGGCGCTTCGCGCTGGCGGCGGGTGCGCCCACGGTGGAGAACGTCCTGCTCATCCTGGTGGTGATCCTGGCCGGCTGGTACTACGGGACCGGCCTCGACGTCCAGCGCGTGCCGGTCGATCTGGTGATCGTGCTCGGAGCGGGCAGCACCGCAGCCGTCGCGCTGCACGCGGCGCTGCAGCTGTTCGGCACCGCGCGGGTGGGCTTGCTGACCCGTCCGTCGATGCGCTGGCGGCAAGACCCCGAGGCCCGCGCGATCATCCGCAGGCTGGTGCGTTCGGTCGGCGTGGCAGCGTGGCCGGCCGCGGGGATGTACGTGCTGCTCGCGCTCGCCGGCACAGTGCCGGGTGGTGTCTTCGTAGTGCAGCTGTCGCACACCATGTTGTTTTCACTGTCCTACGTCAGCGCCCGCGCGGTGGCCATGGCTGCGCTGCCCGGACTGTCCCACGCCGCCCATCGCGAGGACGCCGCCACGTTCGGCTCGACGTGGCGCCAAGGCCTGTCCTACACCGTTACCGCCAGCCTGCCGCTGCTGGTGCTACTCGCCCTGCTCTGCGCACCGGCCGCGAACATCCTGGCCAACGGCGGGCTACGGCACGCCGCCCTGATCGGTCCCCTCGCCACCTGCCTGGCGGTCGTGGCGATCGCCCAGCTGGTCAGCGGGGTGTACGACCTCGGCCGGCAGGCACTGTTCGCCCGGCTCGACGACCGCATCCCGCGCCGGGCCAGCGAGGTGGCCTTCGGTGTGATCCTCGTGGGCGCGGCTGCGGCCCTGCTCCTGCCCGCCGACGGTTCTCGACTGATCTGGCTGGTGGTGGTCATCCTGGCTGGTGAGCTCGCCGCAGCCGGCACGGTGTTGACCCGGCTGCGCCGGACGATCCGCCCAGAGCGGTTTCTCGAACCCCGCGCCGTGATCGCTGCGCTGGTCGCCACGCTCGCGTTAGTCCCGGTAGCCGCCGCGATGTGGTGGATCCGAGAGCTCGATGCCGGCGGCCGGCTCGCAGATCTCACGCTGCTCGCCGCCGGAGGTGTCGTCGCTCTCGGCGTCTACGCCCTGGTCCTCAGAGTTGCGGTGCGACGGATTGGTGCCGCGACATGACCCCGCTGGCCGCACGTGTCAGCTGCCTGCTGAGCGCACTGCGCGCCTGGTGTCGAGTACGGCGAGGTCTGCAGCGGCACGGCCGGCGTGCCACCCGGCGGCGTTGCCGACGCTGTACGAGCGCGACACCGACCGCGGGAACATCGACTCGAACAGCTCGTCGACGACCTGCTCCCGAGCGGCCAGCACCGGCAACAGCCGCGCCGGGTCGGCCACCGCGGCGGCGCCCACGTCGCGCGCGGTGGTCAGCCGTTCGCCGATCCGGGTCGCGTAGGCGATCAGGAATGACTGGCGGTACGAGCGGGTCCGAGACCGCCCGGTGCGGGTGATCTGGCTACCCGCTGACACCATCGCCCTGGTCGCCTGGACCAGCAGCGATGTGCTGAGCAGCTCAACGATCTCCAGATCGACCTCGTCGCCGAGCACGGTGGTGAACCCCAGCCCTTCCGACAGCACGGTCCGGCACCGGTTCGCCTCGGCAACCGCGCCCACCAGCAGCGCCTTTGCTGCCACGTAGGGGTTGTCCAGCCACAGCCTTCGGGCTGCTGCGGGGTGAGGATCCGCACCCGGGCTGGCGGCGCTGTCTATTACGATCCGTTCCAGGGAGTACCGGCTCATCAGCTCCTGCGCCTTGGCTGACAGCGCCTCGGCCTCGTCGGGGAACGTGGTCGACTCTGCCTTGGCCAGCAGCGCTCGAACCCGGGCCAGCATCTTCTGGTCAACTCCGCGCCGCGGCGGCGCAGCGGCCACGGCCGAACCGGGTGGCGGCATGGTCCTGGGCAGCGCTGGCAGCGCCAGCAACGTCGCCAGCACCTCTATCACCGTGGTGAGCGCCTCGGCCAGGCTGCATCCGCGCCGCCGGGTCCACTGCTGGAGATGACCTCCGGTCTGGGCGGGTTCCCACCACACGTGCGCTCCGATCTGCCGCAGGTCCTCCTGCCAGCGCTGCGGCACGGTGGCCTTGGCGTAGCGCACGGACTCGTCGGCGATCGCATCGACGAGGTAGCTGCCGCCCGGGGCATCCAGCCGCCGTCGAGCCACCTGGTGAAGGTCCTCGGGTGTCCAGCCACGTTCCCACGCCGCGGTGATCAGCGGGGTCACCGCGCCCCGGACCGCGGCCGCGACCAGATCTGGTGTCTCGGCGCACCTATCGGCGACCACCGCGCCGATGCGCGCCGCGGCCTGCGTGTCGCCCGCCCAGTGTTCGCGCGCAGCGCTGAGCAATACGGTGGAGATCGTCTCCGCCGACGGCCGCGCCCGCCCCGTCCCAGCGGCGCCGGGTCCCACTCCGCCTGGTCCCACTCCGGAAGCCTCTCCGCGGGGAAACGACGCTCCGGGAAACCCCGCATCGGCCGACCACGGTCCGGCGCTGCCGGTGCCCGCCGAGGCGCGGCGACGCGCCCGGCGACGCGCTGCCGCCGCAGCAAGTCGTTCCCGATTCCGCTGTGCCACCGCACCCTCCCGCCTACAGTCCAACCGGTCGGCCAGCAGTATGAAGCGCTACCCCGACAGTTCCGGTCAACACGGCCTCAGCCGCCGAGGATCGTCCCGCACATCCGTGTGTCGCGCTGCTCGGCGTTCCCGGCGTGTCGCGCTACGGCTTACGTCGGACTCCTCGGCCAGCTCCCCCACGGCGTCGGCCTTCTAGTCGATCATCAGTGGCGTAGTGGGTTGGTGAGGGGTCTGCGGTCAGGGTCAAGGTAGAATAAGTGACCCCCTGACGAGAGGAGCCGCCGTGGCCCTTACCCTCGATATTTACGCACGGGTGTCGCGACTTGGTGATGATAGGCAGCGCTCGACCGAGGGTCAGGTGGAGGACTGCAAGGCCAGGATCGAGGAACGCCGGGCGCAGCTCGGTGAGGTACACATTGATAGCGGCCGCTCGGCGTGGAACCCGCGTGTGAAGCGTCCCGGCTGGGAACGGCTGATGTCCCGGCTGGAGGGCGGTGCGACGGGTGGTGTGGTGGTGTTCGACATGGCGCGGTTCTCGCGTCGGCCTATTGAGGGCGAGCGCCTGATCCTCGTCGCCGAGCGGGGTCTGGTGGTGCTCGACAGCGAGGGCGAGTACGACTTGACGACAGCCAACGGCCGCAAGGCATTCCGCGATCAACTCAATGCCGCCGCCTATGAATCTGATCGGCTGTCCACCCGGGTCAAGCGGGGCAAACGTGTCAAGGCAATGCGCGGGGAGACTAACCACTCGCGGCGCCCGTTCGGATTCGAGCAGGATGGCGTCACGGTCCGGAAGTCCGAGTCCGCCGTGCTTCGCGAGATGGTCGCGCGGATGTTGGCCGGGGAGTCCCAAGATCACATCGCCCACGATCTCAACCAGCGAGGTATCACCACCTCCACTGGACGCGAGTGGACGCGCGAGTCGCTCAAGGCACTCGTGTTGAGTCCGCGTTATGCGGGGCAGGTTGTCCACAACGGCGTGGTGGTGGGACGTCTGCCCGGCGAACCGATCCTTGATATCAACGCGTGGGAACGGCTGGATACGTTGTTTGCTTCGCGTCGCCGTGGGCGTCCCAACTCTGAGCCCTATCTGTGCTCGGGCATCGTGTGCTGCGGGCACTGTGGATATCGGCTTACGGGGCGGTCACGGCCGCAGGACAAGCCGTATCCGGATGGTGAGGTTCGTCGGCAGTATTGGTGTCATCGGCGCGTGGCTCGGGGCGGATGCGGTCGTATCACTGTTGATCAACGCCAGTTGGACCGGCACGTTGGGGCGCTGGTGGTGAGGATTCTGGCTGACCCTCGTCACGCCGAAGCTATCGAGGCTGCCGCCAAGGCCACGCAGGACAAGAGGCGTCCGCTGTGCGCGCAGTTGGCTGAGTGCGAGCACCTTGCCGAGGAGCTGTCCGGGCGGCTGGGTCGGCGGGAGATCACGCTCCAGCGTTATGACGTCGCCATGGCGCCGTTGGACAAGCGCATCGCCGAGCTTCGCGCCGAGCTGGCTGAGCTGGATAGGGTGCCGACAGCAGTCGCGGACCCTGCCATCGAGGCCGCATCACGTGAGGAATGGACGGCGCGATGGAACGCTGCCACAGTCGCCGAGCAGCGCAACCTCATCCGGCAAGCGTTGACGAATCGGCGGATCGTGATCGCTCCCGCCGTCCGGTCTGGGGGTCCAAGGTTCGACCCAAAGCGCATCGTCATTGAGGAAGAGCGCCACCCCGAATAACTGCGCGATGGTTGCCTATCTCGGCGCTAGGTGCTCCGCGTGGGTGTGTGCGACCGTCGCTTTGGTCCGTTTCCGGGCGCTTATTCACTGACCGATCATGTTGATTACGCAGCGTTTGTGTGTCGGGTTTCGGTGGTTTCGTGTGGTGGGACTGACCGATGTTGAGCCATTACGGACCGCTGCCTGTGTGCGTAACTGACCGATGTCGCCTGGTCACGGACCGCTGTCACACCGAAGTCACGCGTCGTTAACCTGCGTCCGGTTCGTACCCCGACGGTAGTTCTTCGTTTCGGCTCCGGCGAGTTCCGCGTAGCGCAGGACGAGGGACTTTGCGCCTATCGCTAACTCGTCGGACAGGGTGGCCCATCGTGGGTCTCCGGGGTGGCTGTTGATCCACATCATGCAGACCTTGATGATCTGGTCGATGTCGCTAGGGCGTAGGAGGATGGCGTCACCGGTGTGGAGCGCTTCGGGGGGCCGGTGCTGCCAAATGCGATAGAACTGGCACTCGTCGTCGTTGAAGCCGAGGTGCCGATCACCGTGTGGGTTGATCAGGAAAGTGGTCCACGGCGGTAGGTCGTCGTCGCCGGGCATCCATGGTTGCTCAGGCTGGGTGGTCAACGGGTCGTGGTCGGGGGCCGGTAGACGCAATGCTTGTGCCATGTCATCGGTCTGACCATCGAGGCCCGCGTTCATCGCGACGTACACGGCGGCTAGCTCTGAGCCAGTCGCGGCGGCGATGGCAGCCGCGAGCGCGGTAGGAACCAGTACGACCGGAAAGTCGGGCGGTGTGATCCAGATGTCGGGGCCGTCGTCGTCAGAGTTGCCGTTGCGGGTGAGCTGGGCGTACAAGCTCCCTGCACTTGCGTCGTAGCCCCAGGTGCTCAGTTCGTCCCAACCGGCAAGCCGGAGGAGAGCGGAACATTCCGTGGGAGCTATGCCGCCACCAGCTGATCGTCCAGCGTGTCTGCTTCCGAGGTGTGGGTTAAGCCGGGATACCAGCGTCGGTAGTCGTTGGTGAGGGTGTCGTTGAGGACTCTGGTGCGTATCTGCAGTAGCAGGTGGGCACCGCGCGGTGTCCAGCGCATTTGCTGTTTTTTGACCATGCGCTTGCTGATCACCTGGTTGACCGTGGACTCGGTGAACGCGGTGGAGATGGCCTCGCCAGCGCGGCGGCGTTCGCCGTAGTTGGGGATGCGCCCGGCGTTGGCGCGCAGGTAGCTGTCGAACTCGTGCACTGCCTTGAGCAGCTTGCTCGGTTGACCGTCGTGATGGAGTGTCTCCAGGTCGATGGCGATGCCCTCGACGGTCTGCAGGGCGCGGAAGACGTTGCCGTGCCAGAGAAACCACTTCAGCCGCCCCAGATCCTCGCTGACCTCACCGATGAGCTTGGTGGCCGTCTCGGCGGACAGCTCCAGGTCCGGATCCGGCGGTGGGGGTTGCAGGGACTTGGCCATGTTGGTCATCACCGTGATTCGCATAGTGATGTGGAACCAGTCGAGCAAGTGGTCGGCCTGCGGGTTGAGGTAGCAGGGAACGTCGCGGATGTCTTCGCCGCCGTCGGTGAGGAAGGTGACCTGCTGGTTGGCCGCCATGCCCTGAGCCTTGAGCACCTCAACTAGCCGGCGTTTCGGCTTGGTGTCGTAGGTCTGCACGTACCCGAAACAGCTCGCCCGCCCCTGGGCGGGCACGGCCTTACCAGCGATCACCTCGAACCACCCGTCACGGCGCGAACGCTGGGCGGCGGAATGCACGTAGCCGCCGTCCAGGCCGACGGTCAGCGGCAGGTCCAGGCGGGGCAGTTCCTCCCGGTCGAGCTGGCAGGTGTCGATGAAGCTGAATCGTTCGTCGCCGAGCTCGTCCTCCAGACGCTGCGCGGTGGCCTGCACCCCACGCCGCACCGTGTTGGCGTGCAGTGCCCGACCCAACGGCAGCAGCTCGCCGAGCAGATCAGCGGACAGCCCGTAGGAGACCAGCCCGGCGAAGCGGGCTTGGAGGTAGGACAGCTCCGGGGTGGTCCGCTCCGGGAGTATCGAGGCCAGCGGGCTGAATGTGTGGTTCGTTCGGGGTTGGCAGCCGCAGTGCCACCAGCGGGGGCTGTCCAACCGCAGCCGGCCGAACAGCGTCTTCATCACGATGGGCCGACTGTCCTTGTGACGGCGCGGAGCCCCGCAGTCCGGACATCCGACCTGGGCGGACACCGCTGTAGCAACTTGCTCGACGACCAGGGTGTCCTGCACTGCGACCAGCAGGTCTTTGGCCTCGGCCAGCTGCAAACCCAGGGTCTCAGGCGCGATGGGGTCCTCCCGTTGCAGGGTGAACACCTCACGCACGATCGTCTCGGTGTCATCGTCGGCGTGCAGCACGAGCTGCACGGTGAGCTTCATGCCACCCTCGCCTGGGTCGCGGGCAGCGCGACCAGAGCGCGGTTGAGCGCCCGGCGGTCGAACCGCTCCAGGCCCAGCAGCGGCAGCAGGCAGGCGAGTTCGTCGCGATACTCACCGACCCAGGTGACGTCTATGTTCTGCTCGTCGAGGAACATGCCCAGGATCTCCGCGGTACGCAGCATCGCATCGAGCACCAGGTGGGCCTGGGTTTGCTCCAGGAACGCCCACGGCCCGCCGCAGTCCTCGGGTGGGCCGGCGCGACGACCGCCGACGCAGCGTGGGTAGGTCCGGCCCGGCTGAGCGCGGGTGATCTGCTCGACGCGCAGGTCGCAGGTCCAGGCGGCGAAGTAGTTGTATTTGTAGGTGAACCGCTCGCCGAGGCGCAGGCCCAGCTCACCGAGGCTGATCTTGCGGGCGTGGTCGCGGAAACCAGGGCCGCCGACGTAGGAAATGCCGTACTCGGTGCCGTGTATGACGAACCGGTGCAGGTGTTCACCGCCCCACCCGAACGCGGTCTGTAGCACCGCGTGCAGCCCGGCGATCGTGGTGTCGGCAGGGATCAGCAGGCGCCGCCAGATCAGCGGACTGATCCCGCGCAACACCACCCGCAGCTGATAGAAGCTCGGGGCCATCGCGGGCGGGGTCATCGTCGCGGTGTCAGACATGGAGCCCATCCTTGCGCCGCGCACTGTCTCAGTGAATAGACGATTCACCGCGAACTCACCTATCCTGGCCCTACCGCCACCACGGATCCCCCACCCAATCGAGGGCGCCGACTCCCACTATTTACCGCGAACCCGGAAGATGATGATGGCCCAACATGATCGCGTTAGCGGTACCGCGATCACCGCTAACGCCCAACCCTTGGGTCCAGCGGTGGACACCTTCCTCACCGAACGGGACCTGGCACCGTCCACCCACCGCGTCTACGCCCTGGACTTGCACGTCTCGTAGCGGTACTCGGCGCCGAGACACCACTGGACCGGATCACACCCCAACGGTTGACCCGGTTCTTAACCACCAACTACAGCCATCTGGCGCCGGCCTCCTACAACCGAGTAGTGGCCACCCTGAGCTCGCTGTTCGCCTACACCACCCGCCAGGGCGCGACACCAACCTCACCGGCGGCAACGCTGCAACGACGTCGGCTGCGCACTGACCGACACGACCACGCCCGCACCCGCGCCATCCCCGAACCCGAGCTGCTCGCCTTCCTGACCGCCACGCATCCGCTGCGGGACAAAACACTGTGGTGGCTGCTCTATGACAGCGCCGCCCGCGCCAGCGAAATCCTCGCCCTCGACGTCGACCACCTCGACCTACCCCGCCGCCGCCCCGTCGTGATCAGCAAAGACGCCCGCGCCGAGCTCATCGGCTGGGAAACCACAACCGCCCGACTGCTGCCCCGACTGCTCCAGCGGCGACACCACGGCCCCGTGTTCCTGACCGCCATCGCGCCCTCACCGGCCCGCCAACCCGCCCGCACCGATCTCGACCCCGACACCGGTCGGGCCCGGCTGTCCTACCGGCGGGCCGCCGAGGTATTCAAAGACGCATCCAACGGCTGGACCCTGCACCAGCTACGGCACTCCCGGCTCACACATCTCGCCGAGGCCGGAATCCAGCTCCCGATGCTGATGACCAAAAGCCGCCACACCAGCCTCACCAGCCTGGCTATCCACGCCAAACCAACCTTCGACGCAGTCGCCGCGGCCACCGCCGCTATCGACCCAGCCCGCCGACGCTAATCAACCCCCCACCCAGGATCGCTGCCTCCCACGGAATGTTCCGCTCTCCACACCCACGGTAATCTCGGCGCATGGCCAACCGAGTGGAACTGCGGCACTGGTATCCGGAGCCGCCAGAGCGGATCCAGGAAGTGCTCACCGATGCGGACTATCTGCGCGACAAGCTGCGCGCGGTGGGTGGGCCCGGAGCCGAGCTAGTGGGGCGTGAACAGGACGAGCGTGGCATCATCATCGTGCTGCACCACGCTGTACCCGGCGATGCGCTGCCATCCTTCCTCCGCTCGGTGCGTCCCGAGGGCTTGACAATCCGCCGTACCGAGACCTGGACCAGCTTAAGCGGGAGCGTGCACGCGGTGGTCGACGGGATGCCAGGAACGATCAATGTTGGGATGCACCTGGAACCGGACACCACCGGATGCGTGCTCGGCGCCCAGCTCACGGCTGAGGTCCTCTTGCCGCTATTCAGCGGCAAGGTGGAGAAGATGATCACCGACAAGGTCGCTAAGCTGATGGAGGCCGAGTACAAATTCACCCTGGATTGGCTGCGCGACTCAGCAGTCTCCTGAGCTGCTATCCGTTGCTCTGTTTTGCACGGGGAGTGGATTCCTGACCACCTCCGATGGAAAAACGTGAATCCCGTAGACGCGTCCTCGACGGCCTTTTCTGACACCCCGACCCGGACAGCCGTTTCGCTCGCGGTCGATAGTTGGCTTATAGCTAGTGTGCCGTGGTTGGCCGGTGTGAATGTGACGGTAGATCGTCGTCGGACTGACCGCGCAGGTCTGGGCGATTTCGGCGATGGCGAAGCGGCGTGAATCATACATCCGTGGGCCTTATCGACCAGCGCAGGGGTCATTTTCGATTTGCGGTGCTCGGACGGGCGCGCGCTCGGGATGCGGCTGCCCGGCTTGCGCCCGCTGCTGGGTCACCGTGGCCTCCTGGTCTGACCTGGCGACTCGTTCGGTGTTGGCATTCTCAGTCCCGGCACGGGTCACCGCAGCCGCATAGGCCAGTTCGCCATGCATGGACTTGACCAGTTCCTCGGCCTCGACCTTAGCGGCGTCGAGCTGGCTCTGTAAGATCGTGACTTGCGCTTGGGTATCGGCCTTGGCCCGGTCGATTTGCTGGTCCATGTCGGCGGCCCGTTCAGAGAGGATGCGGTCCCGATCGGCGATCGCCTTCTGGATAGCCGCCTCGGCGATTTTTTGCGCGTCGGTGACCGCCTTCGCGGCCGCGCAATGGACTTCTTCCAGTTCGGTGTGGGCCAGTTCGGCGGCGTCTTGGTAAGCCGCCAGGTGGGCGGCGTTCTGGGCCCGCACCCAGTCCAACTCGGCGGGTGCTTCCTCGGAGGCGTCATCGGCTTGGGCCTTGGCCGCGAGCGCGGCCAAGGCCTTCCTACGGGCAGCGGTGGCCTTCTCCGAGGCGGCTTGCGCGGTCTGCGCCTGGGCAATGACGAACAGGACAGCGGCGGCGATAGCAAGCATGATGGTCTCCTTAGTCGGCCGGCGATGCGCTGGGCAGGACAGTGCGCTTCCGTACAGCTACGGTCGACGTGCCATACGCGCACCTGATGGGACAGGTGGCGTTGACCCGACGGTCGGAGAGTACCGGCCTTGATCGGCTCACTTCTGCGCTCAGCCAGGCGTGGATCTGTTCTCTGGCCGGGACGTCCGGGCCGAGCGAGGAGGAAGGTGTGGTCGATTCTTGTCGAATCCGATTTTCAAGTCCGCGTCGAATACCCGTTGTGTTTCTTTTCTTCGCCCCGACAGCGTTGTGGATCGTCTCGATCGCGTCACGGCATCCGTCTGGCATCCGCGGCCTAGCCGCAGCCGTATCGCCGTTGATTTAGCCGCGGAATCAATCTCTGTTCCAGCGTTATCACCCGTTGTTATGGGGGCGCGGTCAGTGACAGTTGGAATCTGAGTGGGTGTTTAAAGATCGTGAAGGTCCGATCGACCGACCAGAGAGGTCCCGTCGCCTTCTCGGCCGCCACGCCGCGCCGCCCGATCAGCCCGACCATGCCCGGGCCGACCCCCACGCCCCGCTCCCCTGGGTAGTAGCCGAATCGGACGGCGCGAGCAGCCGGGGGCAAGGTGGAGCGCCCGCACGTGAAGCGAGGATGAAAGATCGAGATCAGCTAACGCGCCTGAAGCTGGTACCGAGTATGCTAGAATACCTGGTGTCCACCCAGACGGCCGCAGCAACACCCCGTTAGGGTTGAACATGTGGTCGTGAGACTACTTAAAGTAGCAGTTGATCCCATAACTGGTCATGGTGTCGCCTTGTTCTCCCTCGGGCCCTTGATTCCCGGAAGCCGTCGGACTACAGTCAGCGTTTAAAAGCTACGGTTTATAGTAGCCCGCAGACTCACATGCACCAATATATCCGAGCACCTACTCGTCAGAGGGGGAACCGAAAATGCCTGTTTTAGCTCCATACTTGATTGGTGTTGTGACTGCCCCGCTAGTAGTGAAGATCGTTAAGCCGATAGTGCGGGGTACCGTTAAGGCGACTGTGGGACTCGCTTTGGAGGTGAAGAGGGCAGCCGCTGAGGCGGGTGAGGAGTTTCAGGATATCGCCGCCGAGGTGAGCTCCGACAAGGCAGCCGAGGCCGTTATGAGCGCCGACGTCGCTGCCAAAACTGACCGCTCGCGGGCTGCTGCTGGCGGGGCGGCGAACTGATGAGATTGCAGGTTCGCCTACACCGCTGAGCTGCCCGCAGTCGCTCTTGGACTGCGTGACACCACACACGATGCCGCGCTGCGGCACTCACCTGCTGGCCAACCGCGCCTGGAGCTGGAGCGCGTTGATCGCCACTAGCCTCACCGGCTGGCCGTGAGCGTGCGTCTCCCATAGGATCACGAGCCGAGGACCTCGCCCACCTCTGCACCCCTACTCACAAAGCTCTGGTTGGCCACATCGGAGGATGTCCCGGACTGCGTAGATTGCAGCAGTTCTTGGCCGATGTCGGCGTGGGCCCACTCGGTCAGGCGACGGCGGATGGTGCGGTCGGAGCAGCCCGGACTGGCGAGACTTCATAGCCACTGCCGTGCACCAGCGCGGCGATCACATGGTCGAACACGACCCGGTCTGGGACCCGGCGGCGGTGGCAGCCCCGGGGGTGGGTTGGGGAGAACTCGGGGCGCGCAGCCGACCCGATCAGCGCGGCCGAACTCGACCCACAACGGCTCGATCAGGGGATGCTGGTAGTAGAGGCACGGACTCTCCAGGCGATCATCAGGACTTCAGTAATCCCATGATTACTTGCAGGTCCGTGCCTCTACCTGCAACGACACGCAGCCATCTCAACTTAGAGGCAACCGTAGTTGATCCGCCGGGCGGCGGCCCGACTCTAAACTCGTGGGTGCGATGAACGACCACCCCATGTCCCGGCGAGTTTTTGACCGAGTCGTACTGCCAGCATGCCTCATCGCCGTCGAAGGCCATGATCTGGCGCGGGTGGGCACCGGAGCCGACGTGGCGTGGTGGAGGTGGTGTGATCGGTGCCCTGTTGCACAGCAGGCGTTTTCGCAACGAGGCGCTATCGTCGGCAGCTCGACACCCAACAGTTTGACGGCACCGTTCTGTGCCATACGCAGCTACCTCATCACCGCGGTCAAACACGTCATCCACTTCTCCCAGCCTCACCGCACTCGCCGAGGGCCGTCTCGGGTTGCTCAGAATCGCCTGATACCGGCTAGTGCGACATCGCCGCCGGGTCCGTCGCTTCACTCAACGAGTGCTGCTACACGCCCGGGAGAGCACGCTCGCGGTACCCTAGCCGTACGCGACGTGGCGCACGGTATCCCCGCTACGATATACCGGTGCCAAGACTCAGGGGCGACAGTGAGACCAGCCGGGGCAATGACCGCGTATCCCATTTGTGTAGGATCCGTTCGAGCCGGCCGTCGGCCCTAGGAACGGGCCGTTCCTGGCAGCTAAATTCCACCAATCGTCGGGGACACATCACCATCTCCGCACATAAAACCGATATGGAGGCTAGCGTAAGATGATCCTACCGTACAAGATGGTTCTCAAGATGACCCTATCGTACTTTGTTGGCATCGCAACGGCGCCATTAATGGGGACGATGGTTAAGCCGTTAGTGCGGAGCACCGTCAAGGCCACGATTGGGATTGGTTTACAAGTGAAGAAGCTAGCCACGGAGGTAGCTGAGGAACTGCAGGATATCGCTGCCGAGGCTAGTGTCGATTATATCGCGGCCGACACGAAATCTGATGTCCCTGTCACTTCATCCCAGTGCGGGGATGCGGTCTAGCGCCTCGGCCACCGCAGCCAAGAATGTTCGACGGTTATACGCCGCGGATAGTTCCGCCGCCATACACTTCGCTGATGATCGCACCACGGCGTCGTTGACCTCACGGGCTCGGCAGTCGGACAGGCGGCGCCGCGTCGCGGCGGTGGCCCGGGAGGTTGACACCGCCGGTTGGGCGCCTCCGAGCATCACGCCGACCGCTCCGGATGAGGCTGCTGACCGGGCTCGACGTCGACGATACCGACGACGAACAGTTGACCCGCACCTGGATCGCCGCCCATGAACTGAGGCTGATGTACCGCAGCCTCTGTACCGCAGCCTCTATAAATTAGGCGCACTACGTCATCGCGTCGCCGATCTGCAGGCGCCATAACGACGCGTACACACCATCGCGCTCCAGGAGCTCCTGATGGGTTCCCTCTTCGGAGATCGTTCCTCCTTCACCCATCACGTAGATCCAGTTGGCATGACGGATCGTCGACAGACGATGAGCGATGATGACCAGCGTGCGGTCCCGGGCGAAATCCGCCAGTGCGTGCTGGATGGCCGCCTCGGTCTCGTTGTCGACCGCCGATGTCGCCTCGTCGAGAATGAGGATCGGCGCGCTCTTCAGGATCGCTCGGGCCAGAGACAGGCGTTGCTTCTGGCCGCCCGACAGCGTGACGCCCCGCTCCCCGATCATCGTGTCGTACTGAAGAGGCAGGGCCTCGATGAAATCGGCGGCCTCAGCCAGCCGCGCCGCCCTCGCGACGCGCTCGAGGTTCGCATCGAAAGTGCCATACCGGATGTTGTCCCCGATCGACCCGTCGAACAGGAAGGCATCCTGTCCCACGAACCCGATCGCTCTCCGAAGATCTTGGAGTCTCAGGTGCCGTACGTCGATGCCGTCGAGCAGGACGCGCCCCGACTCGGCATCCTGGAGGCGCAGTGCCAGCTTGGCGATGGTGGTCTTCCCCGCTCCGGTCACGCCTACGATGCCCGTCGTCTGCCTGGCCACCACCCTCAGGGACAGATCGCGCAGAACCGGCGAGCGCCCCGGGTAGGCGAACGTCACGCCGTCGAGCGCGATCTCGCCGTCGACCATCGCAAGGTCCAGACGTCGGCCGGTGCCACTTGACTCGACCGGAAGGCGGCGAAGCTCAAGCACGCGCCCGAGCGCTGCCACAGTCCGTAGGTACTGCTCGGCCGCGTCTCCGAGCTCTGGCAGCCTCATGAGAAGCTGCATGGGCAGGGCGATCAGACCGTTATAAGCCTCCAGCGCGAGCCTACCGGACAGTACGTCGAGACCGCCGAACAACAGGACCCCGAACAGAGCCGACACTGCGCACCCCTGGACCGTGTGATTGTAGGCCAGGGTGCGCTTATTGATCTGATGATTGCTCTGACGGTAGGCCTCGCTGAGGCCTATGATCCGCTCGATCTCGTAGTCCTCGCCACCGAAGCTTTTGACAGTCGCGCTTGCCTCCAAATTGTTGATCAGTTGGCTGTTCAATAGTGACATGATCTCGCTGCTGGCGGCGTGCTCGGGAGCCACCCGCTCTTGGTAGAAGAACGACAACCAGGCGATGATTGGCGCCGGCAGGAAGGCGATCCAGGCGATATGCGGGGCCCAGAACAAGAACGCCCCGACGACGATGGTGAAGCTGGTAGCAATTTGGAGAAGGGTGTGGGCCGGGCCGGCGAGGAAGCGACTGATCTGGTCAATGTCGCCGGTGAGCACTTCTGCGAGCCTCGTCATCCGCTCGCCTTCAAGGTACCGGAGCTTGCCCCATTGAACGTGGGCATACATCTCGCTGCGCCACTCGTGCAGCACGGTCTGGGCGAGATCGCGCCACATCATACCCGCCGTGAACGACACGACCGCGAAGGAGACGAACACGACGAGGGTAACTCCCGCCAGGAACCAAAGTTGGCCCGCACCACTAGCGAGTCCCAGGCGCATTAAGGACGCGGTTGGTCCTTTGGTCAGGACTGCAAGCATCCAGCCCAAGAACAGCAGGGGCGTCATGTACAACACCTGCGCGAGGATCGAAACGGCCGACGCCCGAAAGAACTCCCGACCGTGCGGTCCAAGAATCTGTCGGATGGCCCCGACGGTCGATCCGTGGGGCGCGGCCAAGGCAAGTTGGGCCTGCCTCGATCTTCGCCATCCGCGCCAGATGACGATAGCCGTTGCGCCGAGCACCGCACCCAGGCGCAACATGGGTGAACGCACGACCAGGGCGGCCACCCCACCGCCGACCACCATCAGCGCGCCTGCGCTCCGATTCGACCGTCGTACCGTCGTCGGTGTCGCAGAAAGCGCAGGCCCCGACGACCGCCGGATCGGGGTGACGGGTGTCTGGCGGGAGACTTGCGCGGCGGCCTGCCGAACAAGCTGGCCGACTTCGTCACCGGACAGCTCCGCGTTATGAAAGACGAGCAACCGGCCGGTGACGGGATTGGCCCGTACCACCCCGACTCCCGACCGTTCCCGTAGCCTGGTTTCCAGGAATTCCGCGACTCGAGGCCGACCCAACAAGACCGCAATGTCCCAGCGCTGACGACCCGCAATGACGGATCGCGGTTCAACCCGATATGATTTCGAGGCGGACGCCGTCATGACCGCCATCTAGCTGACGGAGCGCATGTCGGTCACAAAAGAACCAATCCGGAAAGAGACCGCGATCGTGGAAGCGAGCTCGGGCCGGTACCTCCGTAATCCAAGTCGCTGTTTGCTGGTGTTGGCCCGCTTGATCACGACCGCAGCCTAGCCAAGGAGCCCCGAACGATCAAGGTCGCGGACGATCACATCGAGTTCGGTCGCCACATGGGCACCGGCAACACATGGGCACCGTCAACTTGGTGAGGCTTCCCTCGTGGTTCGAAGGATCGGTGGGTTGCTCGGAGTGGGGTAGGAGGGAGCTGAGCTGGTGGGTATTGAGACGCCGTCGTACCGCGGGCTCCGCTACCCGGCAAGATCATCAGCCGCTGTGCGTGGCTCTACCACCGCTTTCCGCTGAGCTTGCGGGCGTCGTCAACTTGTTCGGTGGTCGAACTGTCGGGCTGCTGGTAGGCGTGGTTGGGTGTCTCGGTCGATCTCCAGTGCCGTGCGTCAGGCGGCCGTGGTAGTCCCAGTAGCCTCGTTCCACGCGATGAATCGGACAGCCATCTCGCGGCGGTACTCCCCGGCGCGCAGCCGGTGGCGGCGTGGCCAGAAGTGTCGGGAGATACCGCTGAACGCGGATAGAAACCGCTGCGTGTGCCCCCTCTCCGAGCAGTCAGCCGATCCGTCCATCCGCGCACGGTCCTACCAAGTTGACGGTGCTGCCCTCACAACGTGCGACCTCAATGTCGCAACCCCAACTTGTTCCGCTCCCCTCGCCGCATAACAGAGCCAAAGAATTGGCACTAGAGTCTTACAACGCTGGCGATGTCGCAGCGCCTGTTCTTGCAGTCGTGCGACCAGGAGCGGCCCGATCTGGGCGTACGATTCCGGCTTGGTCAGGTCGTAGTGTTGCTTGTGATGTCGTAAGTGTCAATGGTCCCGTCGACGTATGACTCTCCCACACCTCGGGGATAACCGGTGATGTGGGGGCTCCAGACCGACCTTGAACAATAGCAGGTTACCGTGAAACCGTCCGGGACGGTAATCGAGCGCGCGGCGAGCATTGTTCGCCACGATCTCGACGATGACGGGTGACGTGGTGGTCTTCGAATTTCGCCAGCGCACCGCCTCGACTGTGAATGATTTCTATGACTTGGGCGGTGGTCAGCGGGCTACCATTCGTGAGTACGGGATCGCCGCCGAGTATGGTGACGAAATCGGCCAAGATGTCCTGCTCGTGAGGGATGAGCGGTTTCTCCCGCGGCAGGTCGCACAGGGGGTAACCGTCAAGCACGGCCGGCAGAGCTGTCTAGCCCACCGCGGCTTTGCGACTCGGTGGCCATGGCGTGGGCGGCCAGGCCATCGAAGGGCCAGCCGAGTAAACAGTAAGGGGCCCTTCGGGCAGATCTCTGGATCTGGTCCAGGTAATCGGCAGCCATTTCTTCGATCGATGCCGGGCGCGGTTCTTGGTCGGACCAGACTACGGGCCCCTCGTGCCCCGCCACCAAGCGAAACGACGCCGCCCGAGATCAGTTAGTGAGATCAAAGATCACCATGCGACCACACCACCATGAAAAGATTGAGATCAAAGTAACGCGCCTGAAAGCCGCGGTATTGATTTTATTAATAGCTCACATTCACCCGGACGGTCGCGGCGACACTCCGTTAGAGTTGAGCACGCGCTCGTGAAGCTACGTAAAGTAACAGGCGATCCCGATAGAGTGATCATGATGTCTTATTCTGTCGTTATGTCGCATTCTCCTCCCCTAAGTCCTTGATTCCCCGAAGTCGTCGGACTAGGATCACCGTCGCTATGATTCATAGCAAACCCGCAGACTCGCATGCACCAACATATCCGAGGATCTACTCGTTAGAGGGGAACCGAGAATGCCTGTTGTAGCTCCGTACTTGATTGGTGTTGTGACTGCTCCGTTAGTAGTGAAGATCATTAAACCCATAGTGAGGGGTACCGTTAAGGCGTCGGTGGGACTCGCTTTGGAGGTGAAGAAGGCGGCAGCGGAGGCGGGGGAGGAGTTTCAGGATATTGCCGCCGAGGTGAGCTCCGACAAGGCCGCCGAGGCCGTTATGAGCGCCGACGTGGCTGCTCAAACTAGTGAGGCTGCGCCTCGGACCGCCAAGTCTGTGGGCACGCCAAATAGTCCCTGCGGCTTCCTGAGCGCAAGCTCCCGCGGGGACTCCCGGTCTGGGGCGGCGGACCGTCGCCATCCGCTGCGCCGAATCGGGCGACCTAAGCCTAAGTCGCCGTCGTTGTGCCGCCCATCGTGGCTGGTCAGGCGGTCGAAACGCCTGTGTGGGAGCGGACGAGGAGAACGCTACGCCCTCCCGGGAACTTGGCTCAAGTGTCAAAGTTCTAGGGACCAAGGATCGCTACGTCCCGTCCGAGACTGCGCTCGGAAGGGATGGCCCCTGACGGGGCAG
>DATAWX010000165.1:0-77952 GCA_036266995.1 Pseudonocardiaceae bacterium | reverse complement strand
CCCGCAGGCCGTGACCGGCGGCTTTGCCATCTTCCTCAACGTTCTGCCAGGCACCCACTCGCTGACCGCGACGTTTACCCCCGGCCCTGGATTCGGGCCGTCCACCTCGAACACCGTGACATTCACCAACTAGGCCGTGGTTGCACCTGGGTGATCCATACCCTGGTGCAACCACACAGTCAGTCCACCCTCGGCGGGTAGCACCTTTGACCACCACCGGAGAACCCATGAGCGAGAACCGGTGCCGTTCGCACCCGGTTCCCGCTCACGGGTGACGAGGGAATTCATGAACCGACTATCCCGCGTTGCCGTCCGGCATCCCCTCCAGCGGATCCGCCAGAACCTGCCGATACAGCGAGCTGTGGTGAGCTCAACGCCAGGCGGGTGCGATCCTCGGTCCGGCGTCGGGACTGCTCAAGCTCGACCGCGGCCAGGTGACACACCCGCCCCAACCATTCCGACCCAGCTCGGGGGGAAACGCGGCATAGTCAGCCAGCGCAGCCGGGTCCACGCGACGGGCATCGACACCACCCGAAGCGCGCCACTCATCCGCAGATCAGCGCTTCGCGATACTCCGTTCGACAAGCCAGCGTGCCGATACGACCCGACTCGCTGCCTTGTCGAACCCCGGCCACGGGCAACCGCCGGGCGGTGAAGGCTTTTCAACGGCCTGGCCAGCGGGCACCTCACTACTTTTGACAGGGGTGGGCGCCCGGCAGTGACCGAACCGACAGCGTCACTGTCATTTTCGTGGCGCCGAGTCACTGTCGTTTTTCGGCTCTAGCGCACTTTGCGTGATCGGGTGTGTGCTCGGCGTGTCTGCTGGGTCGTGGGCTGCGCCGAGGTGATGATCAGCGCCGTGTGATCTTGCAGATCTGTTGCCGCATCTGGCTGGCGTGGTGGTCGAGGACGTTAGCTCCGAGGGCGGCCGGATATGCATCGGTGCCCGGTCGTGCTCGGAGCGGGGTGTGTGTCCTGGGTGCGAGCACAGTTCGGTCCGGGTACACAGCCGCTATCGTCGGCGGCTGACCGACGCTCCGATGGCGGCGCGGCTGGTGGTGATCGAGCTGCGGGTTCGCCGGTTCTTCTGCGATAACGCCGGGTGTACCCGACGTACGTTCGTCGAGCAGGTCCCGGGTCTGACCAGCCCGCATGCTCGGCGTACTGGGTTGTTGCGGGGGATGTTGGAGGCGCTCGGGTTGGCGTTGGCCGGGCGGGCTGGGGCGAGGTTGGCGGCTCGGCTGGGGGTGAGCACCAGCCGGGACAGTCTGCTGCGGTTGGTGCGCGCGTTGCCGGATCCGCCGGTGGGTGTGGTCGAGGTGCTCGGAGTGGATCATTTCGCTTTGCGTCGTGGGCATGTCTATGGCACGGTCCTGCTCGACATCCTCTCTCACCGTCCGGTCGATCTGGTCGAAGACCGCACGGCCGCGGTGTTGGCCGGTTGGCTCGGCGAGCATCCCGGTGTACAGGTCATTTGCCGGGACCGCTCCGGCGCGTACGCCCAGGGTGCCCGTACCGGCGCACCGGAGGCGATCCAGGTGGCCGACCGCTACCACTTGTGGGCCAACCTGGGTGAGGCGGTCGAGCGCACCGTGCTGGCCCACCGCGCCTGCCTGACCGAACCCGAACCCGAGCCGAGGCCCGAGGAAAATCCGGGCGGCGAGCCCGCCACTGGACTCGACGGCGAGGCTACGGCCCCGGTCGCGTGCGAGCCGCCGTCGCGGCTGGTGACCCGGACCCGGGAACGTCACGCCGCCGTGACCGAACTGCGGGAGCAGGGGTACTCCCTGAACAGGATCGGCCGGGAACTCGGGCTGGCGTTTCGGACCGTGCAGCGCTTCGCCCGGGCCGCCACCCCAGACGAGCTGCTGGTCGCGCACCGCGACCGGTCGGGCAAGCTGGACCGGTTCAAGCCCTATGTGCACCAACGGTGGAACGCCGGGGCCACCGCCACCGTGCTGCACGCCGAGCTGGTCGAGCGGGGATGGCGCGGCAACCGCCGCACCGTGCAGCGCTACCTGCAGCGATTCCGCGACCCCGACCGCACACCTGGTCTGGCGCCACCCGCGCCGGCCAAGGCCACCCCGCGCCGGGTCACCCGCTGGATCATGACCAATCCCGCCAACCTTGGTGCCGGGGACCAGGTGCGCTTGACAGAGATCCTGGCCCGCTGCCCCGAGCTGGAGGACACCGCCGGGCATGTCAACGCCTTCGCCACCATGATGTGCCAGCGCACCGGCGAGCAGTTGCCCGCCTGGATGGACGCGGTCGGGGCCGATGACCTGCCCGCGCTGCATTCCCTGGTGGCCAGCCTGCGCCGCGACCAGGCCGCGGTCACCAACGGGCTGAGCCTGGTCTACAACTCCGGGCAGGTCGAGGGCACCGTCAACCGCATCAAAATGTTGAAGAGGCAGATGTTCGGTCGGGCCAGCTTCGACCTGCTGCGCAAACGGGTCCTGCTCGCACACTGATCCCCTCGACCGGGAGCACGCCAACCCCGGCGGGGGGCGTTAGCGTGCATCCCAGCACAGCGGGGCCGGTCGATGCCGGTGGGCAACGAGGGGGCGGCGCGATGGTGGACATCGCTGAGCTAGAAGACGAGCTCCAGCGGGTGCTCACGACCTACCCCCGCGACGCGGCGGCGGCCGCGGGCGTGCTTGAACGCGCGGTGACTGCCTGCCGGGCCGACGTCGATGTCGCGGACTGGTTCGACCTTCCCGGGTTGCTCGACGAACTCGCCGATGTCTACCAGCTACTGGATCGTACCGACGACGCGATGGCAGCGATGCACGCCGCCATCGCCGCCGGCGATCGCGGTAGCCCCGATCCGCGCTGCCGGCTCGCGGAGATCCTGCTGCGCGCCGGGCGCACCGAACCCGCCCACGACTTCTACGCCCAAGTCAAAGCCGCCACCCCCGACGATGTGTGGCTCTACAACAACGCCGGACTGGAATACGACGCCGCTGGTGACCACTCTCGCGCGCTCGATTGGCTCACCGCAGGGCTTGAACTCGCCCTGGACACCGGTGACCCGGACAATCTCGTGAGCCAGCTCAACCAGCTGCGCCGCGAGCAGCTCACCGCGCTCGGACACGAGCTCGACAACCTCGACACCCGCGCCGAAACGTTCCTCGACCAACCCCGACCACGGCACCCGGGCTGGTCACCGACCGAACTACCAGCCGTACTCGACGCCCTCAACGCTGCCAGCGGGTCGCCGCTGGCCCCGACCGCGCTCGTGCCCCCCACCACGGGGTCGCCGACCAATACGCACCCTCGGGTCGCACTGGCGGTCAGCTGGTTCCCCGCCGAGGAGTTCGCCACGGCGCTGCGCACCTGGCCCCAGCTCGCCCAGGACTGGGGCACCACCGACCACACCGACTACAACCACCAACTCCAACGCCACCTACACAACCTGAACGCCACCGCATCCGGCGCCACCTGGATCGCCCCGATCCACCTCGACGCATTCCAACGCTGGTGCCAGCACACCGACCGCGACCCCGCCACCACCGGAGCACGCTCGGGATACGCCGCCGACCAAGCCCGCACCACCGACCCCAACCTCATCACCTGGCCACCCGCCCGCAACGGGCCCTGCTGGTGCGGCACCGGCCGCAAATACAAAAAATGCTGCGGCCATCCCAGCGTCGGCCGACCCACCCAGAACTGACTCACCAACCACCTTTCACACAAAGTGCGCCAGAGCCCGTTTTTCTGTCGCTCCACACCGGTTCGCGGCCGCGATCGCCGAGATCGACCGCGACCTGGAGCGACGCGCCGAGGAGATCGTCCGCACCCGAGAACGTATCGCGCAGCTACGCGGCCGACCGCACTACCAGCAGACCGACAAGCCCCATCACTGCGCGAACTACCACGCGGAACTCGTTCACGCTCAGTAGTAGGGGAGATCACGCGATGGCGCGCCTTCAGTCGGGCAGTGCTACGACGGCCTGCACCGGACGGACTCGAAGTCGTCGCTCGCCCAGGCCGGGTCCGGGAGGCTCCCGCATACGTTTGCCCTGTCCCGTGACCAAGAAGCTCAGCCCGCTACCCCGCAGCAAGGACGCACGGGTGCGGGTTGGTTCGATCTTGGGTCGGGGGTGAGGGGCATTGGTTCGGGCCCGACGCCGACGGTGGTGGTCGTACCGGACACTGGCCTGGCATCAAGTGATCACTCACTGAATGCCAGGCCAGTGCTCTGCCGCGGTGGCGCCTACGCGCGTGGTGTGGCGTGCGGCCTCAGGGGTGGCCCCTATTCGCCGGGCTTGATCCTTTGTGTGGTGTTGGTCAGCAGCGTCAGGTCGCCGGTGAAGGTGTTGGCGGTGACCAGGTCGAGTTTCCCGCTGCCCGTGAGGTCTCCGATCGCGAGGCCTTGGTTGCCCTGGGTGAACTGGGCGCCAGGCTTTTTGACGTTGATGGTCGTGGGGGTGAAGCCGGTGGGGCTGGTGTGGTCCTTGGTGTAGACGGTCACGGTGCCGTCCTGGTCGTTGGTGACCGCCAGCCCAGGCAGGCAGTGCCTCAGAGAGGCGATCGCCTGGTTGGCGGTTCCGAGACCGGGCACGGTGATACCGGGGGGACTGGTGATGGGGTCGATCCCCCCGAGACCGGGCAGGCACTTACCGTGGATATCGCCGATCACTACCGGCTCTGGGAAGAAACCCTCCACTGTCGGGCCAGCGGGGAGCGTCGTGGTGGTGTAGCCGGTGGCGCTGGCCGAGTCGCGGAGGAATACATCCACGTTGGTAGTGCCACCGTTAGTGGTGCCTTGCATGTGCACGGTCAGATCGTTGCCTGGGCCGTGGCCGCCGAGATCGCCGATCGCGACCGAACTCGCCGCGTTACCGGGGGTCGGGAGTGTCTTGGTGGTGTAGCCGGGGCCAGTGGGGTTTTTCAGGAACAGCGTGATCGTGTTGGTGGCGCCATTGGTGACCGCGAGGTCGTGTGGGCCGTGGCCGCTGAGGTCACCGATCGCGACCGAGGTGGAGTGGCCGTTTCCGTGAGCTCCGGTCGGCAAGGTCGTGGTCGTGTAGCCGCTGGGATCGCTGGGGTTTTTAAGGTATAGCTCCAGGGTGTTGTCCTGGTTGTTGACGACCGCGAGGTCATGGGGGCCCTGGCCGCTGAGGTCACCGATCGCGACCGAGGTCGGGAAGTTGCCGGTCGGGAGCCCTACTGTCGGGGTGAAGCCGGAGGGGTCGGTCGGGTCCCGCGTGATCAGGACTAGCTCGTTATCTACTGCGTCCGTCACGGCGACATCGTTGCCCGGACCTCGAGCGCCGAGATCGCCGATCGCGACCGCCTGGGTAGGCAATCCAAGAAAAACGACCTTTTTCGTGAAGTGTCCGGACCCGTCGTTGCGCAGCACCGATACGGTTTGCGACCCTGCTTCGGTGACGGCGAGGTCGTGCGGGCCGTGACCGCTGAGATCACCGACCGCGACCTCCTGCGCGGCGTCGATGGGCGGGGGTCCGGGAGTGTTCCCGGCCTGTACCGTCGTCACCGTGGCGCTAAACGCCGGCCCCCCTACTATTGGGGGTAATGGTATCCCCGGCGCGGCCAGGGCCGTAGTGGTCCCGGCGAGCAGGAGGGCCAATGCGGAGATCGCGACTGCCGAGCCGCGACCAACCGCGGGCCGAGAAAGCCTACTCGGGACAGCCGGACTTTTCATTCTTTGCATGTGTATTCCTTTTTTGCAGGGCAGGGAAATGCCCGGGCAGCTGTCCGGGCATACACGTCCGTGACCGAGGAACCAGTGGCATGCCAACCACGCCGTCACGCAACGTCGTAAACACACAGAGTTGACCGATCATTGGTTGGGATCAGGCACTCCGGTCACCGTTGATTTGGCCTGTCCTCCTCCGCTCAAGGACGCGCTCAGGACGGCTCCCTGCAGCAGCCGAGCAGGTGCAGGCATGACCGGCGAGGATGCTGCCAGTGCGCCGCAGCTGAGGGCTTTTCACGACCAAAACTTCCGGACATACGGATTTCACGTGGGGGAACACTGCGGCCCGAAGGTGAACGGGACAAGTCACGCAGTCGATCACGGGATGGCTACTGGCCCCACAAGGGACTACCAAGCTATGCGACCAACCAAGACGCCTACGCGTTATGGCAGGCGGGGAAGGCGTTACCACGACGATTACGGCTGATCCGCTCGCACGAATTCACCCTCGCCGGCTGCAGCGCAACGGTCGCGGTCGAGGTGCTGTGGATCCTGCCGGAACGCGATCGCCGCGGCTTCGGCATATCCATCTTGCGCATGCGGAACCCTATGGGTTGATGCGGCAAACCATCTACCAGCTGCTCCGTGACACACCGGCTCACGCCCCCGGCGGTGACGCCCGGGCCTACCGCGCGGCCCCTCGAGCAGCCCTACTACCCTCGGAAAGCTGGCCTTGCCGAGGCTGGCTGAACCAACGAACCGAGTCTCCGAACTTGCCGGGGCGATTCAAACCCCCGCACCCCGAGTCCCTGAATTCACGCGAGCTGAGCCATGACGACCGTGAGCGCCGCAGCCGGGATCCGGCCTCGATGACCCGCGGGTGTGATGTGCGCCCGGCGTTCACCGGCGACGACGAGCGCCTGGCCCTGCTGGAGAACGAGGGCGCCCTGTTCGTCGCGACCGCGCGGGTGCACGACCTGGCGGCGCCCGTCCCGGGATGCCCGGGCTGGACGCTGCGTGAGCTGGTCGCGCACCTGGGCCTCGTCTACCGCTGGGTCACCCGGGTCGTGCGGGACGGGCGTCCCGGGCCGCCCGACCGGGCGGAGCGATGCTCGCTGGAGGACCCCGACCCTGGCGACGGTCCCGCCCTGGTCGAGCGTGCCCAGGTGGCGCACGCGGACCTCGTGGACGCGCTTCGGGCGGCGCCACCGGACCTCGACTGTTGGACGGTGTGGCCGGCGGCCTCCGCGCGGAGCTTCTGGATCCGCCGCCAGCTGTTCGAGACCCTCGTGCACCGGGTCGACGCGCAGAACAGCGCGGCGGCGCGGGACGCCGACGGGACCGACCTGGTCCCCCGCGTCGCCGCCGACGGGGTCGATGAGATGGTCTGCGGATTCCTGCACCGCTATGCCGGGCAGCTGCGAACGGACACCGGTGTCACTCTCGCCCTGCACGCCACCGACACCGACGGGCGGTGGTGGATCCGGCTGGGCCCGGACGCCCCGACGTCCGGGCGGGGCGCGGTCGACACCGGCCCCCGGGACGCGCAGGTCGAGGCTACGGCTGGTGAGCTCCTGCTGATGCTCTGGAACCGCCGGGCGTCCTGGGACCTGCGCGTGCGGGGCGATCGGGCTGCCCTGGAGCACTGGCACCGCGGCGCGCACCGGTAGCTGACCCTCCAACAGGATGGGCGGCGGTGTTCAGCTCCCGTCCGCTGAGGTGGGAGTTCTCCCGCGGCTCCGGGGCGACGGCCTTCTCTACGACGCGACTCAGCTATAACCAGCCGCGGTCCTCGGCGATGCGCACTGCTTCGGCGCGGGTACGGGCGCCGGTCTTGCCGATCGCCGCGGACAGATGGTTGCGCACGGTGCCAGCGGACAGGTGCAATCGCTGGGACAGATTCGCGACGGTACCGCCGTCGGCGGCGGCGACGAGCACCTCGTGCTCCCGGCTGGTCAGCGGGCTGGTGCCGCTGGTCAGCGACTCCGCGGCCAGGGTCGGGTCCACCACCCGCAGCCCCGCGTGCACCCGGCGCACCGCGTCCACCAGCTGCTCGGGCGGGGCGTCCTTGACGATGAACCCGGCCGCGGCGGACGCCATCGCGCGGGCCAGGTAACCGGGGCGGCCGAAGGTGGTGCAGATGAGTACCCGGCAGGTGGGCAGCTCCGCTCGCAGTGCCGCGGCGGCGGCCAGACCGTCGCCGCCGGGCATCTGTACGTCGAGCAGGGCGACGTCGGGGCGGGTGCGGCGGGCCACCGGGAGCACGTCGTCGCCGCTGCCGACCTCGGCGACGACCGCGATGTCGGGTTCCAACCGGAGCATGGCCGCCAGCGCGCCGCGAACCAGCGCCTGGTCGTCGGCCACCAGGACTTTGATCATGCGCTGGCACGCAGCCGGAACCCACCGCCGGGCAGCCGACCGGCTTCCACGGTGCCGCCCAGAGGTGCCAGCCGTTCGCGCAGCCCAGCCAGTCCGTGGCCAGAACCATCAATCGACCCGCCGGTGCCGTCGTCGCGGACCTCTAACCAGGACGGCCCCAACCGCACCTCGCAGCAGCCGGCGTCGCTGTGCCGGACCACGTTGGTGATCGCCTCGCGCAGCACGTATGCGAACGGTTCGTGGTACTGCGGCGCGAGGTTGTCGACCGCCTGGGGCAGGTCGGCGGTGATACCGGCGGCGGCCAGCACGGCGCGCGCGCTGGCCATCTCGCCGGGCAGCGAGGCCTCGCGCTGCGCGGAGACGGTGGCACGTACCTCGGAGAGCACCTGCCGGCCCAGCCGTTCGACGTCGCCGACCTCGGCGGCCGCGCGGTCGGTATCGCCGGCCTCGAGCAGCCGTCGGGCCAGCCCGGCCTTGACGGTGATGGTGGTCAGGCTGTGTCCGAGGACGTCGTGCAGGTCACGGGTCACCCGCGCCCGCTCCTCGGCCACAGCCAGCTCGGCGACCCGCTCGCGAGCCTCTCGCAGCTGGGCGATCGCCCGGATCAGGCTCATCATGGTGATCATCATCCAGGTGATCGACCCGAAGACGATCACCTGGCCATACTGGGGCCCCTGCGGGCTCAGCGCGGTGACCCCCAGCATTGCGGCCAGTATCACCGCGGTCACCCCCACCGCCCACCCGGTAGGCAGGGCCACTGCGCCGGCGATCATGGCGAACATCAGCACGCCGATCTGGCCCGGCCCGAGCAGGGCCACGCAGGACAGCCCGAGAGCGAGCACGCAGCCGTAGGCAACCAACCGGGGCCGGATCGCCGAGCGCCAGGGCAGCATCCCGATGTACGCCACCGCGTACCCGGCGAGCAGCACACAGATCAGTACCCGCAGCCAGGTCGGACGGTCGGACTGCCACGCGTCCAGCCCGCTGGGCACCAGCCACAGGGTGAACAAGCCGGCCACCGGACGCCAGATCCATCTCCGGCGGGCGAACCAGGGGGGCGTGTCGGGCGACATCGCGCTCCCGTCCGGCTGCTCCACCATGCTGCTCACGTTAGGCCCGGGCCAAGCTGGCCCGGTAGCGCCGGGCCCCGATCAGCGCGAGTACCGCAGACCAGACGGCCAGCACGAGCACCGCGGTGCCGATCGCGCTGCTGTGCTCCAGCGCCGCGTCGCCGATCTGGCCCAGCCAGTACGTCGGGAAGATCCGCATCACCGATTGGAATCCGGCCGGCACGATGTTGGACGGGATCCATAGTCCGCCGATCATGCCGAGCACCAGCATCACCACGCTGGTGACGGGCTGCATGCTGTCCTTGGTGGTGACCAGCCCGATCAGCAACCCGAGCAGGACGATCGGGATGGTCCCCAGCCATACCCCGAGCAGGATCTGCACCCACTGCCCCGCGGAGAGCCGAACGTGCTCGACGAGCACCCCGGCCAGCGAGACCAGCACAATGGTCGGCAGCGCGACGAGCATGCTCACCGCGGCCTTGGATAGCAGGTAGGACGCGCCGCTCATCGGCGTCAGCCGCAGCTGGCGCTGCCAGCCGCTGCTGCGTTCCAGCGCCACCCGGGCGCCGGTGAACAGCGCCGCGGACATCGCGCCGAACGCGGCCATCCGCACCATCAGCGACGGGGCGATCGCCAGGCCGTCGGGGTAGGTGTCGCCACCGCTCCCGAACAGGTTGGCGTCGATCAGGTAGATCACTACCGGGAAGGCCACCGTGAAGATCATGAACCGGGCGCCGCGCACCACGCGCTTGACCTCCAACGCCAGGTAGGTCGCGTTCATCGGACTTCCTCCGGGTCTTCCTCGATGTCGGCGGTCAGCGCGAGGAACGCCTCCTCGAGGCCGACCGCGGTGATCTCGATGTCGCGGGCCTCCGGGTAGCTGGCCAGCAGGGCGCGCAGCGCGGTGTCGGAGTCGGCGCAGGCCAGTGTCACCTGATCACCGCGCAGCTCGACAGCGGTGACACCGGGCAGCGCCGCCAGCTCGCTGCGCTGCGCCCCAGCGACGACAGCGCGCAGCGTCCGCCCTGAGACAGTGGCGCGGACCTCGGCCACCGAGCCGTCCGCGGTGATCCGTCCGGAACGCATGACCACCACCCGGTCGGCGAACTCCTGCGCCTCCTCCAGGTAATGGGTCGCGAACAGCACCGTGCGCCCGGCGTCGGAGAACTCCCGCATCGAGTGCCAGAACGAGCGGCGGGTCGCCACGTCCATGCCCACAGTCGGCTCGTCGAGCACCAACAGGTCCGGGTCGCTGACGATCGCGGCGGCGAAGCGGACCCGCTGCTGCTGCCCCCCGGAAATCTTGGCGCAGCGACGACCGCCCAGGTCAGCGACACCCGCCCGGCGCAGTGCCTCGGCGACCGGCAGCGGGTTGCGGTGCAGCGCAGCCACCAGCCCGACGGTCTCCCGCACTGTCGCGTCCTCCAGCAGCGCCCCGTCCTGCAGCATCGCGCCGACCTGGCCGGCCACCACCGCCACGCGCGGCGAGTGGCCGAAGATGCGCGCCTGCCCCTCGTCCGGGCGGGTGAGCCCGAGCAGCATGTCCACCGTGGTCGACTTGCCCGCGCCGTTAGGCCCGAGCAGCGCCACCACCTCGCCGGGCGCGACCAGCAGGTCCACCCCGTCCACCGCCTGCACCGGCCCGTATCTCTTGCGCAGTCCGGTCAGCCGGACCGCGCCGTGTTCCATCATCGTCATGGCACCAGACTCCGTGCTGGTACGTGTCGTGGCGCAGGGCGGGTGTCACCGACCCGCCATGACATCCGTCAGGTCCCGCCGCGCCCCGGTGATCACGTTTTGTGTGCGTACTGCGACAAGCCGTGTCGCCTCAGGCACACAAAGCGTGATCACACCCCGCGCGCGGGCCGGACATGGGTCACGTCACCGACCGACAACGCCCGCCGCTGCCCGTCTGACAGGACCACCAGCCGCCCCTCGGTGTCGATGTCGTCGGCGGTGCCGATCAGCGCGGACTGGCCTGGTAGCTCCACCCGGACCAGCTCGCCCAGGGTGGCGCAGTGGCTCCGGTAGGCGTCGCGCAAGCCGGAGGTGATCGGGTCACCCTTGTGTTGGCACCACTTCCGCAGCTCGTTGTCCAGATCGCGCAGCAGGGCTCGCAACAGCGGGTCGCGGTCGGTGCAGGCAGCCTGCTCGATGGCCAACGAGGTGGCCTCCGGCACCGGCAGCTCGTCGGGCCGCAACGTGACGTTCAGGCCGATGCCCACCACCACGGCGGGGCCCGGCGGAACCACCTCGGCCAGGATCCCAGCCGCTTTGCGCCGATGGGCACCCAGCAGGAGGTCGTTGGGCCATTTCAGCACCGCGGATAGCTCCCCCAGGGTGCTGACGGTCCGGCACAGCACCACCCCCACCAGCAGCGGGAGCCAGTTCCAGCGGTCCTGCGGAACCTCGGTGGGCCGCAGCAGCACCGACAGCGCCAGTCCGGACCGGGCGGGTGCCACCCAGCTGCGCGCGGCCCGGCCACGCCCGGCGCTCTGGTGCTCGGCGACCAGCACGGTGCGGTCGGGCGCATCCTGCCGGGCCGCCGCGGCCAGTGCGGTATTCGTCGACGGCACCGTCGCGACGACGTCCAACGCCGCATACGGTCCCACCGGCGCCAGGAGCGCGCGCCGCAGCGCGTCCGCGCGCAGGGGCGGCCGCGCAAGATCGGACCACACGAGCGCAGACGCTACCTCTAGGGTCGGCCGTCATGGAGCCGGACATCCACACCACCGCGGGCAAGCTCGCCGATCTGCTGCGCCGCAACGCCGACGCGGTGGACGCCGGATCCGCCCGCGCGGCGGCGCGCCAGCACGCCAAGGGCCGCAAGACCGCCCGCGAGCGGATCGACCTGCTGCTGGACGCGGGGTCGTTCATCGAACTCGACGAGCTGGCCCGGCACCGCAGCACCAACTTCGGTCAACAGGCCACCCGGCCCTACGGCGACGGCGTGGTCACCGGCTACGGCACCGTCGACAACCGGCCGGTGTGCGTGTTCAGCCAGGACGCCGCCATCTTCGGAGGCAGCCTCGGCGAGGTGTACGGCGAGAAGATCGTCAAAGTGATGGACCTGGCGATGCGGACCGGCTGCCCGATCATCGGGATCAACGAGGGCGGCGGCGCCCGGATCCAGGAAGGCGTGGTCTCGTTGGCGCTGTACGGCGAGATCTTCCTGCGTAACACCCACGCGTCCGGGGTGATCCCGCAGATCTCGTTGATCATGGGTTCGTGCGCGGGCGGGCACGTCTACTCCCCCGCGCTGACCGACTTCACGGTGATGGTCGACCAGACATCGGCCATGTTCATCACCGGGCCCGACGTGATCAGGGCGGTGACCGGCGAGGAGGTCGGTTTCGAGGAGCTCGGCGGCGCCCGGACGCACAACACAAAGTCGGGCAACGCGCACTACCTCGGCACCGACGAAGAAGACGCACTGTCCTACGTCAAGGAACTGCTGTCGTTCCTGCCGTCGAACAACCTGTCCGAACCGCCGGTGTTCGACGCCGCGGACGTCAGCCACGGGTCGGTGCCCGACACCCTCACCGACTCCGACCGGGAACTGGACACGCTGATCCCGGACTCCGCCAAGGCGCCCTACGACATCCACGAGGTGATCATCCGCGTCGTCGACGAGGGCGAGTTCCTGGAGGTCCACGAGCTGTTCGCACCGAACATCGTCGTCGGCTTCGGACGCGTCGAGGGCAGCAGCGTCGGGATCGTGGCCAACCAGCCCACCCAACTGGCGGGCTGCCTGGACATCGACGCCGCCGAGAAGGCCGCCCGGTTCGTGCGGACCTGCGACGCGTTCAACGTCCCGGTGCTCACCTTCGTCGACGTGCCCGGTTTCCTGCCGGGCACCGACCAGGAATGGAACGGCATCATCCGGCGCGGCGCCAAACTGATCTACGCCTACGCCGAAGCCACCGTGCCCAAGGTCACGGTGATCACCCGCAAGGCCTACGGCGGCGCCTATGACGTGATGGGCTCCAAACATCTCGGCGCGGACCTCAACCTGGCCTGGCCGACCGCGCAGATCGCCGTGATGGGCGCCTCCGGCGCGGCGAACATCCTGCACCGCAGGGAACTCGCCGCCGCATCGCTCGACGAGGTGAACGCACTGCGCACTCAGCGCCAGCAGGAGTACGAAGACACCCTGCTCAACCCCTACGTCGCCGCTGACCGAGGCTACGTCGACTCAGTGATCCCACCCAGCCACACCCGCGCCTACGTAGCCCGCTCGCTGAAGATGCTCAAAGACAAGCGCCAGACCCCGCCCCCGAAGAAGCATGGGAACATCCCCTTGTGAGTGGGAAACAGTGTTATAGCACTCAACGCCACTCACGAGCCGGCCAGCGGCCGGCCGAACTCGCTGTTGCGGACACCAGCGGTGAACGCGGCCCACTCGGTGGTGGTGCAGATCAGTGCTGGTCCGGCGGGGTTCTTGCTGTCGCGGATGGCGTGGTGACCGCCATGCAGATCGGCGACCTCGACGCAGTTGCCGCCCGAGCCGTTGCTGCGGCTGGACTTGCGCCAGGTGGCGCCGGTGACGTCCATGGTGCACCTACTCTCGTTCGCCCGTTTCGGGGCTTACTTTAGCAAGAAACTCCCTGGTCTCGCGGCTGGTGAGGGCGACTGCAGCAAGTTGATTGAAGATCGTCTGATACCGCTCGACATCGACTGGACGCTCCAGGTACAGCGCGCCGCGGTCGTTCTCCAGGTAGGCGAAGTCCAACCCGGCTTCCTCGCCGGGAAACCTCAGCACTGTGAAGGTCTGGCCCATGGCGGCGTGCGGCCCGGCCGAGAACGGCAGCACCTGCAAGTCGACGTGCGGGAGCCGGGCCATCTCGGCGAGATAGTCGAGCTGCTTGGCGAACGCCTCGGCGCTGCCCACGGGGCGGCGAAGTACCGCCTCGTTGAGCACGAAATGCAGCCGCGGTGGCGTGTTGCCGACTAACCTTTCTTGCCTTTTGCGCCGGAAGGAGACCAGGCGCGCCCGTTCGTCCTGGGTGGTGTTGGGGTGCGCGGCCCGGATGATCGCTTCGGCGTACTCGGCGGTCTGGAGCTGGCCTGGGACCAGCTCGGAGTCGTAGCCGTCGATCTCGCTGGCGTCGGACTCCAGACCCACGAAGTTGCGGAACCAGTCCGGCACGGTGTCGCCGTAGCTGGCCCACCAACCACGCTGGTTGGCCTCCCCCGCGAGCCGAATCAGGGTGTCAGCTTCGGGCGCCCCGATCCCGTAGAGCTGGAGCAGCAGCCGGACATTGGTCGGACGGATGGCCTGCCGGCCGTTCTCGATCTTGCTGACGGTCGGGGATTTGATGCCCACCCACTGCGCGGCTTCGGCGATGGTCTTGCCGGCGCCCTCCCGGAGCCGTCGCAGCTCTTTGCCGAGCTGCCGGCGCCGGACCGTAGGGCCTGGGCCGTTCGTCACGGATACCTCCGTATCCAGGAAGGAGTGAAAGGCACAGTGTGCACGCTGGACACTTGCGCGCTGGCCGCGGGTTGATACTTTAGGAATTGCGTGGAAGAAACTTCCTGCGTTAGTGTCCTCCACGCCGGTCGTCTCAGCCAGCGGATGTGGCTGGGTAGCGATCGACAACCTGTCCCGTCGTGCTCGTTCGCCCGTGCGCGGCGGGGCAGGCCACGAACCCCGCCGTTCGGCCCGTGACTCCCCTCATCCGGGCCGAACGGCGGCACCACGTACAGGAGGACGCTGGTGAGCACGCCGGACGAGACCTACCGCGCCACCATGCGGGTGCAGACCCCCGAGGACGGGCCATCCACTCTGATCATCACCCGGCAAGGCCTCGGACGATCGGCCCGGATCTGGCTGACACTGGAGGGCTCGATCCGGTCTACCGTGGTGCTCGACGACCAGAAGGTGAACCAACTGACGAGCAAGCTACATTTCGAATCTGGTGCCCATGAATGAACCCGTGACCCCAGCACCTGGGGTGCAGATCGGCCGGGGTGAGCCATCCGACCATGAGCTGGCCGCGCTGATAGTGGTGCTCGCACAGGCGGCGAGCGTCGCTGCCCAGCAGCCGTCGCCACGCAATGCCTGGGCCGACCCTGCACACCGGCTGCGACGCTGCCCGCATCCCAGTCGTGGAGCCTGGCGCAACAGATGATCAGCCCCACAGCTCCCGAACTCCACAGCAGCGCTGTCTGAAGCCTGCACAAGAGCTCTGCTGTGGAGTTCGGGAGCCTGAGGGCTTTCCAGGCAGCGGTGGCAGGATCGGGGTATGGCCACGATCGCGTTCGAGGACCTGCAGCCGGGCACCGTGATCGATCTTGGCGAGGTCAAGGTCGATCGGGAGGAGATGCTGGCGTTTAGCCAGAGGTTCGATCCGCAGCCGTTCCACCTGGACGAGGAGGCAGCCAAGCGCTCGGTGCTGGGCGGGCTGTGCGCGTCGGGGTGGTTCACCGCGTGCCTGTGGATGCGCGCGTACGTGGACACGGTGCTGGCCGATTCCACCTCGCAGGGCTCGCCGGGCGGCCGTGATATGTCATGGCTGGCGCCGGTATTCCCCGGCGACCTGCTGCGCATGCAGCTCGAAGTAATCGGTGCCCGCCGCTCCCGCAGCCGTCCGGGCCTCGGCCTGCTAGAGATCGTCGGCTCCGCGCACCGCGGCGAGGACTGCGTGCTGCGGATGACGTTCACCGGCATGTTCGCCACCCGTGGCTGACCGCCGGGTGGTGGTCCTCGCGTCCGCATCCCCCGCCCGGCTCGCCGTGCTCCGCGGCGCTGGGGTCGACCCGGTGGTGCGGGTATCCGGAGTCGACGAGGACGCCGTGGCCGCCGCCCTGCCCGATGCGAAACCGGCGGAGCTCGTGACCGCGCTGGCGAACGCGAAGGCTGACGCCGTTGCGACGGGCATCGCCACTGAGCATCCCGACGCGGTGGTCGTCGGGTGCGACTCGATGCTGCACTTCGGTGGCGAGCTGGTCGGCAAGCCCGGCTTTCCCGACGCCGCGTTTCGGCGCTGGCGGGCGATGGCCGGCGGCACCGGCGAGCTGCTCACCGGGCACGCCGTGGTACGCCTCGACCAGGGCGTCCGCACCGCAGTCGCCAGCGGCGCGCAGAGCACTGTCATCCGCTTCGGTACCCCGTCGACTGAGGAGATCGCCGCCTACGTGGGCACCGGCGAACCGCTGCAGGTGGCCGGCGGGTTCACCCTGGACGGGCGGGGCGGCTGGTTCGTCGACGGGATCGACGGTGACCCGTCCAGCGTGATCGGCATCAGCCTGCCACTGACCCGGCGGCTGCTCGCCGAGATCGAAGTGCCCGTGGTCTCGCTGTGGTCGTAATCCTGTGGCACCGTCAGCAGTGTCCCCGTTCGGCGAGGAAAGGACAGCGAAGATGAGCACGCCGGCCACGTTGGCGCCACGGCTGGCCGAGCTGGCGGAGGAGTTCACCGAAGTCAGCCCTTCCGAGCGACTGCAGCTGCTGGTGGAGCTGGCTGGGGAGCTGCCCGAGCTGCCACCGCAGCTGGCACACGATTCGATGCAGCGGGTACCCGAGTGCCAGTCCCCGCTGTACCTGGCCGTCGAGGTGACCGACGACCTGGTGCACCTGTACTTCGATGCACCAGCGGAAGCACCCACCACCCGCGGGCTCGCGGCGATCCTGCACGCCGGACTCGACGGCGAGCCGGTGGCGACCGTGCTTGACACGCCGGACGACTTCTACCTCCAGTTCGGGCTCGCCGACGCGGTGAGCCCACTCCGACTCCGCGGCGCGGCCGCGATGCTCGCCCGCATCAAGCGCACCGTGCGCGGGCTACCACACTGAATTCGCGTGCACGAGTTGGTTACTGAAGATCTGCAGGACGGTCGACGGTTCGGCAAGCTACCGGTACGTGACCCGTTCTTGTCCCGATAGAACCGTGACCGAGCCCAGGAGGCACCGGTGCCGCAGCTCATCCCGCCAGCCCTGCGCAAGGTGCTCATCGCCAACCGCGGGGAGATCGCGGTACGGGTGATCCGGGCCTGCCGGGATGCCGGGTTGACCAGCGTCGCCGTCTACGCCGATGGCGATCGGGACGCTCCGTTCGTCACGCTGGCCGACGAGGCGTTCGCGTTGGGTGCGGCCAGCGCCGCGGGCAGCTACCTCGCTCAGGCCAAGCTCCTCGACGTCGCGGCCCGGGCCGGCGCGGACTCGGTGCACCCCGGGTACGGGTTCCTCGCCGAGAACGCCGACTTCGCCCAGGCCGTGATCGATGCCGAGCTGACCTGGATCGGACCGTCGCCGCAAGCGATCCGGGATCTGGGCGACAAGATCACCGCCCGGCAGCTGGCCAGTAAAGCGGGAGCGCCGCTGGTACCGGGCACGAGGGATCCCGTGTCCGGTCCCGACGAGGTGGTGGCCTTCGCGACTGAACACGGTCTGCCGGTGGCGATCAAGGCCGCCTTCGGCGGTGGCGGGCGCGGCCTGAGAGTGGCCCACACCATCGCCGAGATCCCCGAGCTGTTCGACTCCGCGGTGCGTGAGGCCGTCTCGGCCTTCGGCCGCGGCGAGTGCTTCGTGGAGCGTTACCTGGACAGACCCCGCCACGTCGAGGCGCAGGTGCTGGCCGATCAGCACGGCAACATCGTCATCGTCGGTACCCGGGACTGCACCCTGCAACGTCGCCACCAGAAGCTGGTCGAGGAGGCCCCAGCACCGTTTCTGTCCGACGAGCAGCGCCACACCATCTACGAGGCGGCCCGGGCGATCTGTGCCGAGGCGGGCTACACCGGCGCGGGCACCGTCGAGTTCCTGGTGGGCGCCGACGGCACCGTCTCCTTCCTCGAAGTGAACACCCGGCTGCAGGTCGAACACCCGGTGTCGGAGGAAACCACCGGGCTGGACCTGGTGCGCGAGCAGTTCCGGATCGCGGCCGGCGAGAAGCTGACCCTGCGCTGCGATCCGCCATCACGCGGCCACGCCATCGAGTTCCGGATCAACGCCGAGGACCCGGCCCGGGGATTCCTCCCCGTTCCCGGTGTCGTCACGGTCTTCGATCCGCCGTCCGGGCCGGGCGTACGACTCGACGCCGGGGTCCGCGCCGGCACCGTCATCGGCGACCAGTTCGACTCGATGCTGGCCAAGCTCATCGTCGTCGGCGCGGATCGAGAGCAGGCGCTGGCCCGGGCCCGGCGGGCACTGGCCGAGTTCACCGTCGAGGGCCTACCCACCGTCATCCCGTTTCACCGGGCAGTCGTCGACGATCCTGCCTTCGCCGCCACCGACGCCGATCATTTCACCGTGCACACCCGGTGGATCGAGACCGACTTCTCGGCACAGTTCCAACCCTATGGAGCCGTCGAAGAAGGGCCGCCGGAGGCGCCACGCCAGACCGTGGTCGTGGAGGTCGGCGGCCGACGCCTGGAGGTGTCGCTGCCGGGTGATCTCGCCCCGCGAGGTGCTGCCCGGGCCACCCCCCGCAAGCGCGGTGGTGGCCGGGCCGCCGCCGTACCGGGCGACGCGGTCGTCGCGCCGATGCAGGGCACCGTCGTCAAGGTCGCGGTCGCCGAAGGAGACCGGGTCCGCGCCGGGGACCTCATCGTGGTGCTCGAGGCGATGAAGATGGAGAACCCGGTCACCGCGCACACCGCCGGGACCATCACCGCCCTCACTGCGCAGACCGGCACCACGGTCACCCAGGGCACCATCCTCTGCCAGATCAGCTGACCGGCGCGAGAAGCAGGGACCGGGGGTCGGGGGCGGCGGCGCGGCAGGCGTCGGCGGTGGAGTCGTCGGGCTCGCGCTGCGAGCTGCGCTCGGCGGCCACCCGAGCGAGGTAGATCTCCACCTCCCGGTGCCGCGCTGCCATCGTCCAGCCCAGCACCTCGCCCATCAGGTCGGCGACCTCAGCGGCGCACGATTCACCGCGGTGCGGATACTCGATCGAGATCCGGGTACGCCGGGTAAGCACATCCTCCAGGTGCAGGGCCCCCTCATGGCTGGCGGCGTAGACCACCTCAACCCTGAGGTAGTCCGGCGCCTCGCGCAGTGGCGCGAGCAGGTCTCGGCGGTCCACGGCAGGAGCCAGCACCTGGTGCACCGACGAGCCGTAACGGTTCAGCAGGTGCCGCAGCCGGTAGGGGTGCAGGCCGTGCCGGGCGGCTAGCGTATCGGCCTGGTTGACCAATGCGTGGTATCCATCCGCGCCCAGCAGCGGCACCTTGTCGGTGATCGAGGGAGCAACCCGACCCGGTAGATCGGGCACTGCCTTGTCCACCGCGTCGGCAGCCATCACCCGGTAGGTGGTGTATTTGCCGCCCGCGATGGCGACCAGCCCGGGCGCCACCCGGGCGACCGCGTGTTCCCGGGACAGCCGCGAGGTCTCCTCGCTCTCCCCCACCAGCAGCGGCCGCAAGCCGGCGTAGACGCCCTCGATGTCACCATCGGTCAGCGGCGTGGCGAGCACCGAGTTGACCGTGTCCAGCAGGTAGTCGATGTCCGCACGCGTGGCCGCGGGGTGCGCCAGGTCGAGGCTCCAACTGGTGTCCGTGGTGCCGACGATCCAATGGCTGCGCCACGGGATGACGAACAGCACCGACGTCGCGGTGCGCAGGATCAGCCCGCTCTCCGCCACGATGCGGTCCCTCGGCACCACGATGTGCACCCCTTTGGAGGGGCGTATCCGGAACCGGCCCCGACCGCCGGACAACCGCTGAATCTCGTCGGTCCACACCCCGGTGCAGTTGAGTACCGCGTGCGCGTCGACGTCGGTCTCGTCGCCGGTCTCGCAGTCGCGCACGCGAACTCCGCAGATCCGATCCGCCTCCCGCAGGAAGCCGATGACCTGGGTGGAGCTGCGCACCACCGCGCCGTACTGAGCGGCAGTGCGAGCCACCGTCATGGTGTGCCGGGCATCATCGGTGATCGCGTCGTAGTAGTGCACCCCGCCGACGAGGGTGTCGCGTTTCAGGGCCGGGGCCAGCCGCAATGCTCCCGCCCGGGTGAGGTGGCGTTGACCCGGCACCGATCGGGCTCCACCCAGCGTCTGGTAGAGCGCCAACCCGGCGGCGACGTAGGGTCGTTCCCAGAGCCGGTGGGCCAGCGGGTACAGGAAACTCACCGGTTTGACCAGGTGCGGCGCCAGCCGGGTGAGCATCAACTCCCGCTCCCGCAGCGCCTCGCGGACCAACCCGAACTCCAGTTGCTCCAGGTACCGCAGGCCGCCGTGGAACAGCTTCGACGACCGGCTCGATGTCCCCGAGGCCAGGTCTCGCGCTTCCACCAGGGCCACCTTCAGGCCCCGGGTGGCGGCGTCCAACGCCGCACCGGAACCGACCACACCGCCACCGATGACCACGATGTCGAACTGCTCGCCGGCCAACCGCTGCCAGTCCGCCACGCGCTGCGCCGGCCCAAGCTGTCCAGGGATCGCTCCACCGATGGCCTGCTGCTCGCGCTGGGCTTGCTGCACCGGTCCGTCCCATCCCCTGCGTCTTACCGCTTCGCCTGCTGCACGCTACCGCGTGGTGGCCTCCTCGTGGTCTCCAGCGTTTCGGATGGTTGATCACCGTTTGGGTGCCTAGGACGACACGCGATGTCGCCCCCGGCACATCAACGGTGATCACCTGGCTACGGCGACCTGTTGCGCACCAAGTAGTGCGAGCGCGACGGCGGCGAGGATCGCGACGAGTGCGGCGAACACCACGCCGGCGACGATGAGGCCGAAGGCGCTCGCCGCGGCGCCCACGCCGATCACCGGGATCGAGATACCGACATAGAGCATCACGAAGTAGCTTGAGGTGATCTCACCGCGCTTGTCCGGCGGCGCGGCGCCGGTCACTGCGCCAAGCCCAGCCCGGAAGCTCAGGCCTTGGCCGAGTCCGGCGATCACACCTCCTACGATGAACACCGCCAGCGAACGGATGGGCAGGCTTGCCCCCACCAGAATCATCCCCGCGATGAGGCCGACGCACCCCACGATGAGGGCGCGCTGCTCGCCGATGGTTGACGACAGCGCCTGACCGATCGTGGAGGCGAGGAACACGGAGATCACCACCGCACCGGTGAGTGCGTGATTGGTGTCGTGCAGCACCGTCGCCAGGAACGCCGGAGACACCGCGGTGAACAAGCCGAGCACCGCGAATCCGGCGAAGCCGGCGATCACCGCCCTGGTGAACACGCCGCGAATCTCGACCGGCACATCGATCTTCTGTGGTCGCAGGCGGGGCGTGTCGGCGCGGCGCACCGGCTCGCCGACGGCGTGAATGCCGGCCACGGCGACCATGACGAGCACCAGATCGACGGCGAAGCACAGGGTCAGCGGCAGCGGGGCGTACTGCGCGAGGATCCCGGACAGCAGCGGCCCCGCGCCGAGGCCACCCATGTTCACCGCCGCCGCGATCAGACTCGCCCGTGCCTTGCCGTGATCCGGAGCAAGGTCGACGATCGTCGCGGTCGCCGTCCCGGTGAAGATGCCGGCCGACAGACCGGACAGCACCCGGCCGACGACGAGCCAACCCAGGTCTCCTGCCAGCAGAAACACGATGGCGGAAAGACCGGACAGGGCCAGACCCGCGTGCAGCATCGGTCGCCTGCCCAGCTGATCCGACCAACGCCCGAACACCAGCAGGGCGGCCGTGACCCCCACCGCGTAGGCGGCGAAGACCACCGTGGTGATCAGCTCGCCGAAGCCGAACGCTTTCTCGTAAAGCGGATACAGCGGCGTGGGAAGCGTGGTGCCCAGCATGGTGATCGCGAAAGCCGCCCCGATGAGAGCGACGGCGGGCCAGCCGACCACAGATCGCCGCCCAAGCAGTTGGTTGCCCATGGGATAGGAACTTCCCGGATCGCGGCGACCCGAAAAGTGGGTCTCATCGCAGCGGAGTCAAGGTCCCGAGCGGGCGGGTGCGGACACTGACCGCCCCGCAGGTCGCGACAGCCGGGTGTTGGCGGAATCGAGGTCCGGGAGCACGAACTCGTGCCCTACGGGGCGGTCGGCCACCGTGACGACGAATGCGCCCGGGTGGTGCCCGATAGCGGAGGCGACCAGCAGGTATACGCCAGTGGGCACCGCCATCCGGTAGGAGCCGTCCGGGCCGGTGCGGACCACGGCAACCTGCCGGCCCACGGTATCGATCAACGTCACCGGCGTCCCCACCAGCGCGTCGATCAGGATGCCTGCCCCGAGAGCGGTGCCGAGCACCTTGATGTCGGTGCCGGGGGCCGAGGCCAGCGCGGCGAAGGAGAAGAACAGGATGAGCGCGGCCGAGGTAACCAGGCGCCCGGTGCGGCCAGGCCGCTGATCACCGCGGCCGAGGTCGATCCCGTGGCGTCGTACTCCTCGCGCATCCTCGCCAGGATGAACACCTCGTAGTCCATGGACAGCCCGAACAGGAACGCGAAAATGATCACTGGCAGCCAGAACGAGATGGCGCCGGTGGGCGCGACGCCGAACACCGCGTGCGACCCGTGGCCCTGCTGCCAGAAGAACACCACCGAGCCGAACACCGCGGCCAACGACACCAGATTCAGCGCCACGGCCTTCACCGGCAACAGCACCGAGCGGAACGTGCGTGCCAGCGCCACGATCGTGATGGCGGCGATGATGAGCAGCACATAGGGGAAGTTGTCGTAGACGGCGCTGGAGTAGTCCATCACGGCGGCGCCCGAACCGGTGACGCCGACGTCAGCGCCGGAGGCCGTGCGCACCGCGGCGTGCACGGCCTCGACCACTGCGGTGCCGTCGCTGTCCACGGTCTCGGTGCGGGGCAGCACGTCCACCAGCGCGGCACCGGCCGCGAGCCACCGCCGGTGCACGATGGCGCGCGACCACGCCGACCAGCCGCGCGAGGCGATCCCCTCCTGCCGGATCCGCGGCCGGTCCAGGCGCGGGCCGACGCTGCACAGCAGAGCCGGTAGCAGGGTGAGCACCGATTGTCGTGGCCGTGAGCTCGTTCCTCGCGCCAGCGCGAGACCAGCAGCAAGGAGTAGTCGATGGCCACGCCGAGCCCGACGAGCGAGATGAGGAACTGCACGACGAAGCTCACCGCGGTCAGCTCGGTCAGTCCCAGCACGAGCAGAAACGTGGTGAGGATCGAGACCGCCGCGATGACCAGCGGCACCAGCGCCAAGAATGACGCGAAGACGAAGGTGAGCACGACCAGCGCACCCACCGCGCCGAGCAGGGTCTCCACCAGCACGCTGGGTCCCGAGCTGCCGCCGCCGGCGGAAAGCATGGCATAAGACGTCAGCCCGGACTGCAGGCCTCGCTCAGCCGCAGCCTGCTTCAGCACGGGAGCCAGGGCCACCTCGGTGCCCGGCCCGAAGCCGGTGGGCGCCGCGCCTTGGACCAATCCGAACGTCCTGCGGCCGCCGTCGAAGACGAAGGTGTCGTTGCCGGTGCTGGCCAGGTCCACGACTCGCAGCGCAGGCAGCTTCCCGCGGACGGTGTCGAACACCGCGGTTACGTCGGCGCGACGACTCTGCACGGTCTGGCCGTCGGGCACAGTGATCACCGGGACGAGGGTGTCGGCCGAGCTGACGCCGTAGCTGGCGACCAGCCGCTGCTCAGCCTCGTAGCCGGGCTGACCGGGTAACGAGAAGTCGAAGCTGAGCCGGTCGCTGAGCCCGCCCGCGGCAGCTACCCCGGCCACCAGCAGCACGAGCCAGAGCAGGACCACCGCACCGCGGTGCCGCAGCACCACCTCGGCGAAGCGTTCCATCCGTCCCTCCAGCCCGGCCCGGGCCCATAACGTGACGGATCGGACGGCGGTCACCCGAATCAGAATTGACCGAGGTAGCAGGCGGGTGCTGCGGAGGAGAACAGAGGATGGCCGCTCCCCATCCGTTGGATGCCAGCGGCAACCCGCTAGCGTCCAGGGTCGATGAACCAGTACGTCGCGGCGATCGACCAGGGCACCACGTCCACCCGCTGCATGATCTTCGATCACGACGGTCGGATCGTCAGCGCCGACCAGCGGGAACACCGGCAGCACTATCCACAGGCCGGCTGGGTGGAACATGATCCGCTGGAGATCTGGGCGAATACCCGCGATGTTGCGGCCGGGGCACTGGCCAAAGCCAACCTGACCGCCGGGGACATCGCTGCGGTGGGCATCGCCAACCAGCGGGAGACGGCGGTGGTCTGGGACCGGCTCAGCGGCGAACCTGTCTACAACGCGATCGTGTGGCAGGACACTCGCACCGCCCGGTTGTGCGCCGACCTCGGTGGGTCCACCGGCGCGAGCCGGTACCAGCATCGCACTGGCCTGCCGTTGTCCACCTACTTCTCCGGCCCCAAGATCCGCTGGATCCTCGACCAGGTGGACGGCGCCCAGCAGCGGGCGCGCAACGGCGAACTGTGCTTCGGCACCATCGACACCTGGTTGCTCTGGAACATGACTGGCGGGCTGCACCTCACCGACGCCACCAACGCGTCGCGGACCCTGCTGATGGATCTGGACACCTTGGGCTGGGACGAGGGCATCGCCGACGAGATGGGCGTTGCACTGTCGATGCTGCCGCAGATCCGCTCGTCGTCAGAGATGTATGGGACGGTCCGCAAGCCCGCGGTGCTGGCCGGGGTGCCCATCGCCGGCATCCTCGGTGACCAGCAGGCGGCGATGTTCGGGCAGGCCTGCCTATCCGCCGGGGACGCCAAGAACACCTACGGCACCGGTAACTTCATGCTGCTCAACACCGGCACCGACAAGGTGCGCAGCGGCAACGGGCTGCTCACCACGGTGTGCTACAAGATCGGGTCGCAGAACCCGGTGTACGCGTTGGAGGGCTCGATCGCGGTCACCGGGTCACTGGTGCAGTGGCTGCGGGACAACCTGGGCATGATCTCGTCGGCGGCGGAGATCGAACAGCTGGCGGCTACCGTCGCCGACAACGGTGGCGCCTACTTCGTTCCGGCGTTTTCCGGGTTGTTCGCCCCACACTGGCGCGCCGACGCGCGTGGCGCCATCGTCGGGCTGACCCGCTACGTCAACCGGGGCCACCTGGCGAGGGCGGTGCTGGAAGCCACCGCGTTCCAATCCCGGGAGATCCTCGACGCGATGAACGCCGACTGCGGCTGGATTGCCGGCTCAGCCAGCGGTGGCGCCACGTTGACCTCGCTGAAAGTGGATGGCGGGATGGTAGGCAACGAGCTGCTCATGCAGTTCCAGGCGGACATTCTGGGCGTCCCGGTGATCCGGCCCGTGATCAGCGAGACCACCGCGCTGGGCGCCGCCTACGCCGCTGGTCTCGCGGTCGGCTTCTGGTCGGGCGAGGCGGAGATCCGGGCCAACTGGGTGGCCGACCGGCGGTGGGATCCGACGATGGACCCGCAGCGACGCGAGGAGCTCTATCGCCAGTGGCGAAGAGCGGTCACCCGGACGTTTGACTGGGTGGACGGCTGACTGTGCGACGCCGGGTCAGCACCAGCGCCACACCGGACCCTGCCATCGCCACCGCACCACCCACGGTGAGAGACACCGCCAGCATGCTCACCTCGGCCTGCGGCGCTGCCTGACTGTCCGCACTGGTTCTGCCGCCGGGCGCATCGGCCATGGCCATCGGGGCACCACCCAACAGGGCCGCGCCAGCGATCAGCCCACAAGCAACAATCCGCATCCGCAACCTCCTCCTGTCGGCCTGATACCTCGTAAGACGTGTGGGCACGCCAGCGGTTGCCTCATTCTCAACACGCTCAGTGCACATACCCGTGAACAGGGCGTAAACGATGGCGGTGGCGGGCACGCTGGGACCCATCGCGTGGCGGCTACGCTATCGCGCGTGCCGCTCTACGCCGCCTATGGGTCCAACATGGATCCCGCCCAGATGATGCAGCGCGCGCCGCACTCGCCGACGGCGATGACGGGTTGGCTGATCGGGTGGCGGCTGACTTTCGGCGGCGAGGACCTCGGCTGGGAAGGGGCCCTGGCCACGGTCGTCGAAGACCCCGAGTCTCAGGTGTTCGTCGTCATCTACGACGTGACCCCGGAAGACGAGATACTGCTCGACCGATGGGAAGGCGAGGATTTCGGGCTGCACAAGAAGTTGAAACTGCGGGTGCACACACTCGACGGCTCGACGCTCGCCTGGCTCTACGTTCTGGACGCCTACGAAGGCGGACTGCCGTCGGCGCGCTACCTCGGCGTCATCGCCGACGCCGCTGAGACGGCTGGTGCCCCGGAGGACTACGTCGCCGAATTGCGCAGCCGCCCCTGCGCGGGCATCGGCCCCTGACTTCTCTCTGCCTACCGGGAAAAATCTGAAAGGGTGGCCGCATTGCGGCCACCCTTTCAGTGCCGGCGGCATTGCACGCGATCGGTCATCGCGCGGTGGTACTGCACGACTGGAGGGTAGTCGGCTGCCCCAGTACCACCTTCAGCGTTGCCACCGGCTATTGACAGTGCCGTTCCCTAGCAAACAGCACCGCAAGTGATATCCGGCTTATTCAGCTGCCGTGACTCAGGCGCCGCCGCCGTTAGCGTTGCCGCCGCCGCCGCCGGTCGCGTCACCAGCACTGGCGGTGCCAGTACCCAGGACGCCGAGGCCACTCAGAACGTTGATGCCGAGGCCGCCCTGCGCGGAGCCACCGTTACCACCGGTACCGCCATTGCCGCCTTCCTCGCCGCCGCCACCGCAGCCGCAAGCGCGGAACATGGACATGACGGTACGAGCCGGGAGCAGCTCCACGTGCTGGCCATCAATGTCGGCAAAGCTCAATGCGTCAGACATGCATATCCTCCTTGGAATTGCCCACAGTGGGCCGGGAACAGAAGTGCCTCTTCGACTTCATCCGCCGATTTGGCTAATACATACTCTGACGAGCGGGAGGCCACCTGACAACATCCATTCGCCACCTAATTTCGCATACCGCCACCTATGCTTTGAGGCCGTTTTTCGGCTACCTAGCCGGCGGTGCGGAGTTACCGAGATCTCGGCGACTTCGTACCGAAGTACTCGACGCCGTGTGGCCTTGCCAGCCGCCCTCCGACCCGCACCGTCGCTGGTGAGCCGCCATGCCGTTGGTGAGCGCACGGGTCTGGACGTCGCTGTGGTGCGGTCCGGTATCCGCTGGGTGGCGAGCCGGTTGCACCCGGTGTGCGGCCGCACCCGCAGGAGCTCGTAGGTTTACTACCAGGGAACACCGACGATGAGTACCTAGCGTTCGCGCAACCCGGCTACAGAGAATAATGTCGGATAACTCACTGTCCACTCTCGGGCGAAGCGCCTTCCGCACGCGTGACCACCTAGAGTCACTCCGCGCTCATTTACTCAGTAGCTGGCGGTCAGCTGAGGGCGGCCAGCGCGGTGTGCACCATGACCCGCACACCGAGCGGCAGCGCGCGTTCGTCAAGGTCGAAGGTGGACTGGTGCAGATCGCGCTGCGCACCGTCACCCGCCCAGACGCCAAGGCGGCCCATCGATCCAGGCACATGCTCGAGGTACCAGGCGAAGTCCTCGCCACCGGAGGACTGCTCGGTGGCAGCCACAGCAGCCCCACCCAGTGCCGCGGCGACACCGGCGCGCAGCAACTCGGTGCTGACCGCCTCGTTGACCACCGGCGGCACGCCGCGGACGTGACGCAGGTCGAAACCCACCCCGGTAGGCGCCAGCAGAGCGGTGGCCAGCTCGCGGACCAGTGGCTCCAGATCAGCCCAGATCCTGCGGTCCCCGGTGCGCAGGACGCCACGAAGCAGCCCCTCCTGCGGCACGATGTTCGCGGCCTCGCCGGCCTGCACCGCCCCCCAGACGAGCACGGTGCCCGAACGCGGGTCGACCCGCCGGGACAGCAGCGAAGGTAAGCCAGTGACCACGGTTCCGAGGGCGTGCACCAGATCGGCGGTGAGGTGCGGGCGCGCCGTATGCCCCCCGGGCGACGACAGCCGTAGCTCGAGCAGGTCCGACGCCGAGGTGATCGGCCCCACCCGGGTGCCCACCCGGCCGACTTCCAACCGGGGATCGCAGTGCAGGGCGAAGATCCGGTCCACACTGGACAGACCGTCGGCGGCGAGCACGTTGAGTGCACCGCCGGGCATCACTTCCTCAGCCGGCTGGAAGATCACCCGGATCCGGCCGGGCAGCGCCGGAGCCGACGCCAGCGCGAGCGCTGCGCCGATCAGGATCGCGGTGTGCGCGTCGTGCCCGCAGGCGTGCATCCTGCCGTCCACAGTGGAAGCGAACGGCAACCCGGTGGCCTCGGAGATGGGCAGCGCGTCGATGTCGGCGCGCAGCGCGACACAGCGCGAACCGGCGCCGACGTCACAGATCAGACCGGTGCCACCGGGCAGCAGCGTGGGCGCCAGACCGGCGCCGCTGAGGTACTCGGAGATCAGCGCGGTGGTGCCCTGTTCCTGGTAAGCGAGTTCCGGATTGGCGTGGACATGTCTGCGCCAGGCGACCAGGTCGGCGCCACGGCTCGACAGCCACCTATCCAGCCACGACGGGCCTCGACCGGCGGCCATGTCCAGCGGCGCTCCGACCGAAGGGAGCAGACCGGAACCCAGCAATGTCACCCAGCACCTCCCGCGGCGGTCGCTGACGCCTGGCGGCGTTGAGACATTGTGCCTATCAGTCGCGGACGGTGATTCACCGCCTCGGCTTAGAACCCGTCCGGAGGCACGTAGGTACCCCAGACGTCGCGCAGCGCGTGACACACCTCACCCACCGTGGCTCGGGCGGCAAGCGCTCGCTTCATCGGGTAAAGCACGTTGCCGACGGTGTCCTTGGCGGCGCCTCGAAGCTCCTCCAGGGCCCGATCGACCTGCACTAGGGATCGCGACGAGCGTAGGGCGGCAAGCCGTTTCCGGGCACTGTCCTCGATCGCCGGATCCACCCGCAGCGGCTGGTAATGGTCCTCGGCGGTGAGCCGGTAACGATTGAGCCCGACCACCACCCGGTTACCGGAGTCGATCTCCATCGCGGTTCGGTATGCGGTTTTCTCTATCTCAGATTTCTGAAAACCGGCCTCGATAGCGTGCACCGCCCCACCCAGTTCGTCGACTTTTTCGATCAACGCCACCGCCGCGGCCTCCACCTCATCGGTCATCGCCTCGACCGCGTAGGAGCCGGCGAAGGGATCCACCGTGGAGGTCAGATCGGTCTCGTAGGCCAGCACCTGCTGGGTCCGCAGGGCCAGCCGGGCGGCCTTTTCAGTGGGCAGCGCGATCGCCTCGTCGTAGGCATTGGTGTGCAACGACTGGGCGCCGCCGAAGATCGCGGCGATCGCCTGCGCGGTCACCCGGACCATGTTGACCTCGGGCTGCTGCGCGGTGAGCTGCACGCCGGCGGTCTGGGCGTGGAATCGCAGCATCAGCGACCTGGGGTGTTGCGCATGAAAGCGCTCCCGCATCATTCGCGCCCAGATTCGCCGGGCGGCCCGGAACTTGGCCACCTCCTCCAGCAGCGTGGTGCGGGAGACGAAAAAGAACGACAACCGCGGCGCGAACTCGTCGACAACCATCCCGGCGTCCAGCGCGGCCTGCACGTACTGGACCCCATTGGCCAGCGTGAAGGCGATCTCCTGCGCCGGGTTCGCACCCGCCTCGGCCATGTGATAGCCCGAGATCGAGATGGTGTTCCAGTGCGGGATTTCGGCCTGGCAATAGGCGAAGATATCCGCGGTGAGCCGCAGGGACTGCGCCGGCGGGTAGATATAGGTACCCCGTGCGATGTACTCCTTGAGCACGTCGTTCTGGATCGTCCCGGTCAGCTTCGAGCCCGGCACCCCGTATTGCTCACCCACCAATTGATAGAGCAACAGCAGCACGCTCGCGGGGGCGTTGATCGTCATAGAGGTGGACACCTCATCCAGCGGGATCCCGTCGAACAGCGTCCGCATGTCGTCGATCGAGTCGATGGCGACGCCGACGTTGCCGACCTCGCCATGCGCGATCGCCTCGTCGGAGTCATATCCCATCTGCGTGGGCAGGTCGAACGCCACCGACAGACCGGTCTGCCCGGCCCGCAGGAGCTGCCGGTAGCGGGCGTTGGACTCGACGGCGCTGCCGTAGCCGGCGTACTGGCGCATCGTCCATCGACGCTGGGTGTACATGCCGGGATACACGCCACGGGTGAACGGGAACTCCCCCGGCTCGCCCAGCCGCTGCGCCAACCCGTCCGCGACGTCCGCCGCGTGATACACCGGCTTGACCACGAAGCCCGACTGCGCCGTCTTCGGGGCGGTGTTCGGGGATGTATCATCGGCCACCACATCTGTATACACACGCAGGCGGTGACCACGACGCAGGGCATCATGGTGCCGTGACCAACGCCGCACCCCGCTTGGTGGCCGGGCGCTACCGGCTCGGCGCGGTGCTGGGCCGGGGAACCATGGGCACGGTGTGGTCCGCGCACGACGAAGTACTCGGGCGCCCGGTCGCGGTCAAGGAGGTGCTGCTGCCGCCCGGCATCCCGGACGCCGAGGCGGACGCGCTGCGCGAGCGGTCGTTGCGGGAGGCCAGAGCGATCGCCGCGCTATCGCACCCCAACGTGGTGACCCTCTACGACGTGGCCCGGGAAGGCGCCGCGCCCTTCGTGGTGATGGAACTGGTGGCGTCGGCCAGCCTGGCGGAGTTGTTGCGCGACGGTCCGCTGCCGCCGCATCGGGTGATCGCGATCGGGGCCGCGGTAGCCGCCGCGCTGCAGGCCGCGCACGCCGCGGGCATCACCCACCGCGACGTCAAACCCGGCAACGTCCTGATGGCACACGACGGCCGGATCAAGCTCACCGACTTCGGAATCGCCCGCAATCCAGCCGATCAGACGTTGACCGCTACCGGTCTGATGCTGGGCTCCCCGGCTTACATCGCTCCGGAGATCGCCTCCGGTGGGCCGATCAACCCCGCGGCAGACCTGTGGGGGCTCGGCGCGACGCTGTTCGCCGCGGTCGAGGGCAGGCCCCCCTACGACGCGGGCACCGCGATGGCGACGGTGGCCGCGGTGGTGCACGACGAGGTGCCCACGGCGTCATGTTCTGGACCGCTCGCCAAGGTGATCAGCGGGTTGATGGTCAAGGACCCGACACGCCGGATTCCACTATCGCAGGTGCGCCAGCTGCTGGGGGCGCCACCCGAGTCGGCTGATCACCGATCAGCGATGCGCGCCGCCGAGACCACCGGCCCTCTCGCGCCGGTGGACGCCCCTCTGAGCGCCCCGAGGCGGGTGGCGGACAACAGCCCAGCGGCGCCCGCCGAGACGCCCCACCGACGGACCGGGCAGCTCGCAACTGACCCAGGCCCGCTGCCCTTCGCCGTGGCACCGGGCGTTGAGCCGCACACCGCCAAGGGCCACGCCGCGGCACGTCGAGGCAAAGACACCGGCGCCACACGCAGAGCAATCGTGTGGATCCTGGCCGCGGTGCTGTTCTGCGGCGCCGCGATCACCGGCTTCGGGGCCGTCCGGGTGGCCGTCGGCCGGGCACCCGTGCCCAAACTGGGCGCCCATGCCGCGGTGGGCCCGAGCCCGGATGACGTGGTGCTCACTCCCAGAGCGATTCAGATCCCCGAGCCCGACGGCGCCCCGCCGGCCCGGTTCACGATCACCGTGGCGCAGGACTGGCCGGAGTTCCTCGAGCAACGGGCGCTCGGACCGAGCCCGGACACCTTGGCGCGCTTCGTCTCTCCGGACGGCTCGGAGGTCATCGCCGTGGAGCGGCTCACCGGCGCGCTGGCCGGTGTCGGTGTCGACCAATACCTGACCGGCTACCTGCGCAGACTGGCGCAGGCAGTGCCCGAGCTCGTCGAGACCCAGCGAGAGAACCTGTCCGGCGGTGCGCTGGAAACCACGTTCCGCACCCAGGAGGGCGGTGAGCTGCGCCGCACCACCTATCTACGGCTGCTCCCAGTGAAGGCAGACCTGTGGATGGTCTCGGTCACCGTGCCGACCGAGCGCGAGGGCGCGGGGCGGATGAAACTGTTCGAGCCGGTGGTGGCGGAGTTCGCTCCCGGCCCGTAGCTCAACGGTGATGTGACCCTAGGCTGCCGGTCGTGACTGACCCGGCACAGCTGGCCCGAGATGCCGCCGCGGTGCTGGCCGAACGCACCGGGGCGCCCGCGCACGACGTCGCGGTGGTGCTGGGCAGCGGCTGGCGCGCCGCGGCTGACGTGTTGGGTGCACCCGCGGTCGAGATCCCGGTCGCCTCGCTGCCGGGGTTCGTGACGCCGCAGGTCATCGGGCACGCCGGGACGGCCCGGTCGGTGCAGCTCAGCGGGGCCCGAGGGAAGCGCCGGGTCCTCGTGCTGCTCGGTCGCACGCATGGCTACGAAGGCCATGGCGCGGCGCAGGTGGCGCACGGGGTGCGCACCGCCTGTGCCGCGGGAGCGCGGGTGGTGGTGCTCACCAACGCGGCTGGCGGCATCGCCGAAGGCCTGGCGGTCGGCCAGCCGGTGCTGATCTCCGACCACCTCAATCTCACCGCGACCTCCCCGCTGGTCGGGCCCCGGTTCGTCGACCTCACCGACACCTACTCACCCCGGTTGCGCGCGCTGGCACGGGAGATCGACCCGCGCCTGGTCGAAGGCGTCTACGCCGGGGTCCCCGGTCCGCACTTCGAAACACCGGCCGAGATCCGCATGTTGGGCATGCTGGGAGCGCAGCTGGTCGGGATGTCCACCGTCCTGGAGGCGATCGCCGCACGCGCCGAGGGCGCCGAAGTGCTGGGCATCTCACTGGTCACCAACCTAGCCGCCGGCCAAACCCCAGCCCCCCTGAACCCCGAAGACATCCTCACCACCGCCGCCACCGCCGCCACCCGAATGGGCACCCTTCTGCGCTCGCTAATCACCCGGCTCTAAAATGCGCCAAACATCGCGCGGAGGAACTTCAGCACGGGCTGTTCGACGGCCACCGGGTGGTCGATCATCGGCCAATGGCCGCTGTCGGGGAGCAGCACCACCTCGGCGCGAGGGAAGGTCTCGCGTTGGCGTTGCGCGTAGCGCACCGGCAGGTACGGGTCGCGGGCCCCCCACACGACCAGCGCCGGGCGATCAAGCGACCGCAATCGGTGGTGCAGCTGCTCTGCGCCTTCTGCGAGGTCGGTGGCGCGGTAGAGCCGCAGCACGGCGAGTTGGACAGCGGGATCCTTGTAGTCGCGGTACATGCGCCGGAGCACATCGAGCGGCAACCCACGCGGGTTGCCGTGGCGCAACAGCAGCCGCACCGCCGGGAAGGTACTCATTCGCATGAAGGCCTCACCGAGCACCGGGGTCCGCCAGATGCGGGCCAGGTAGTGCCAGCGGTAGTCGCGCAGCACACCGCAGTTGACCAGGGTGACACTGGCGAACCGGTCCGGGTGCTCGGCCGCCCAGGTCAGACCCCACGGGCCGCCGAAGTCGTGCAACACCAGGTGGGCACGGCCGATGTCGAGCTGGTCGAGGATCCGGCCGAGATGGCGGGCGTAACCGTCGACGGTGTAGGCGAAGCGATCGGGTTTGTCGGCGTCCCCGTAGCCCGGCAGGTCGGGCGCGACCGCACGGGCGAACGCGCCGGTGCGGGCGACCAGGCGCCGCCAGTCGGCCGCCGGACCCGGATTGCCGTGCACGAACACGACCGCCTCAGCGGTGTCGGTTGGCCCGGCCTGGAGGTACGGACTGCGGACCCCGTCGACGGTGACCGCCGCAGTGCTGACCGATACGAGCTGCTCGCTGGCAGTCATCAGCGGGCTACCGGCACGACCGGACGGCCCGGCGACGCGGACTTCGGGGAAAAATCGTCGCTATCGGCTCGGGTCGGGGTTCGCAGGGTCCGGGCCACAGCGGCGAGGACCCGTGGGGCGAACAGCGACGTTGGGCGGGCCAGCATGACTATCACCTTTGCGAAGGTGTGGGCAGTGGCGAGGTCGCGCGTAGCGGTGACCCCAACTTCGTCGAGGTAACGGTGCAGCAGCCGCGTTGCGGCGGTCACGGGCATGCCCGTGGTGGTCGGGTAGCGCAGGTCCTCCCCCGTTGACAACATCCACGGGTCGGCGTTGCGGCGGGCCAGCCGGCGCTGAAAGCGGCGGGCCAAGCCGTCGAGGTCCTCAACGGGGCGCCGGTGCCGTTGCTCGCGCAAGCAGGCATCCAAGGTCTCGGCGGCGACGGCAGCCGTACTCATGCCTTGGCCGTAGATCGGGTTGAACGCGCAGACAGCGTCACCGAGCACGACGAACCGCTCCGGCCAGCGGGGCATGCGCTCGAAGTGCCACTGCCGGTTGGACGTGCCGCGGTAGCCTCGGATCGGGGTGACCGGCTCGGCCGCCGCCAGCACGTCCGCGATGACCGGGTGGCGAAGGCTGCGGGTGAAGGCGGCGAAACCGGCCTCGTCGGTGGGCGGATGCTGCCCGGCGGCTCCCATTAGCGCCACCATCCACTGGCCGTCCTCGATCGGGAACAGGTAGCCGGTGCACGGCATCGACGGCGGTTTGGAAGTCAGCATCACCACCTTCCAGTCCGCGCTGAACCCGTCTGGGATGCGGTAGATCCGGGAGGCGTAGGCGATGTTCGGGTCAACCTGCGTCTTGGCCGGCGCGCCGTAACCACCCTCTGAGAGCCAGACCGAAGCACGGGAGCCGCGGCCGCTGGCGTCGACTACGAGGTCTGCGTTGAGCTGGTGAGTGCCCACTTCATCTAGCCGACGTAGCGTCACGCCGGTGACCTGCCGACCGTCGGACGAGGTCAGCAGCGCCGCCACGTCGTGGCGATCGAGGATCGTCACACCCGGCAGTTCCTTCAGCCGCCGGTGCACGGCCCACTCGAACAGCGGCCGGCTGGCCGACAACATGGGCCACCCGGCGACCTGACGGGGCAGCCAGCCAGCGGGCGTCAGGATGAGCGAGTCAGTGGGGATGCAGACGGGCACCGCCCCGGCGGCCTCCAGCTCGTGGCAGTAGCCGGGGAACAGCCGCTCGACGATCTGCAGGCCCCGGGGCATCAGCGCATGCAGCATGCGCCCCTGCGGGACACCCTTGCGAGTCTGGGCGCTGTCGCTCAGCGCGTCGCGCTCGACGATGGTCACCCGCGCGAAGTGGTTGGCGAGCACCCGCGCGGTCAGCAAACCGGCCATGCTGGCGCCGATGACAACGGCGTGCGCGGTGTCGCCGGACGAGGAGCGATTCCCCAAGGCCCCGCCGGCATCATACGTCCAGCTCATGATGTTCTCCTTGGATTGCGAACACTGTTATAGAACACTGTTGCGATAGAGTCGTCAAGTGGCCAGACCGAAATTGCACGACGATGCCCTGCGGATCCGTTTGCTGGACGTCACGGGGACGCTGCTCACCACCGAGGGTCCGGACGCGCTGAGCCTGCGCCGGCTCGCTGCCGCTGCGGGTACTTCGACCAGCGCGGTGTACGCCCTGTTCGGCGGAAAACCGGGGATCCTTCGGGGCCTGTTCGTCGAAGCGTTCACCAGGTTCGCGGCCCATCTGGACCTGGTGACACCGTCGGACGATCCGCTGGCCGACCTCCTCGCACTCGGCCACGCCTACCGGGCCAGCGCGCTGGCCGACCCACATCTGTACGCGGTGATGTTCGGTTCCCCAGTGCCCGGCTTCGAGCCCGCTCCGGAGGATTACGGACATGCCGAGGCCACCTTCGCCCCACTGCTCGACGCGGTGCGCAGGGCGGTCGCGGCGGGTCAGCTGCGCGACGCCGACCCGATGCGCATCGCCACCGCACTGTGGGCCAACGTGCACGGCCTGGTGTCACTGGAGCTGGGCTGCGCGATACCGGCTGGCGCCGGGGCCCCCGGTGAGCTGTTCGAGACCGCGATCCGCGCCAACCTCGACGGCTGGCGGACCGGGCGCTGACCCGGGGATTACGCTGCCGCGCATGGCTGCGGACATTGTGCCGATCGAGCTCTCGGTGACCGCTGGGGACTTGGTGACGCTGTGGGCGCCGCGCTGGCGCGCCGACGGTGAGGAATGGGAGGCGTTCCTGGGCGACGACGAGAATCTGTTCGCCTTCGCCAGCGTCGCGGAACTGGTCGGTTTCGTGCGTACCACCGGTGTCCACGACCTGGCCGACCATCCGGCCTGGCCCCTGGTACCGCGGTTGCCCGCGGCTGACCTGCGGCCGGTGGACACCCGCCGTTACGACCTGGTCGGAGTGCCCGAGCTGGTCGCGCAGTCGCCGGATACCTGGGTGATCGGCGAGCTCGCCGACGTGGTGTCCATCGCACGCTCACTGGCCGATGTCTGCGGTCTGGACGTGGTCGCAGATGTGCTCGACTCCACTGCCGGGTTCTCCATGCTCGACGGCGGCCCGCTGGCCTTCGGCGGCCGGGACGGCAAGCGGCACTGGGATGCGCTGTGTGACGTGATCGCGCAGCGGTGGGACGAGGTGATCGATGCCGTCGATGGGGTGATTCGCAGTCCCGAGGTCGACGCGGCGGCCTTGGACGCGGCGGAGACGGAACTGTCCGAGGCCCAAGCGTCCGAGGAGCAGTCCGTCGTCGAGGCGCAGGCCGTGGCGGCAGGTGAGATCGCCGGCGATCCCGCATTGACGTTCTGGTCAGAGGTCGGCATCGACCCGATCCGGATCATCAGCGACCTGGGCGATCACTACACGCTGCGCTGCTACCTCGACGACGCGCCGGTCTTTCTCGGCAGCAGCGGGCGCATCGACGTCTTCACCTCGCCGCGCGCGCTGGTCCGCTACCTCACCGATCACCCGCAGGGCCACGACCTCGACGCGGTGTCCACCTGGCCGCAGGTGACCAAACGCGCGCAGGACCGCGAACTGGCGGTGGCGGTCGACGACGGCAACAGCTACGTGCTCGCCGGCCTGGCCGACGACCTCGGCGGCGGCCCCGAGACGGTGGATCCCGGGCAGCTCGAACTGGCCGTGGAACTGATCACCGACGCCGAACAGTGGGCTGGATCCGACGCCGCGGACAAGGCGCTGGCCAGTTCCGAACCGCTGGGCTGGCTGGTCTCCTTCCTGGTCCGGCCGGACCCGACCCGGCTGGCGCCCAGCGCGCCCTTCGACGCCGAAGCGGCGTCCTGGCGGGTCCTCGTCGGTGGTTTCGAAGACCGGCTACACGTGCACTGAATACCCCCCGCCGCATTCTGCGACCGCTGGCGGATCACCACTGCACAGCGTGGTCTCCCGGTTGCTGTAGCCGCCGGCGGGATGGCTAGGATTCGCGCCCACCAGGATCGGTCCGTTCCCCTTAGCGAAGGCAAAGCCCGTGACCAACACAGCGACGCAATCCTTCGATCGGATGCGCAGCATGCTCGTGCGCGCCGCCGAGATCCGCGACAGCGAGCAGCAGCAGATCTTCGATGCGCTGGACGAGATCCACGCCCGGCTGGCTCCGCTGGAGTCGCTGGGCTCGGTGCGCAAGCGGCTCTCGGAGATGCCGGACCGCACCGAGGTCAGTGTGCTGGCCGAACGGGTCGATGAAGCACTGTCGAAGCTGGAAGCCCAGGACAGCGTTATCGCCGGGCTGTGCCGGGCGGTCGAGTCGATCGTGGACAAGCTGGCCACACCGTTCGCCGAGCTGGGGGGACGGCTGGACGGGATGGCCGGCCGATTCGAGGGCGTCGCCGGCCGGATGGACGGTCTGGAGGACCGGATCGCCGGCTTGCACAAGCGGATCGATGACCTGGATCACCACCTCGACCGGCAGGACGCCAGGCTCGACGGGCTGCCCGCCGCCGTGCACGGGCCGGTACGCGAGCAGATCGGAAGCACCGAGACGGGGCTGCGGAGCCGGCTCGACGAGGTCGACAAGGGCGTGCAGGAGTCGCTGGCGGGTGCGCTGGAATCGGTTACCCAGCGGCTCGAGGTCCTGTCCACCCGGCTCGATGCGCTGGAAGAAGGCGTCGGTGGCCGGATCGGCTCGGTGACCGAGCGCCTAGGGGCGCTGGATGGCGCGCTGGCCCACCGCCCCGACCTGGACTCGCTGTCCGGCCTGGTCCGCCAGGCCAACCAAGAGTCCGAGACGCGTTACACCGCACAGCTGGACGAGGCGATGGCGACCTTCGCTGAGATCATCATGGGCGGCGGCGCGCCCGCGCCGCTATCCGCCACCCCACCCGCGCCGCCACGCCCAGCCCAACGACGGGTCCGCGCTCGCAAGGCGCCGGAGCCTGCCGACGATGGCGGCGTCGCGGTCGACGCCGCCTCGTGAGTGGCGTTGAGTGCTATAACACTGTTACTCACTCACAAGCTGAAGGCATCAGGTAGCAGGTCACCGACCGGGCGGATGCCGTGCGCGGTATCCACCAGGCAGCTCGGTCCGCCAAGCTCATGGAGCACCTGACGGCAACGTCCACACGGCATCAGCAAGTCGCCGGTGCCGGAGCGGCAGGCCACCGCCACGAACCGGCCGCCACCCGACAGTCGCAGCTGCCCCGCCATCATGCACTCCGCGCAGAGCGACAACCCGTAGGAGGCGTTCTCCACGTTGCAGCCGGTCACAATCCGGCCGTCGTCGCACAGCGCGGCCGCACCCACCTGCAACCCCGAGTAGGGGCAGTACCCGAGCGCTGCGGCCTGCACCGCGGCGCTGCGAAGTGCGTCCCAGTCGATGTCACCGGTGCCATCATCGTTCACCTCATGAGCATCCCCTACCGGATCCTCACCCACCGCCCGGCTAACCTACGCCCGGTGCGGATGGTCCGGTCCCGAGTACTCACTGTGCTGGTCGTCGTTCTCGGCGCGATGACCCTGCTGGGCGCGGCCCCCAGCGCAGCGCAGTCCGGGTGCTCGCAGCAGACCGCCCCGCCACCACCGGTCGACTCCTCAGAGGCCCCGACTCCGGGCAGTGCGCTTCCCCCGCCACTGTCGGTTCCCGACCGTCCGGTGGGCGGGCCACGGATGGGCGAGTGCGGGCTGGTGCTGCCCCCCGGTGCACCCGACCCGCCGGCGGGGATCAACTCGATGTCCTGGCTGATCGCTGATGCAAACTCCGGTGACGTGCTCGCCGCCAGGGATCCCCACGCGCGTAACCGCCCGGCCTCGACGCTGAAACTGTTCACCGCTCTGCTGGCAGCCGACCAACTGCAGACCAACCGGGTGGTAGTGGGCACGCAAGCCGACGCCGACCAGGACGGCAGTCGCGTCGGGATCGGCGCGGGCGGCCGCTACACCGTCCGGCAGCTGCTCACCGGCTTGTTCCTGGTCTCCGGTAATGACGCCGCACACGCCCTGGCCGGTCAGCTGGGCGGGGTCACCGCGACCGTCGATCAGATGAACGAGTTGGCCGCCCGGCTGGGGGCGCTGGATACCCGCGCCGCCACCCCGTCCGGATTGGACGGCCCGGGCATGAGCGCGTCAGCTTACGACCTGGCGTTGGCGTTTCGCCAGGTGCTCCGCCGCCCGCTGCTGGTCGAGCTGATGGGCACCAAGCAAGCGAACTTCCCCGGCTACGGCAACCGGCCCGGGTTCGTGGTCAGCAACGACAACAAGCTGCTCAGCACCTACCCCGGCGCGATGGGCGGCAAGACCGGGTTCACCGACGACGCCCGGCATACCCAGCTCGATGCCGCGCAGCGCGGCGGGCGGCGCCTGATCGTGGTGTTGATGCGGGGCGAGCAGCGGCCGGTGTCGATGTCGGAGCAAGCAGCCCGGCTGCTGAACTACGGTTTCACGCTTGCCCCCGGTCGCCCGGTCGGCCACCTGGTGGACGAGGCTCCGCCAGCCGAGGCGCCTGCGACCGGCCCGGACGGGGCTCCCGGTGCCCTCCCCGCACCACCCGGCGCCGGCGTGAACGCCGCGTCCCGGAACTCGACGGCCGGCTACGGCCACGGCGGCGCGCTGCTCCCGATCGCGCTGTGGATCGGCCTGGCGATCGCCGTGCTCGCCGCCCTCGGTGCGCTGGTCTCCCGCCAGCGACACCGTTAAACGCACGTGCTGACCGGGGGTCTGTCTCACCCCCGCGGCTCAGCCAACTGGGCTTCACCCAGCCAGTCCGCGAGGATGTCCCCGCAGGGCGGTTGCGGCCGTCAGGCTGCGGTTGGGTGGGGGTCGCCGGGAAGCCGGAGGGTGACGTCGATGTCGTCTAGGGACGCGACGATCCTGACCGTGCCCCCCAACGCAGTGATGTAGGCACGCACGCTGGCCACCGTGAGACTTTCCACGTCGCCGCGTTCCATCGCGCTGACCCGAGCCTGGCTCACCCCTATCGCCTCAGCCAACTGAGTTTGGGTCATCCCGGTCTTAGCGCGCAACTCTGCCAAGCGGTATCCGGCGACATGGGCGTCCTGCTCGACCTGGGCACGTGTCAAGGCATCATGGGTTACCTGACCGGACTCCAGAGCCTCGGCGCGCAGCCGTTCCCAGGGAATCATCTCGGTCATCTCCCGTCCTTTCCGTCCAGTGCCACGACATGCTCGGCGAACCGCCGCGCGGCCAGCGGGATGGCACCATAACATATATGTTTTATTGCCAGTTCGGGAGTTCGACAGACACTCGATTCGAGCAGTAGCGCTTCAACTCTCCGAGACTGCGCGACAACCCTGAGCGACCACAGGCGTCTTGCGGATAGGCCCGCGCTGAACGCCCCAGGGAGAGTCTTGTCCGACTCGTTCGTCCACCTGCACGTGCACACCGAGTACTCGATGTTGGACGGTGCGGCCAAGGTCGGTCCGCTGTTCACGGAGGCCGCGCGGCTGGGGATGACCGCGGTGGCGATGACGGATCACGGCAACATGTACGCGTCGGCGGAGTTCTACCGCAAGGCCACGGGCGCCGGGATCAAGCCGATCATCGGTATCGAGGCGTACGTGGCACCGGCCAGCCGCTACCACAAGAAGCCGGTGTTCTGGGGTCAGCTGCACCAGCGCTCCACCGACGAGTCGGGCATGGGCGGTGACGTCTCGGGTGCGGGTGCGTTTCTGCACATGACGATGCTCGCGGAGAACGCCACCGGGTTGCGCAACCTGTTCCGGCTGTCGAGCCTGGCCTCGTTCGAAGGCACCTATCGCAAGCCCCGCATGGACCGTGACCTGATCGCCGAGCACGCCGGCGGGATCATCGCGACGACCGGCTGCCCGTCCGGTGAGGTGCAGACCCGGCTGCGCCTGGGCCAGACCGACCAGGCTCTGCAAGCTGCCAGCGACTACCGCGACATCTTCGGCCCGGACAACTTCTTTCTCGAGCTGATGGACCATGGCCTGTCCATCGAGGGGTCGGTCCGCGAGGGTCTGCTGGAGATCGGCCGCAAGCTCGGGCTGACGCCGGTGGCGACCAACGACAGCCATTACGTGACCCAGGACCAGGCGCTGGCGCACGAGGCGCTGCTGTGCGTGCAGTCGGGCAAGACGATGGATGACCCGAACCGGTTCAAGTTCGAAGGCGAGGGTTACTACCTGAAGCCCGCGCAGGAGATGCGCGACTACTGGGACACCGAAGTGCCGGGGGCCGCCGACGCCACCCTGCTGATCGCCGAGCGGGTCGGGTCCTACGCGGAGGTCTACGCCGAGGTCGACCGGATGCCCCGGTTCCCGCTGGCCGAGGGCGAGACCGAAGACCTGCTGCTGCGCCGCGAAGTCGAGCGCTACGCACTGGAACGGTTCCCCGAGGGGATGACCCAGCCCTACCTCGATCGCGTCGAGCACGAGCTGGGCGTGATCTCCCAGATGGGATTCCCGGGCTACTTCCTGGTCGTCGGGGACCTGGTCCGGTGGGCCAAGCGCCAGAAGATCTCCGTTGGACCGGGCCGGGGCTCGGCGACCGGATCCCTGGTGGCCTACATCCTGCAGATCACCGACCTCGACCCGATCGGGCACTCCCTGATCTTCGAGCGGTTCCTCAACCCCGAGCGGATCTCACCTCCCGACATCGACCTCGACTTCGACGAGCGCCGGCGCGGGGAGGTGATGGAGTACACGGTCAACAAGTGGGGCGCGGCGAACATCGCGCAGGTCATCACCTTCGGCACGATCAAGACCAAGGCCGCCATCAAAGACGCCGCCCGGGTCCTGCACGGCCAGCCCGGTTTCTCCATCGCCGACCGGATCTCCAAGGCACTGCCGCCGGCGGTGGCCGCCGAGGACATCCCGCTGCACGGCATCTTCGACCCGAAGCATCCGCGTTACACCGAGGCCACCGAGGTGCGGTCGCTGGCCGAGACCGACCCGCAGGTCGGCAAGATCATGGACACCGCCCGCGGTCTGGAGGGCCTGGTCCGTAACGCCGGGGTGCACGCCTGCGCTGTGATCATGTCCTCGCAGCCTCTGCTGGACGTGATCCCGCTGTGGATGCGCGATGACGGCTCGATCATCACCGGCTGGGACTACCCGTCGTGTGAGGACATCGGCCTGCTCAAGATGGATTTCCTGGGCCTGCGCACGCTGACGGTCATCAGTGACACCGTCGAGGCGGTCAAGACCAATCACGGTCGCGAGATCGACACCGCCACGCTGAACCTTGACGACGAGGCGACGTACAAGCTGCTCTCCAGCGGCCACACGCTCGGGGTGTTCCAGCTTGACGGTGCCGCGATGCGGTCGCTGCTGCGGGCACTGGCACCCACTCACTTCGGTGACATCGCCGCCGTTCTCGCCCTGTACCGGCCCGGCCCGATGGCCGCCAACGCCCACCTCCACTACGCCGAGCGGTCCAACTCCCGCCAGGCGATCGCCCCGATCCACCCCGAGCTCAAGGAGGCCCTGGAGCCCATCCTGGGCGAGACCTACCACCTGCTGGTCTACCAAGAGCAGGTGATGGCCATCGCCCAGCAGTTGGCCGGCTACAGCCTCGGTGGCGCTGACCTGCTGCGCCGCGCGATGGGCAAGAAAAAGAAAGAGATCATCGAGAAAGAGTTCGAGCGGTTCCGGGCCGGGATGATGGGCAAGGGCTTCTCCCCCCAGGCCACTCAGACCCTGTGGGACGTGATGCTCCCGTTCGCCGGGTATGCGTTCAACAAGTCGCACACCGCCGGCTACGGGCTGGTCTCCTACTGGACGGCGTACCTCAAGGCCAACTACCCGACCGAGTTCATGGCCGCCCAGCTCACCTCGATCGGGGACAACAAGGACAAGTCCGCGATCTACCTCGCGGAATGCCGCAGGATGGGCATCAAGGTCCTGCCCCCGGACGTCAACGACTCCGGTCTGCGGTTCGCCGCGGTGGGCAGCGACGTCCGGTTCGGGCTGGGCGCGGTGCGCAACGTCGGCGCCAACGTCGTGGCGTCCATCATCAGGACGAGGGAGACCAAGGGCCGTTTCACCTCCTTCACCGACTTCCTGGACAAGGTCGAGCTGGTGTGCTGCAACAAGCGCACCATCGAGTCGCTGATCAAGGCCGGCGCCTTCGACTCCCTGGGCCACACTCGGCTATCCCTGATCACAGTGCATGAGATGGCCGTCGATGCGGTCATCGGCCTTAAACGCGAGCAGGAGCGAGGCCAGTTCGACCTGTTCGGCGGCGACGGGGGCGCCTGCGCCACACCGGAGTCCTCCCCGCTGGCGCACCTGAAATTCGAACCGCAGGAGTACCCGCGTAAGCAACTGCTGGCCTACGAACGGGAGATGCTCGGCCTGTACGTCTCCGCTCATCCGCTTGACGGCGCCGAGCGGATTCTGCGCAAGCACGCTCCGAAACCCATCGCCGCCCTCCTGGATGAGACACCCACGGAGGGTGAGATAGTGCTCGCCGGGATGATCTCCTCGGTCGACAAGCGGGTGAACAAGAATGGTGAGTCCTGGGCGATCGTCACGCTGGAAGACCTCGACGCCTCGATGGAGGTGCTGTTCTTCGCCAAGTCCTACGCTGTGCTGTCCGAGGACCTGATCCCCGACACCGCCGTGGCGATCAAGGGCCGGGTCAACTGGCGGGATGACAAGATGTCGGTCTTCGGATCGGCGGTGGTACCGCTGGATATCAGCGACGCCGAGAAACGACCTGGCGATGAACCGCCGTTCGTGCTGCGCGTCGAGGCCAGCCAACTGGATTCCGAGGGGGCAGCCGAGCTGCGCTCCGCACTGGTAGCGAACAAGGGTGACACCCGGCTGCACATCCTGCTCTGCCACGGGGCGCGCAAGACCGAGATCGCTATCGAGAACTACCCCATCACGGTGTCTTCGGCGCTGCTGGGCGAACTCAAGAGCATCCGCGGCATCACTGTTGCCGTCTGAGCCGCCCCCCGCTGACGTCTCGCTGGGCGCTCATCCGGGCTGACTCAGCCGGTCGGGTTCGTCGGTGCCGTCGAGGTAGGCGCGCGCTTGCAGGGTGAACAGCTCGGCGTACCCGCCACTGCGGGCCATCAGTTCCTGGTGGGTGCCCTGCTCGGTGATGTGGCCGCGGTCCAAGACAATGATCTGGTCGGCGTGGCGGATATTGGCGAGCCGGTGAGTGACCAGCACCGTCGTTCGGGTGGTCGCCGAACCGTTGCCTGACATGTCACCCGCGCGCCTGAGCATCTGAAGGGATTGGAACACGGCGTGCTCGGCTCGGGCGTCCATCGCGGCGGTGGGCTCGTCGGCGACGAGCAGCGGTGCGTCCCGGTACAGCCCGCGAGCCACGCTGATCCGTTGCCACTGCCCACCGGACAGGTCACACCCGTTCTGGAACTCCCGGGACAGCACACTGCGCCAGCCGTCGGGAAGGTCGGCGACCACGGCGTCGGCGCCGGAGTCGGCCGCGGCGGCGGCCAGCACGCTGCCCTCGGGATCGGGGCGTTCCAACCGGCCGATGCGGACGTTGTTCTCGGCGGTCATCGGCCACTCGACGGGGTTCTGCAAGACGACCGCGACCTGGGAGTGCAGCTCGCCCTGGTCGACCTTGGCGATGTCCACCCCGTCCCAGCTCACCTGTCCCTGATCGGGCAGGTAGAGCCCGGTGATCACTTTGGCGAGAGTGGACTTACCCGAGCCGTTCTCTCCCACCAGGGCAATGACCTGGCCGCGGCTGATCGTCAAGTTGATCCGATGCAGTGCGGGCTCGTCCTTACCCGGGTAGCTGAAGGACACCTCGCGCAACTCGATGCGCTGCGGATCGCGCGGCAGTCGCTCCACGGCGGCCGGCCGGTGGTAGCCGCGGGCCTGGGCCAAGCAACTGGTCAACAAGTCGAGGTAGAAGCTGTGCTCAAAGAGCCGGTTGGCGGCGAAGACCGTGGTGGACACCGCCGTGCTCGCGGTGCGCATCGCGACCGCCGCCGCCCCGGCCAGGGCAAGCGGCATCTCCCCGGCGTAGAGCAGCGCGCCGAGCACACCGTAGGCCAGCGCTGTGCCGATCCCCGCCAGGCCGCGCCCGACCAGCCGGATCGCGGTCTTGCGGTGCTCAACTCGAACGGCCTCCGTGGTGACCTGGGATCCGATCCGACGATGCTCGCCCAGCAGGGTGTCCTGGGTGGTGAAGGCACGGACCTCGGCTGCCTGGCGCCGGCTAGTGATCATGTCACCGGTGATGCCCAGCCGGCGCATGCGCGAGACCATCCGCACGAACGACTCGTAGGACAGCATCGCCGAACGCATGCTCGCCCAGCCGTTGGGCGCCGCGGCCAGCAGCACCACCGGCGCCAGCACGGGGTTGAGCAGGCCGGCGGTGACGATCGCGGCGGCGAGCGAGATCGCCGAGCTGAGCAGGTTCCCGGCGTCGGTCACCCCCTGGCGGACGCTGGAAATCCCCCGCGTGGACGTCCGGCGCACCAACTCCACGAAATCAGCGTCGTCGAAGGCAACCAGCTCCGCGCCGATCACCGCGGCGTGCAGCTCGTCCTGAGCGCGCAGCTCCACCAACGGAGCCAGCACCGCCTGAACGGCGCCGACCGCCGCGTCCAGCAGCCCCCGAGCCGCATAGGAGGCCATCACCAGCAGCAGCGCCGGTAGCGCCGCCACCACCCGCTGCGGAGTCGGGCCCTGCTGCAGAAGCTGGGCGAACACGTTCGCGGTGGCCAACAACCCGAACGCCGTGGTACCCCCCGAGACCAGCTGGACAACGGCGGCCAGCAACGTCAACCGCGGCGAGGTCTGCCAGGCCAGACGCACCAGGACGGTCAAGGCGACCGGTGCCGCCCGCAGCATCCGACCAGCACTCGAGCCGGCCATGTCCTCGCCGACCTTCGCCCACCATGGAGTCGCGAGATCATCGACGCCGATCAGCGTCGGCGTACCCGTATCGGGTGAGGCTGCGCTCGCGGTACGCCTGAATCTCATCGTGGCCTCCCGGCAGCAAGCATGCCTGCCGCGCTAGCGTGCGTCTCGTGAGTAACAGCACCGATGTCCGGGCAGGAATCGTGGTCACCGGGACGGAGCTGCTCACCGGCCTGCTCACCGACCGCAACGGTCCGTGGTTGGCGCAGCGGTTGGGTGAGTTGGGCGTCGAGGTCGCGCATCTGCTCTGTGTTGGGGACCGCCCGGCGGACCTGGCCGCAGCGCTGCGATTCGTCGCGGATCAGGGCGTTGAGCTGGTCGTCACCAGCGGTGGGCTGGGCCCGACCGCTGACGACGTGACCGCCGAGGTGGTCGCCGGGTTCGCCGGGATGAAGTTGGAGCTCGACGAGGCGATGGAGCAGCGGATCGCGGCGATCCTGGCCCGGTTCCGCCGGCTGTCAGGTTTCGATCCAGCGGGGATGCTGGCGGCGAACCGCAAGCAGGCGATGGTCCCCCGCGGCGCGCAGACCCTCGACCCGGCGGGGACGGCACCCGGGCTGGTGGTCCCGATCGACGGCGGACCGACGGTGATCGTATTGCCGGGACCACCCCGAGAACTGCAGGCGATGTGGCCTGCGGCGCTGGCCACCCCCGCTGTCAAAGCCGTGTTGGCGCGCACGCGGCCCTTCGAGTCCGCGCAGCTGCGGCTGTTCGGGTTACCCGAGTCACAGATCGCGGTGACGCTGCGCGAGGTGGGCGAGACGCTGGACCTGACGCCACTGGAGATCACCACCTGCCTGCGCCGCGCTGAGCTGGTGATCGACATCCGGCATCGGCCCGGCGCCGAGGCGACCCGCGATGCGCTGGTGGACCAGATTCGCGCGAAGCACGCCCGGTATGTGTTCTCGACCGACGGCACATCGCTGGACCAGCAGATCGCCGGCCTGCTGCGGGGACGGCGCATCGGCCTCGCGGAATCGTGCACCGGCGGGTTGCTGGCGGCCCGGCTCACCGAGCAGCCGGGGTCGTCCGACTACGTCGCCGGCGGTGTGGTGGCCTACTCCAACGCCGCGAAGACCGAACTGCTGGGCGTGGCGCTGGAGCTGATCGAGCAGCACGGTGCGGTGTCCCCGGAGGTGGCCCGGGCGATGGCCGACGGGGCCCGGGACCGCTTCAGTGCCGACCTCGGGGTGGGGATCACCGGGGTGGCCGGCCCAGGTGGGGGCACCGACACCAAGCCGGTCGGCTACGTGTGCGTGTGTGTGACCACCAGCGACGGCACGGTGGCGGCCAGCGACCCGGTGCTGCCCGGCGACCGTGCCGAGATTCGTGATCGATCAGTGACCGTCGCGATGCACCAGCTCCGGCGGGTTCTGCTGAGGCAGGACCCGGCCTGATCGTCACCGGTCCAGCGCGTGCCGGTCCGACTTGCTCTTCACCGCGGCGTAGGCGGCCGACCCGACGAACAGCACCGCACCGATGACCAGCGCCCAGATGAGGAACTTGAAAACAACGCCCAACACCATGAAACCGATCCAGATCAGGGCGATGATCCCGAGCACCTTGAGTAACGTTTGCATGGTGTTCTCCTAGCGACACTGTGATGGGCCCGCTGCTGCAGTACACGCCTACCCAGACGTGCGCGCATCGGGGTAAACCCCGGTTTACCAGGTCAGGGATTCTCGGCGAGCCGCAACGCCACTAGCGCGGGGCGTCTGGACCCGACCCGACCGCGACCTCGGGAACGACCGCCCCCGGATCTGCCTCCGTAGGTGGCGCGTCCACTTGCAGTTGGTCCTTTGCCGCCACGGCGGCCCAGGCGGTGAGGAAAAGCAGGAACCGGGAGACGAAGTAGGAGAACACCATCAGGCCGATCACCGGGCCGAACAGTCGCCCGGTGGGGCTGTTGGTGACGCTGTCCAGGTAGATGGCGAACGCCTGCTTGAGCAGCTCGAAACCCACCGCACCGAACCACGCGGCCTTGGTCGCGCTGCGCAGTGGGACCGGCTCCCGCGGTAGCCGCGCGATCACCCAGAGAAATACCAGCCACATGCCGGCCACCGACGCCAGCACCGCGAGTGCGACGAGCAACAGCCGAGCACCGGGGATCTGCCCCAGTCCCAACGTGTTGAGCACGACGCTGGCGAACGCGGTGCCGATACCGGTCAGCGCGAAGGACACCATCAGCGCCAGCCCCAGACCAAGCAACGCCACCAGATCAAAGATCTTTGTGCGCAGAAAGCCTGCCGATTCAGGCGGCTGCTCGCCCTCGCCCTGGGTTAATCGCCACTGCGCGGTGAGCGCCTCGCGGAGGTTGCCCATCCAACCCAGTCCGGAGTACAGCGCGCCGAGCAGACCCACGATTCCCACGCTGTCACGGGATTTGATCGCCCCGTCGATGACCTGGTTGAGAGTCGCGCCCAATCCGGGAGGCGCCGCCGCCTGGATCTGATCCTGCAACTGGTGGAGCATCTGCGGGTCACCAGCGAGCACGAAACCCGCGGCAGCAAAGGCGATCATCAACAGCGGCACCAGCGAGAGCACGCTGAAAAATGTGATCGCCGCGGCGTAATGGTCGCCGTGGTTGGCGGTGTAGGACTGCCCGGCGCGCACCAGACGGTCCAGCCACGAGAAACGCAACCGGTACCGCTGGAGCAGGGATGGCTTCGTGTCCGTCTGCTGTGGACTGGTTCCCCGCATGCACTCCTACGCTAGTGAGGACGAGCGGATTCAGCCTGTCGGCGGCAGAAATCCCACTCGGTTGTACACCGCGCGTAGGGTCTGGCCGGCGACGTCGCGGGCTCGCTCGGCCCCTCGCGCCAGCAGTTTGTCCAGTTCGGCCGGATCGTCGGTGTAGCCGGCCACTGCCTGGCGCAACGGGGTGACGAAGTCGGCGAGGGCCTGGCCGACGTCGGATTTCAACGCCCCATAACCCTTGCCGTCATACGCCGCCACCAGGTCGTCGATGCCGCGGCCGGACAGCGCAGAGTAGATCACCAGCAGGTTCGAGATCCCGGGCTTGGCTGCGGGGTCGTAGTGAATCTCCCGTCCCGTGTCGGTGACCGCGGAGCGGATCTTCTTGGCAGACACCTTCGGGTCGTCGAGCAGGTCGACCACGCCGGCCGGCGAGGACGCGGACTTGCTCATCTTCGCTGTCGGTTCGGCCAGGTCATAGATCTTCTCGGCGCCCTTGACGATGTGCGGGGCCGGCACGGTGAACGTAGGGCCGTAGCGGGCGTTGAACCGGATGGCGAGGTCCCGGGTGAGCTCGATGTGCTGGCGCTGATCCTCGCCCACCGGCACCTGGTCGGCCTGGTACAGCAGGATGTCCGCGGCCTGCAGAATCGGGTAGGTGAACAGCGCGACCCCCACCCGGTCGCCGCCTTGCTTGGCGGATTTGTCCTTGAACTGCGTCATCCGGGAGGCTTCACCGAAGCCGGTGAGGCATTCCAGCACCCAGCACAGCTGGGTGTGTTCGGGAACGTGACTCTGCACGAACACCGTGGAGCGATCCGGGTCGACGCCCAAGGCCAGCATCTGCGCCGCGGCCAGCCGGGTCCGCCGGCGCAGCTTCTCCGGATCCTGCTCGACGGTGATCGCATGCAGATCGACCACGCAGTAGAACGCCTCATGGTCGGCCTGTAATGCCACCCACTGCCGGATCGCGCCGAGGTAGTTGCCGAGGTGAAACGAGTCCGCGGTGGGCTGGATACCGGAGAGCACCCTGGGGCGTTCGCTGGTGACAGGTTCGGAGGCGGGCCCGGTGACAGGAGACGACATACCGCGATTGTTGCAGCCCGGTCAGCCGCAGTCACTGTCCGCCGTCGGATTGAGGAACTCCTGCGCGGCCCAACGGTTCGACCCGAGCTGGCGGAAGCCATTGCGGGTGATCCGGTCCGCGGACACCACCGCGCCCTTAGCGAAGGTGTCCACCACGGGCGCGTTGCCGTCGGGGCTCGATCGCACATTGAGCGAGTCCGCGGTGACCGTCACCGTGCACGGCCGGGCAGCGCTGGTACCGCTGGTGCCACTAGGGCTGTTGCTGTTGTGCTCGGAGATCAGCAGGAGGATTCCCACCAGCACGACTCCCACGATGATCCACCGCTGCGTCGTCAACCCCACCTACCCACTTTCCGGCGGCTACGTTGTGACGGTCTCGTTCATGGCGTGCCGCAAACCCCGGTCCAGCTCGTCGAGGAAGGCCTCGGTGGTCAGGAACGGGGTATCGGGGCCGACCAGCAACGCCAGGTCCTTGGTCATCCTGCCGCTCTCGACGGTGTCGACGCAGACCCGCTCCAAGGTCTGCGCGAACCGGGTGAGCTCTGGGGTCGCGTCCAGCGTGCCGCGGTGCCGCAGGCCACCGGTCCACGCGAAGATCGAGGCGATCGGGTTGGTAGAGGTGGGCTTGCCCCGCTGATGCTGCCGGTAATGTCGGGTGACGGTGCCGTGCGCGGCCTCCGCCTCGACGGTCCGGCCGTCCGGGGTCATCAGCACGCTGGTCATCAGACCCAGCGAACCGTAGCCCTGCGCGATGGTGTCGGACTGCACGTCGCCGTCGTAGTTCTTACACGCCCAGACGTAACCGCCGGGCCACTTCAGGACGGCAGCCACCATGTCGTCGATCAACCGGTGTTCGTAGTGCAGGCCATGTTCCTCGAAGTCGGCTTTGAACTCCGATTCATAGATCTCGGCGAACACGTCTTTGAACATACCGTCGTATGCCTTGAGGATCGTGTTCTTGGTCGATAAGTAGACCGGGTACTCGCGGGCCAGGCCGTAGCGAAACGATGCCCGGGCGAAATCCTCGATTGATGTGCGGTAGTTGAACATCCCGACCGCGACGCCGCCACCCTCGCCGAACCTCGCGACTTCTATCTCCAGCGGCTCGCGGCCATCGTCAGGGGTATAGGTGATCGTCACCGTGCCCGGTCCAGGGACGGTGAAATCGCTGGCCATGTACTGGTCGCCGAACGCGTGCCGGCCGATGATGATCGGCTTGGTCCAGTTCGGCACGAGGCGGGGGACGTTGGAACAGATGATCGGCTCACGGAAGATGACACCACCGAGAATGTTGCGGATCGTGCCGTTGGGTGAGCGCCACATCTTCTTCAGACCGAACTCCTCGACCCGCGCCTCGTCGGGTGTGATGGTGGCGCATTTGATGCCCACCCCATGCCTGGCGATTGAGTGTGCGGCGGCGACAGTGACCTGATCGTCAGTGGCGTCGCGGTGCTGGATGCTCAGGTCGTAGTAGTCGAGGGTGATGTCGAGATAGGGCAGGATCAGCTTGTCCTTGATGAACTGCCAGATGATCCGGGTCATCTCGTCGCCATCGAGCTCGACGACGGTTCCCACTACCTTGATCTTGTCCACGAGAACGGGCTCCTGTCGCCATTTACCACAATCATAGGTTGTGCACGTCGGCCTGTTTAGCCGCGACGGCCTGCGCGGCCTGGCGCAACTGCGCGAGTTCCGTGACCGCCAGCGGGGTCTCGACGACCCGGCGTACCCCGCCCCGACCCAGCTCGGCGGTCACCCCCAGGTAGACCCCGGTGATCCCGTACTCGCCATCGACCCAGGCACAGACCGGCAACACGGCACCGGAGTCCTCATGCACCGCGCGCACCATGCGGGCCGCCGCTGCCGACGGCGCGTAGTACGCCGACCCGGTCTTGAGCAGTGCGACGACCTCGGCCCCGCCGTTTCGGGTCCGGGTGATCAGCTCTTCGATCCGTTCGGCGGGCAACAGGTCGGTCAGTGGCGCGCCATCCACCGTGCAGGCACTGGGCACCGGGACCATAGTGTCGCCGTGCGAGCCCAACGTCAGGGTGCGCACCGAGGACACCGGAACGGCGAGTTCCTCAGCGACGAAATTGGTGAACCGCGCGGTGTCGAGCATCCCGGCCTGACCCATCACCCGGTGTCGAGGGAACCCGGTGGCCAAGGCCACCAGCGCGGTCATCTCATCCAGCGGGTTGGACACCACGATGACCACCGCATCGGGGGCGTGCTGTGCGACGTTCTCCGCGACCTGCCGGACGATGCGGGCGTTGGTCTCGATCAGGTCCATCCGGCTCATCCCCGGCTTGCGAGGCATCCCGGCGGTGATCACGACGATGTCGCTGCCGGCGATCGCCGCGTAGCCCGAACCGTCCGCCCCGGTGGTCTGGCCCACGATCTTGGTCTCGAAGCCCTCCACCGGCCGGGCCTGGTTCATATCCAGCGCCAGGCCCTCAGGCCGGCCCTCGATGATGTCGGTGAGCACGACCGTGTCGAACACGTCGTACTCGGCCAGCCGCTGCGCAGTCGTCGAGCCGTAGAAACCGGCCCCGATGACCGCGACTGTGCCGGAGCGTGCCATCGGTCCTCCCGTGATCAATTCTGCTGAGCTCACCCTACGGTCAGCGGTCCCCCGGTGATCGTCAGCGCCACGGCTAGCATCAGCAGCCCGAAGGTGCTGTAGGTGAGCACATCCACAGCGCGGCGGCGGATCCCGAGCAACCCGGTCCACTCCGGCGGAAGCACCGCTCGTAATCCCGCGGCCAGCAGCAACGCACCGCCGATGATCACTGTGCCTTCCCGCCAGTGGTATTGCGTGATGCGCACCATGGCCACCACCATCACGGCCAAGACCACCCCGAACGCCAGCTGCGGCCGCAGGCTCGTCCGCGTGGTCATGTCGGGCCGGCCCGCTCGGCGGCTTCGACGACGTTGGCCAGCAACATCGCCCGGGTCATCGGCCCCACCCCACCCGGAACCGATGCGAGGTACCCGGCAACCTCGGCCACTGCCGGATCGACGTCCCCGGCCAGCCCGCCGTCGGTGCGGGTGATCCCGACGTCGACCACTGCGGCCCCCGGCTTGACCAGATCAGCCGTGATCAGTCCGGGCCGCCCGGCGGCGGCCACCACGATGTCGGCGCGGGACACCTCAGCCGCGAGGTCGCGGGTACCGGTGTGACACAGCGTGACCGTGGCGTTCTCGCTGCGCCGGGTCAGTAGCAAACCCAGCGGACGGCCGACGGTGATGCCGCGGCCCACAATGGTCACCCGCGAACCGGCCAGCGGTACGTCGAAGCGTCGCAGCAGCGCCACGATGCCGCGCGGGGTACAGGGCAGCGGTCCCGACTCACCGAGTACCAGCCGACCCAGGTTCACCGGGTGCAGACCGTCGGCATCCTTGCTCGGGTCGACCCGCTCCAGCACCGCACCGGTGTCCAGCCCGGCGGGAAGTGGCAGCTGCACCAGGTAACCGGTGCAGGCCGGGTCCGCGTTGAGCTCGTCGATCACCGCGAACAGCTCGTCGGAGGTGGTGGTCGCGGGCAGGTCGCGGCGGATCGAAGCGATGCCGACCTTCGCGCAGTCGTTGTGCTTCCCCCGCACGTAGGCGTGCGAGCCCGGATCGTCGCCGACGATCACGGTGCCCAGCCCGGGCGTGACTCCCCTGGCGCGCAGCGCAGCCACCCGAGTCCGCAGATCCGTGAAAATCTCGTCTCGCGTCGCCTTGCCGTCCAGCACCACCGCGCTCACGGGGGCATCTTCGCATTACCGACGTTACGCCCCGAGATCCACCCGCAGTCCGTTCGCCACGGCGTACCGGATCGCGGTGTCCACGTCGATTCGGGCACCGGTCAGTCGCGCCTGCGCCAGAGCGTCGGCGTCCAGCAGGGCCCTGCGAAGGTCAGCGCCCTCCAGCCGAGCACCCAGCAGCCGGGCCCCGGTGAGGTCGGCTCCGGAGAGGTCGGCGCCCCGCAGATCGGCCTGGACCAGGTTCGCCTCGGTCAGCTTGAGGCCCGCGAGCGTCACCTCCCGGAGATCGGCGTGGCCCAGCCCGGTGAGACGCAGGTCGACCTCACGCAGCGTCCACGGTCGCAGCCGGCAGTCGCTGATCGTGCTGCCCAGCAGGGAGCAGCGCTCCAGTACCGAGTCGGCCAGCATGGTGCGCTGGAAGGTGCAGCTGTGGAACGCCGTCGCGCGGTGTTCGGAGGCGCCCAGGTCGGCGCGGGTGAAGTCGCAGTTGGTGAACCGGCAGCTGCGGGTACGCAGCCCGCGCAGGTCGGCGTCGGTGAATCGGCAGTCGACGAAGCAGCGTCCCTCCCACGCCTGGTCGGCGAAGACGGCGTCGGTGAAATCCGCGTCGGTGAAGTCCACTTCGGCGATCTCAGGCATACCTGCACCTTCTCAGCAGCCCGATACGGGTTCCCTGACCCACCCGGCCTCGCTTCGCCGTCATGATCACGGTCTGTGTGTCGTAGACGACAAACCGTGTCGCGCAGGGCACCCAGATCGTGATCAACCCACCGTGGATGGCCGGGTCTCATCGGAAATCGCGAGAGTTCGAGCGCACCCGCATATCCAGCGCTGCGGCGTGCTCGGCCAGCACGTTGATCACTCCTTCGGCGATCTGCAGCCGGCCGCGCAGCAGCAGCGCCGGGCAGGCCCGCACGATCGTGCGGTACCGCACCCAGAAACCCGGTGAGCAGATCACGTTCACCATGCCGGTTTCGTCCTCCAGGTTCAGGAAGGTGACCCCGCCCGCGGTGGCCGGGCGCTGCCGGTGGGTCACCGCGCCGGCGACCAACACCCGCTGCCCGTCTTCTCGCTCCCGTAGCTCAGCGGCAGGCACCACGCCCAGCTCGGCCAGGTCGGACCGGAGGAACTGGGTGGGAAAGCTGTCCGGTGAGACCCCGGTAGCCCAGACGTCGGCCGCGGCGAGTTCCAGCGCGCTCATCCCCGGCAGTGCTGGCGCGACGACTCCGACCGCGGTTCCGAGCAGCCGGTCCGGACGCTGCGCGGCCACCGCTCCGGCGGACCACAGCGCCTCCCGGCGTTGCGGGGCAAGCTGGTCGAACGCCCCACCGGTGGCCAGCGCCTCTGCCTGGGCGGTGGTCAACCCCACCCGGTGTGCGACGTCAGCGATGCTGCGGTAGCGGCCGTGTGCTTGCCGCTGCTCCACCAGCCGGGTGGCCAGCGGCTCGCCCACCGTGCGCACCATCGCCAGTCCCAGCCGCACCGCCTGCTCCGGCGCTCCCTCCGCGGCCGGTTCCAGCCCGGCGTGCACCCCGCTGGCGTTGACGTCCGGGCCTCGTACGGTGACGCCGTGCCTGCGCGCGTCGGCGATCAGTGACTGCGGGGAGTAGAAACCCATCGGCTGGGCTCGCAGCAGGGCGGCGCAGAACGCCGCCGGGTAGTAATGCTTGAACCAGGCGCTGTAGTAGACCAGCGAGGCGAAGCTGATCGAGTGGCTTTCCGGGAAGCCGAAGTTGGCGAAGGCCAGCAGCTTGGCGTAGATCTTCTCGGCGAGCTCACCGCGGATCCCGTGTCGGGACATTCCCTCGAACAGCCGCCCACGGAGGCGTTCCATCCGCTCGGTGGACCGTTTGGCGCCCATCGCGCGGCGCAGTTCGTCGGCCTCGGCGGGAGAGAAGTCGGCGACGTCGATGGCCATCTGCATCAGCTGCTCCTGAAACAGCGGCACCCCCAGCGTTTTACGCAGCGCATTCGCTAATCGGGGGTGGTCGTAGTCCCAGGCCTCCTGGCCGTTGCGACGCCGGATGTAGGGGTGCACCGAGTCACCCTGGATCGGACCGGGACGGATCAGCGCCACCTCGACCACCAGGTCGTAGAACGTTCTCAGTTTCAGCCGCGGCAGGGTGGCCATCTGCGCGCGGGACTCCACCTGGAACACCCCGACCGAATCGGCTCTGGCCAGCATCGCGTAGACGGCCGGATCGGTCGGCTGCAGATCCGAAAACTGCACTCGATGCCGGTAGTGTCGGGCCACCAGATCGACTGCGTAGTGCAACGCCGAGAGCATCCCGAGCCCCAGTAGGTCGAACTTGACCAACCCGGCAGCCGCGCAGTCGTCTTTGTCCCATTGCACCACCGAGCGGTTCTCCCGCCGGGCCCACTCCACCGGGCAGACCTCGGCCACCGGCCGGGAGCAGATCACCATGCCACCGGAGTGGATGCCCAGGTGTCTGGGGAAACCCTCCAGCTCGGCGGCCAGCGCCAGCACCGGTTCAGGAATGTCGGTCTCTGCGGCGTCGCCTTGTCGCAGTGGCCCCCAGCGGTCGATCTGCTTGCTCCAGGCATCCTGGGTGCCGGTCGAGTAGCCCAGCGCCTTGGCCATGTCCCGCACCGCCGAACGGCCCCGGTAGGTGATCACATTGGCGACCTGGGCGGCACGGTCGCGCCCGTATCTCTCGTAGACGTACTGGATGACCTCCTCACGGCGGTCGGATTCGATGTCCAGATCGATATCGGGATAGCCGTCCCGATCCGGGGCGAGGAACCGTTCGAAGAGCAGGTCCATCGCTACCGCGTCGACGCTGGTGATGCCCAGCGCGTAGCAGACCGCGGAATTGGCGGCCGAGCCACGACCCTGGCAGAAGATGTCGGCACGGCGGCAGAACGCCACGATGTCGACGACGATGAGGAAGTAGCCCGGGAATTGCTTCTCCTCGATGACGGCCAGCTCGTGCTCGATCTGGTGGTAGGCACCGGGACGCTCGTCGTAGCTGCCGTAGCGGGTGGCCACGCCGAGCCAGCTGAGTTCGCGCAGCCAGCTGGCCTCGGTATGACCGCCGGGGACGGCGAACGGCGGCAGATCCGGCGCCACCAGGTGCAGGTCGAAGGAGCACTCTCGACCCAGCGCGGCGGCTCGCTCGACCGCCCCGGGCCAGCGGGCGAACCGGTCGGCCATCTCGGCACCGGAGCGTAGGTGCGCAGTTGCCGCGGCTGGCAGCCAGCCGTCCATCTCGTCCAGGCTGCGCCGGGCCCGGACCGCGGCCAGTGCGGTGGCCAGCCGGTACCGGGACGGGGTGGCGTAGTGCGCGGCGGTGGTGGCAACGGTGTCCAGCCCCTGCGCCGCGGCCAGCGCGGCGAGTTCGTCGTTACGCTCGGCGTCATCTGCCATCCCGTTGGCGGTGAGCTCAACGACGACGTGCTCAGCGCCGAACAACTCGGTCAGCCGGCGTAACTGGGTGGCCGCGGCGGCCGGCCCTTCGCGCTCCAGCGCTGCCCGCACCGCGGCCTTGCGGCAACCGGTGAGCACCACCCAGTGCCCATCGGCGACGGCTGCTACCGCGTCGAGGTCATAGACCGGCTTGCCCTTCTCTTTCCCGGCGATCTGGGCGTCGCTGATCACCCGGGACAGCCTGCGGTAACCCTCCGGATCGCGGGCCAACACAAGCAGGTGCTCCCCCTCCGGGTCGGGTACCCCGTTCTGTGGTGCGGTGAGGCCGAAGCTGAGCTCCGCCCCGAATACGGTCTTGATACCCAGCTCCCGGGCTGCCTCGGCAAAGCGCACCACCCCGTACATCCCGTCGTGGTCGGTGATCGCGATCGCGTCCAACCCCAGCCGCGCCGCCTCCTCGACCAGCTCCGCGGGATGGCTGGCACCGTCCAGAAAACTGAAATTGGAGTGGCAGTGCAGCTCGGCGTAAGGAGTGTGCGCGGGCTGGGTCGCTGGGGCAGGCATTAGCTGCGGCGGTGACTCGTAGCGGTCCCGATGTCGTGTCCACGCTGGGCTGTCGCCACCGTCACCAGGATGCTTCTCGTCGCGGTTGCCGGATCTGGATCCGGCAACCCTCCCGGACAGCGCCCGCTCCAGATCCGCCCACCGCACCGGCGGGTTGTTCCAGCCCATGGTGTGGACCTAGAAGGGGGGCGGGTGGTCGAGATCGGCGCGAGCGGCGGGTTGACCACAGATCGGGTTGCGACAGTGCAGGTCGCGGGCGCGAATGAAGTCGGCCAGCCCGGTGGGCGGGGTATAGGTGGTACGGCCGTAGTCGAGTAAAGCACCCGAAGCCGGGTCGGTTAGCAGTCGCCGCCAGGTGCCCTGGGCGGCGATCTCTCGGGCCAAGCCCGCAGGGATGGGCCCGTGACCGACCAGCTCCCCAGGTTCGTCATCCAGACCCATCAACATGGTGATCGGTACGATCACCGACACCAGCGGCTTGCCCGGACCGGTTGCATTGATGGGGGTGCAGCTATGGCCACCTGGACGTGGCGCGTTGGTGGGGGTGGCCCGGTTTGCGGAATCAGGGGCCGGGTCCGGTGTGGTGGCGGTGGCGTCGTCGGGACGGCCGTCGCCGGAACAGTCGCAGTCGTCGGGACACTGCTGGTTCATGCAGGAGCCGGTGGCTGCGCAGCGCCGCCCGGTGAGCAACTCGACGAGCAGGTCGGCGCGCCGAGCATCCATCCCGCGGGCGTCCTCGCTGCCTAGCTCGCGGGCGAGGTCGCAGAGCCGCTGGTAGGCGGCGGTGGCATCCGGAGCCGACAGCAACGCCCACAGGGATGCCATGCCTTCCCCGTCGGGGGAGACCACCACCCGCCGGTCCTGGCGGCGTTGTTGGTGACGCGCGGCTGCCCCCTCGGGGTCGAGCGCCAGCATCGCCCGGGTCAGCGCGGCCCGTAGCTGGGCGATCGTCTGGGTGCCAGCGCGGGGCAGCACCCGCGCCTCCAGCGCACTCCGCCGCTCTCCTGGGAGCAGGTAGGAGGTCTCGGTGATCGCCCTCACCTTCAGCGAATCAATCACCCCAGCCTGCCACGCGGCCAGGGTTCCGGGCAGCTCCTCGACCAGGGCCTGGGCCATCACCAGCCGCCCGGTCGCGGTCATCCGCGACAGCCGCAACGCCAAGGCCACCTCATCCGGGGCGAACTCACTGCACCGCGACGGAGTATCCGAATTGGCTGCCAGCCGATGATCCTCCGGGCGGCGCCGGGCGAACTCGGCCAGCAACACTGCCTGGCGCGCCAACGCCCACGAGGCCACGCGATCGAACCCGATCACCGCGTCGATCAACTCGCTATCGGACAGCGCAGCCGGGTCAGCGCAGCCCTGGTCCAACTCCAACGCCAGCCACCCAGACGGGGCACACGCCGACACCGGCGGCTCGACTGCCTCCGGTGGTCCGGAGGCCGCATTCAGCCAGGCAGCCTCATCCAGCCACGCCGGGTCGAAACAGTCCTCATCGACCGGGATACCCGCGACGGGCACTGTTTCGAACATGTGTTCGATACTAGCACGCCGTGAGCGTCGGGCTACTGCTCTCCCTGTTCGCCGCGAAGGAAGCGCTCAAGCTCGGCGGCGAGCTCGTCACCTGATGGAAGATCGGAGAAGTCGAACGCGGTCGTTTCGCCGTCGACCGCAGCCTCAAGCTGACGTACCAGAGCAGGGTATTCCGCACTGTTGGCGATTATTTCGTCGATTTGGCCCAGCATGCTGTCAGCCGCGGCATGCAACTCCGCAGCGTCGAGCTCGAGCCCGGACACCGTCGTCAGCGCATCGACGAGCGCGGCGGAGGCCGCCGGGTAAGGAATGGCCGCCAGGTAGTGGGGCACTCGCGCCCACACTCCGATGGCGGGGACGCCCGCGACCGCGAAGCCCTCTTGCAGAGCCGTCTGGATCCCGGCCGGCATCTCAGCGTCGCCAGATACGACGCCCACCTGCGCCGCCAGTTCAGCCGTAGTGGCGATCGCCATCAGACTGACCGGACGGGTGTGCGGGACGGGAGCAGCGAAGGCGCCGAGACCGACGACGAGCCGCACGCCCAGCTGTCCAGCCAGGCCCACGACGGCCCGTACGAATGCGTGCCACGCCATGTCCGGCTCGGGGCCCACCAAGATCAGAACGCCCCTGCCTGCAGCGTCCTGACCGGCCCGCAGCTGGATCTCGGGCCAGCTCAAGTGATCGACGACGCCGTCGGAGATTCGAACAATGGGACGGCGAGACCGGAAGTTGATGAGTTCGTCGGGGCTGAAAGTGGCCAGCACCTCGGTCGGGATCGTCTGGAGAACGTGGGCGATGGCTGCTTGGGCTCCGAGACCAGCGTCGACCCAGCTCTCCGTCGCCAGCAGCAGCACAGGTGACGCCAGCGGGTGGTGAGAGTGCAATTCGTAGAGGGACGACATTACTCCGAGCCTATGCGCACTGACGGCTCACGTCGCCACGCAACGCCGCCCGACTCCGACAGTCCGCACCGGGCAGGAGTTGGACGCGTACGGTGAGCAGGTCGGTGCCGAGCACCCGGACGTTCATCGCGTTGAAGGCCCGCAGCGGGTGCCAACGGATGAGGCGGCGCTGGCGGGCTAGTGCGTCGTCGTCGGGCAGGATCTCGGCGATACCCGGCACCCACCGGAACCGCCAGCCGATGCGTAGCCGCACCTGCACCCGCGGGTCACGCTGGATGTTGCGAACGTACCCCGCCTGGGCCCCGTGCTCGGCGATGATCCAGAAGGTGTCGCCGGTCCGTCCGTTGCCCACCGGTGTGCGGCGCGGCCGGCCGGACACCCGGCCACGAGTCTCCAGTATCGCGAGCCCCAATGGGTTGATGCCGATGCTCAACAGCAGCCGCATCAGCGGATTGACCGTCCACCGCTGGAATGCGCGCACGATCAGGATCTTGACTCGACGACTTCGCGCGGTGAGCACGAGATTGGCCAGGTAGAGGGCGGTCTGCCCGATCGGTCCCACGATTCCCGGCCATGCTCTGGTGTTGAGAGCGAACAATCCCCAGGCCAGGGTGATGGCCGCAGCAGTACCGACAACCAAGCCCCGCGGCAGCGTCATACGCGCGTATGGCTCCATACGACTGTATGATGCCAGGCATGGCACAGCTGTCAAGTCCCAGGCCGCGAGAGGCCGCCCTCACCGACGCGTTGCTCTGCATCGTGGCCGAGCGCGGACTTGACCAGGTGAGCGTCCGTGAGGTCGCCTCGGCTGCCGATGTCTCGATCGGGACCGTGCAGCACTACTTCCCCACCAAGGACGACATGCTCGCGGCAGCGTTCAACGAGGTCGTACGGCGGATCCGCACGCGGATGACATCGGTGTGCCTCGGCCCTGATGTGCGCCGCAACATCTCGGCTGTGCTCACCGAACTGCTGCCGGTAGACGACAGGCGTGCGGCGGAGGCACGCATCCAGGTGGCTTTCGCCGCCCGGGCAGCGACATCGCCAGCTCTTGCCGAGATCCAGCGCAGCGTCCTCACCGAGATCCATGAGGCACTCACTGAGGCGTTCGCGCTCGCCGCGGCGGGGACGGTGACGACCGAGGACTGCAGATCGGCAGCACGGGTCGCCTTAGCGGTCGTCGACGGTTTGGCGCTGCACGCCGTGAGCTCGGGCGATTGGATATCGGCGCGGCAGTTGACTGCCGCGCTCGATCTCATGTTGGACGCGCTCGTGCCCGACCCAGCCGCCATACGCGATTACTCATAGATTCCCTCGACCTGCCAGCGGCCCGTCTCGCAGGCCAGCAGTACCGCGAGCGGCCCGGCGGGTTCGGCGTCGAGCACCGCTTGTAATCGCGCGCAGCGCCGCCCCCCACCGGGTTCCCACCAGCGCTCCTCGACCGGCCAGGGCCCAGCCCAGGTCAGCACCCGGCGCGGCGGCCTCCCATCCACCGCGATCCGGCACGGCACGCTGGTGAGCCTCCCTCGTCCACTCACCCCGACGGGGCGTCCGGCATCGTCAAACACCTCGGCGGGCAGCGGGCTGGTAGGCACCCGAGACGGGGACGGCGCAGGCAGCCGGCCCGGCCAGGGAGGATCCGCATCGCGTGCCGGAGCGGGGTCTTCTCCCCAGGGCACCAGGCGTACCCGGTCGGTGGGGTCCCGGCCGCCGCCGAGCACTCCAGTGAGTACCGCCTCGGGTCCGAGCATGCCCTGCACCCGGACCAGGGCCCGGCCGGCCCGCTCGTCGGCTTCCCCCGACTCCCCCCACAGCCCGCGCTGCAGGGCCTGCCCGCCGATCACCTCTTCCGGGATAAGCCGCAGCAGCGTGATACCCGCACCGAGGTTTGATCCGCGGGAGGTCAGCCAGCCGTCCAGCTGCCAGCGCACCCGATCGCCGATCCCGGATGCGGTCAGCGACTCGGCGCAGCGCCACACCCGGTGCAGCTCCTCCCCTTCCGCGGTGCAGGCACTGATCCCGAGCCGGATGCAGGCCAGACCGCGGGCGGCCAGTGCGTCGTGCAGCTGCTCCGCGGGTTCCCGGGAGGCGAATGCTGCCGCATCGACCCGATCCAGCGGCGGGTCGAACCGGCGGGTGACGGTGAGATCGACCGGTGGCTGACGCCGGGCCAGCGGGCGCTCGTCGAACCCCTGGGCGAGTCGGTGCGCGCGTACCCCGTCGAGGCCGAACCGGGAGGCGACATCATCGACAGGCAGGGCAGCGAACGCACCGAGGGTACGTAGCCCCAGCCGGTGCAACAGGTCCACCAGTGCGGCCCGATCAGCGGCAGTCCGATCAGCTCCAGTCCGATCAACAGGCTGGTGCAGTTCGGCGATGCCCAGGGGGGCGAGAAAGCCGGCCGAACCATCCGGTGGCACCAGTAGACCTCGATGTGCGGCCAAGGTCGCGGCGAACAAGCCGTCGGCGATGCCGATCTGGCATTGCATCCCGGCCTGCGCGGCGACCGCGTCAACGATCCGCTCGGCCACCGCGGGTTCGCCACCGAAGTACCGGGTCGGGCCTCGGGCCGGTACGGCGACCAATCCCGGGCGCACCAGCTCCACCCCGGGTGCCAGGGCCTCGACCGCGGCAACCACCGGTTCGAACACCCGGGCGTCCCGGTCCGAGTCGTCGGCGAGCACGATCAGATCCGGGCAGCGGCCCTGCGCCTCACGGCGGCGTTGCCCGCGACACACCCCTTGCGCCCGGGCAACCGCCGAGCAGGCCACCACCCGGTTGGCGGCTACCACTGCCGCCGGCGTCTGCCCAGCCAAGCCCTCAGCGACCGCTCCGGCCACCACGGGCCAGTCCGGGCACCAGACCACCACGACCCGGGCCGGCGCCATCAGCCCACCGCCCTGATAGTCAGATCCGCGATCGTCTCCGCCACCGGACCTCCGGAACCGGGCAGCAGCAAGCGGGCGGTGCGAGGCCGAGCCGCCGCACCGCGGCCCACCGCGCGCACCACGACCTCGCGACTACGCAGCCGTCCATACCCGGCCTCGGTGCCGTACCAGGCCTCGACGCGGCAGTCCAGCTCGACATCCGCGCCCGGCCATCGACCGAGCAGAAGCAATACCGATCCGCGCTGCCACGCCCTGGCGGCCAGGGATCGCCGCGCCCCCGGAGATATCCGATCGGTGCCCGCCAGCGCCACCAGGGCTACCCCGTCGAGCAGGGCCGCGGCCACTGGGGCCGGATCCGGCCCAGGTCGGGGGATCAGCGCGAGCCGCTGCACCACCACCCCCGCCTCAGCCGCGGCCAACACCCCGAGATCTCCGGCGCCGATCACCGCAGCCCAGGCCCCCCGCGCGGTGGCCGCGGCCAGCAACGCCAGCAGCAACGCCATCGAGCCGTGCACCGCAACCACCGATCCCGGTCGCAGCCCTCCGGGCAGCAACCGCGCAAGCGGTTCGACTACCGGGAACGGCGGCCGGCCGCCCGGGGCGTCGAGCCGTTCTCTCAGTGCCGATGCGGGCATCGTCGACGCTGGCGCGACCGGCGCTCGCTGCAGCACCGACGCGACGCTGGCACCCACCATCCGGCAGCCTCCTCCCAACGGTGGGTACGCGCTGACAACCGCACCCGGATCCGCTGCGGGGAAGGCAGCGCAAGGGGAACATATGTTCGAATACCAGTAAACCTGAGTAGCCAAGCTCCGTCAAGGTCACGCTCGATGCTCGCCGTCGACCAGGCAGCATCAACTGTGAGCAGCGCTCACTCCGGCGGCCGCTCATCTGGCCTGTGGAGTTCCACCGGACGCGCTCGGCCCGCGGTCGACCCAACCTCGCTGGTCACGCTACCGGCGCCGGTGTGCCAGGTGGACAGCGATCTGATCCGCGTCGAGGTGCTGACCGTGATCACTTCGGGAACGTGGCGCTGGCCGCCGGGCCAGCAGGCGCGCTGCCGGTGCGCATCGGCAGGACCTTTGCCGACGTGGGCAGAGGGGGAGCTTGTCGCGCTGGTCGACTCCGCCGGCCACCTCTCCGTGGCCCAGCGCGCAGGCTCGGCAGCGCGCTGCACCGGTCTGCAGGCCGGTGCCGTAGTCGAGTTGATCACTACACCGATAGATGACCCAGTAACGTAAATTGGGCCGACATGCACGCAGCCATTGTTGGCGCAGGTCCGACCGGGCTCTACACTGCGATCGCGCTGGCCCGTCGCGGGCATGAGGTCACAACCATCGATCGCGACCCCGGGCCTGACGGAGACTGGTCGTGGAACCGCAGGGGCGTGATGCAGTTCCATCACCCGCACGGCTTCCGTCAGCAGGTCGTGGAAGCGCTCCTCGCCGAGATGCCGGAGGTCTGGGATGACTTGATCACCGCCGGTGCTGAGCCAGCCACAATGCCCGGTCAGCCCGAGCCTGTAATTGGGTTCCGCTGCAGGCGTCTCACCTTCGAACGGGTCCTGAGGTCAGCCGCCGAAGCTCAGCCCGGCGTCACTCTGCGGACCGGTCATGTCGATGACGTCTGCGGCGAGCGAGGACGCGTCGTCGGGGTCCGGGTGGACGGTCACCAGGTGGATGCCGAGCTGGTCATCGACGCATCCGGGCGCTCGGGACAGGCCACCCGGACTTTCCGGGGACCGGTCGAAGGCGGTGACTGTGGAATCGCCTACGTGTCGCGGCAATACCGGCTGTTGCCGGGCGCTCAGCATGGACCGATGAACGCACCGTTCGGGATGGTGACAATCTATCCCGGCTACCAGGCGGTTCTGTTCATCCAGGACAACGGGACCTTCTCCACCCTCATCGCTCGGGCCGGCACGGACCGTGAGATGGCGGCGCTGCGGTTTCCGGACGTGTTCGAGGCCGCCACTCGAGCGATCCCTTTCCTTGCCGCATGGACCGAGCCGAACCGGTCGCGACCGATCAGCCCGGTCCTGCCCGGCGGGCGGCTGTACAACACCTACCAAGGGCAGCGCAACGACGCCGGCCAGGGCGCTCTGGACGGGCTGATCTTCGTCGGGGACGCCGTATGTACGACCAATCCCGTGGCCGGACGAGGCATAGCCACCGGACTGATGCAGGCTCAACGGCTCATACAGCTCCTGAACGAAAACCACCGCGACTTCACCTCGTGCTCCCTGGAATTCGACCACTGGTGCGCCGAGAACATCAAGCCGTGGTTCTGCGACCACGTGTATTGGGACGCCGAGCTGATCCGGCGCTGGTCCGGGCACGACGTCGACCTCACCCGGCCGCTGCCCTCCGACCTGATCATGGCGGCCACTGTGATCGACCCCGAGCTAAGCAAAGTTGTCGGGCCCTACCTGGCCATGCTCGCCCTGCCCGCCAGCCTCGCCGCCGTCGAGCCACGAGCACGGGAGATTTACGCCAGCGGCTGGCGCCCACCCGTACCCGAGGGACCCACCCGTGACGAGCTGGCCGCGCTCGTCACCAGCGTCAGTGCGCGAAGTGGCGGGTTCCGGTGAGGTAAAGCGGCACGCCGGCAGCCTCGGCGGCGGCGATCGACTCGGCATCGCGGACCGACCCGCCCGGCTGCACCACGGCGCGGACCCCGGCGTCGAGCAGCACCGCCAGACCGTCCGGGAACGGGAAATACGCATCGGAGGCGGCCACCGAGCCGGCCGCCCGGAGCCCGGCTCGGCTGACCGCGAGGCGGGCTGCGTCCACCCGGTTCACCTGCCCCATCCCGATGCCGACAGTGGCCTGATCCGCGGCGAGCAGGATCGCGTTGGAGCGCACCGCGCGGCAGGTCCGCCAGGCGAAGGCCAAGTCTGCCAGGGTCGTCTTGGCTACCGGTGCACCGGCGGACAGCGTCCAGGACGCCGGATCGTCGCCGGGAGCGTCCAGCGCGTCCCGGGTCTGCAGCAGCAGCCCCCCGGACAGTGCCCGGAACTCGACACCGCCGCGTTCTGGAGGTTCGGCGACCAGCAGGCGAAGGTTCTTCCTGCGGGCCAGCACGTCCACGGCGCCCTCGGCGTACGACGGCGCCACCAGCACCTCGGTAAACACCTCACTCACCTGCTCGGCCAGCTCGACGGTGACCTCGCGGTTCACCGCGATCACGCCACCGAACGCGCTCACCGGATCGCAGGCGTGCGCCCTGCGGTGCGCGTCGGCGACGTCCCCGGCGTCCGACACCGCGATACCGCACGGGTTGGCGTGCTTGATGATGGCCACGCAGGCACCGTCGTGGTCGTACGCGGCGCGCCAGCCGGCGTGGGCGTCGACGTAGTTGTTGTAGGACATCTCCTTGCCGTGCAGCTGTTGCGCGCGGGCCAGCCCCCGCATGGCACCGGTGGTGTACAGCGCGGCCTGCTGGTGCGGGTTCTCCCCGTAGCGCAACGTCGTCGCCCGGCGCCACGAGGCGCCCACCCAGGACGGGAACTCATCCGCCGACGATGATCCCATCCAGGACGCCACGGCGATGTCGTAATCCGCGGTGTGTCGAAAGGCGGCGACGGCCAGCGCCTGGCGCTGCGCCAGGGTGAACCCACCGTTGCCGACGGCGTCCAGCACGTCGACGTAGGTCGCCGGGTCCACCACCACCGCCACCGAGGCGTGGTTCTTCGCGCCCGCCCGCACCATCGCCGGGCCACCGATATCGATCTGCTCGACACACTCGTCGAAACCGGCCCCGGCGGCCACGGTCGCCTCGAACGGGTACAGGTTGACGACAAGCAGCTCGAACGGCTCGATGTCCAGGGCAGTCAGTTGGGCCAGGTGCTCGGGCTTGCCGGTGTCGGCGAGCAACCCCGCGTGCACTCGCGGGTGCAGGGTCTTCACGCGCCCGTCCAGGCATTCCGGGAAGCCGGTGAGCTCCTCGATCGGGGTCACCGGCACCCCAGCGTTGGCGATCACGGTCGCCGTCGAGCCGGTGGAGATGATCTGCACTCCGGCCGCGTGCAGCCCGCTGGCCAGCTCCACCAGCCCGCTCTTGTCCGACACGCTCAGCAGCGCCCGGCGCACCGGCCGGCGGTCCTCGGTAGTCACGGTATTGAGACCTTTCGTCCGGTGACGGTGCACCCGCGGCGGACCAACTCGGCGATGACGTCCACCAGCAACCGCCGCTCCACAATCTTGATTCGCTCGTGCAGCCGCGCTTCGGTGTCGTCCGGGACCACCTCGACGGCGTGCTGAGCCAGGATCGGACCGGTATCCACACCGGCGTCCACCAGGTGCACGGTCGTGCCGGTCACCCGTACCCCGTGCGCCAGCGCAGCGGCCACCGGGTGCCGGCCGGGGAACGCGGGCAGCAGCGCGGGGTGGCTGTTGAGGATGCGACCTCCGAAGCGGTCCAGGAACGTGGGACCCAGGATCTTCATGAACCCGGCGGTGACGATCAGATCCGGGTGGTGCGCGGCGACGGCATCTGTGAGCGCCGCGTCCCAGGAAACCCGGTCGGGGTGCTGGGCCAGGTCGGCGACGAAGCAGGGTAACCCGCGATCTTCGGCGCGCTTGAGCCCTAAGGTGCCGGCCCGGTCCGCGCCGACGGCGACAACCTGGGCGGGATAGTCCGGGCCAGCGGCATCCAGCAACGCCTGCAGCAACGTGCCGGTACCCGACACCAGGACGACGACCCGGGTCGGGGTCGGCAGGCGAAGCTGGGTCAGCGCAGGCTCCTGGCGCAAAGCGGGATAGCGAACATCCAGACTAGCTGACGGTTCTGACGGCCCGATGCAGCGCGACGATGCCACCGGTGAGGTCGCGCCACGCGACGTCGGTCCATCCCGCCGCGGCTACCCGCTGGGCCAGCGCAGATTGATCGGGCCAGGCCCGGATGGATTCGGCGAGGTAGACGTAGGCCTCTGGGTTACTGCTCACCCGCCGGGCGACCTCCGGCAACGCGCGCATCAAGTATTCCAGGTACACGGTGCGAAACGGTCGCCAGGTGGGAGTGGAGAACTCGCAGATCACCAGCCGACCGCCGGGCCGGGTGACCCGGGCCAGCTCGGCGAGCGCGGCGTCGAAATCCGCCACGTTGCGCAGCCCGAAGGAGATCGTGACCGCGTCGAATACCCCGTCAGCGAACGGCAGCGCCAGCGCGTCGGCTCCGACCAGCGGGACTTTACGGTGCCGTCCCGCACGCAGCATCCCCAGGGAGAAGTCCGCGGCCACGCACCACGCGCCGCCGCGGGCCAGCTCGACGGTGGACACCGCGGTGCCCGCGGCAAGATCGAGCACCCGCTCCCCCGGCCCTGCCGCGACGTCGATCCGGGTGCACCGTCGCCACCACCGATCCTGACCGAACGACAGCACCGTGTTGGTCAGGTCATAGCGGCGGGCCACCCCGTCGAACATCGCCGCGACATCGCGAGGATCCTTGTCCAACCCGGCTCTCGGCACATCACCCACCCTACGGTCGGTAACCCTTCAAGTACCGCCAACCCGGCCAGCAGCTGCTCTCAACGACAGCCAACCCGTCTCGCCAACCCCGTCACCTGACCAGACGAGGCGACGATGGTCGAAGCGACGGCCGCAGGAACCGGCGTGGCCATCATTTTCCAGTCCCGCACCCGATACCTCGCGATACCCGGGCACCGACACACCCGATAAGCCGATTCTGCTACGAGACGTTCTGATCTGAGAGAAAAGGGCGGCCGACCGGTGACATGGGACCGTGATCAGCATGAACTCGGACCTGGTTGATCACGCGCGGCGGGTGGTGCGTCGTCCCGCACAATCGAGGCCTCGATGAGCCCGTAAGGCCGGTCGGCAAGCCAGATCTCATCGGGATTATCGAGTCCCACTTCGACAGGTCGACGAGAAAATGTGCTTGTTGGGCATCGAGAACCGGATCTCGGCGATCTCGGGATACGCGGACAGCACCCCGTCGCCCATCGCGTACAGGGTTTGCTGCAGGGACAGGCTGTGGGTCGACGCGAAGCGGTCGAGCATCATCTGGCGGACACCGGTGAACGTCGTGTCCCAGTCGTGCCCGGCGCGACGGCACCCCGCGCTCGGTGGCGTTCAACGTCCATGCCGTCCGGGTGGCGGTGCACCCCCAGACCGGTGAGGTGCGGATCCTGCAGTCGGTGCACGCGGCGGACGCCGGGACCGTGCTCAACCCGGAGCAGTGCCGCGGGCAGGTGGAGGGCGGGGTGGCCCGGGGGATCGGCACCGCCCTGTACGAGGAGCTGACTTTGGACGGGCAGGGACGGGTGCTCACCTCGGTGCTGCGCAACTATCACGTCCCGCAGCAGGCCGATGTGCCGCGCACCGAGGTCTACTTCGCGCAGACAATCGACGAGCTGGCCAACGCGATCCGGGACGCGACCGGGGTCCGCCCGTACGAGCTGCCGATGTCGGCCGCCCGCCGCTGGCGGCCGCTCACGGGTTGGGACGTGTCTCCTAAGTCGGACGGCTCGGCTCGGTGACCGGCGCTTCTCGATTCCTGATCGGTCTGGTCACCTGTTTCGCCACGCACGACGGCCTTCCCGCCGTCGCGCGCTCGATGCGCTGCGTCATCAGGTAGCCGTACGCCTCACTGTGTCCGCGAGGGCTCGGTCAGGTGTTCGGCGCCTTCAGCGCCTCTCACAAGCTCAGTCGGCGCGGGAGCGAAAGCGGGCGTTCCCTCCTCTCGCCTCAATCGCTTGCGCCGACGTAGGCCGCGAGGTGCTCGCCGGTAAGGGTGGAGCGGGCGGCGACGAGGTCGGCGGGTGTGCCCTCAAAGACGATCCGGCCGCCGTCGTGGCCGGCGCCGGGGCCGAGGTCGATGATCCAGTCGGCGTGCGCCATGACCGCCTGGTGGTGCTCGATGACGATGACCGACTTGCCGGAGTCGACGAGCCGGTCGAGCAGGCCGAGCAGCTGCTCGACGTCGGCGAGGTGCAGGCCGGTGGTCGGTTCGTCGAGGACGTAAACGCCGCCCTTCTCAGCCATACGGGTGGCCAGCTTGAGCCGCTGCCGCTCGCCGCCGGACAGCGTCGTGAGCGGCTGGCCGAGGCTGAGGTAGCCGAGCCCGACGTCGGCGAGCCGGCTGAGGATGGCGTGCGCGGCCGGCGTGCGCGCCTCGCCGGCGCCGAAGAAATCCTCGGCCTCGGTCGCCGACATCGCGAGCACCTCGCTGATGTCGCGGCCGCCGAGGTGGTATTCCAGCACCGATGCTCCGAACCGCTTCCCCTCGCACTCCTCGCAGATGGTGGCGACGCCGGCCATCATCGCCAGGTCGGTGTAGATGACGCCGGCGCCGTTGCAGGTGGGGCAGGCGCCCTCGGAGTTGGCGCTGAACAGCGCCGGCTTCACGCCGTTGGCCTTCGCGAATGCCTTGCGGATCGGGTCGAGCAGCCCGGTGTACGTCGCCGGGTTGCTCCGTCGCGAGCCGCGGATCGCGCCCTGGTCGATCGACACCACACCCGCGCCGGCTGGCCCAGACAGATGTGGCAGCGACCCGTGCACGAGCGAGCTCTTGCCGGAGCCGGCGACGCCGGTGACGACGACCAGCACCCCGAGCGGGATGTCGACGTCGACGTCGCACAGGTTGTGCGCCGTCGCGCCGCGGATCTCCAGCCCGCCGATGGGCGTCCGCACCGTCTCCTTCAGGGCGGCCCGGTCGTCGAAATGGCGGCCGGTGACGGTGCCGCTGGCCCGCAGCCCCTCGACGGTGCCCTCGAAGCAGACGGTGCCGCCCGCCGTACCGGCGCCGGGGCCGAGGTCGACGACGTGGTCGGCGATCGCGATCGTCTCCGGCTCGTGCTCCACGACGAGCACCGTGTTGCCCTTGTCCCGCAGCCGTAGCAGCAGGTCGTTCATCCGCTGGATGTCATGGGGGTGCAGGCCCGTGGTGGGCTCGTCGAAGACGTAGGTCACGTCGGTGAGCGAGGAGCCGAGGTGGCGGATCATCTTGACCCGCTGCGTCTCGCCCCCCGACAGCGTGCCCGACGGCCGGTCGAGGCAGAGGTAGCCCAGCCCGATCTCCACGAACGAGTCGAGGGTCTGCGCCAGCGTGGCGAGCAGCGGCGCCACCGACGACTCGTCGAGGCCGCGCACCCATGCGGCGAGGTCGCTGATCTGCATCGCGCAGGCGTCGGCGATGTTGGTCCCCTTGATCTTCGACGATCGAGCCGCCTCGGACAGGCGGGTGCCGCCGCACTCGGGGCAGCTGGTGAAGGTGACCGCCCGCTCCACGAAGGCGCGGATGTGCGGCTGCAGCGCGTCGACGTCCTTGGAGAGCATCGACTTCTGGATCTTCGGGATCAGGCCCTCGTACGTCAGGTTGATGTTGTCGACCTTGATCTTGGTCGGCTCCTTGCGGAGCAGGTCGTGGAGCTCGCGCTTGGTGAATGTGCGGATCGGCTTGTCCGGGTCGAAGAAGCCGCAGCCGCTGAAGATGCGGCCGTACCAGCCGTCGATGCTGTAGCCGGGGATCGTGATCGCACCCTCGTTGATCGACTTGCGGTCGTCGTACAGCTGGGTCAGGTCGAGGTCGGTGACCGAGCCCCGGCCCTCGCACCGCGGACACATGCCGCCGGTGATGCTGAAGCTGCGTCGCTCCTTCACGGTATTCCCGCCGCGCTCCAGCCTGACCGCGCCCGCTCCACTGATCGAGGCGACGTTGAAGGAGAACGCCTGGGGCGAGCCGATGTGCGGCTGCCCGAGTCGGCTGAACAGGATGCGCAGCATCGCGTTGGCGTCGGTGGCGGTGCCGACCGTGGAGCGGACGTCGGCACCCATCCGCTGCTGGTCGACGATGATCGCGGTCGTCAGGCCGTCGAGTACGTCGACCTCGGGCCGCGCCAGCGTCGGCATGAAGCCCTGAACGAAGGCGCTGTATGTCTCGTTGATCATCCGCTGCGACTCCGCGGCGATCGTGCCGAACACCAGCGAGCTCTTGCCCGAGCCGGAGACGCCGGTGAACACCGTCAGCCGGCGCTTCGGGATCTCGACAATGACGTCGGAGAGGTTGTTCACGCGCGCGCCGTGCACGCGGATCAAATCGTGGCTGTCGGCAACGTGCAGCGCAGGCGACTGCGGGTCTGTCCTCGTGGCCATGCTCATTGTGTCTCCATCTGTAACGCGGGGTCGCCTGGCTCGATCCGACCAGCTTTGAGCAGTACGCATGGTTCTCCTTCGTCGGCGCGGTCGCGGCAACGGTCTGCTGTCTACCTGGTCGGCGGTGTCGGCCGGGGTAGCGCGCCGCCCGTCCGGCTGGCGCTGGCCGGGGTCGCGCTCGGTGCAAGAAGCGGGGCATCCACGCCGCTTCGGCCCGTGGAGCCTCTGGGCCCGAGGACGGATACGGTAGGCCCGGCGACGGTACCGAGGATACCGACGCGAGGGCCGCGGCCACTGCGCTGGCCCGTGCCGTCGCCGATGGTTCCGCGCCCCGGCACACCGGCATCCGGATGAAGTCGCTGGAGAGCTCCGACCGGCGGCGCGGTATCCGCACCCTGGACCTGTTCCTGGATACCGTGCTCGCCGCCGGGCCGCTGCCTGGCGGGTGCCCGGCTGGTCCGGCGGCCCCTGGAGCGCGGCTTCTACCAGGGCTGGGACCTGCACCCGGCGCAGCTGCCGACCAGGTTCGCCGCCAAATTCAGCTTCTACCGGTCCGGGCTGCCTGCCGCGGCCGGTCGGCTGCGGGACTACCGCCAGCAGCGCTCCGTCGGGGTGTTGGACGAAACGGCCACGGCGAAGGCGCTAGCCCGGTTCCTGCACCGGGCGGTGGACTGCGGTGCTGCTGAACTGGCTGAGGTCAGCACCCTGGCCGGCGTCTCACCCGCCGAACTCAGCGACCTCGCGGCCGGGGTTGGCGGCAGTTAAGGGCGCCCGGTACGGGCGTTGGCGGTACTTGAAGGGCTACCAACTGGCCCGGAGGGCCTGGAGCATGCCGGTTACGGCCGCGGGCCAGGGGAAGTCTTCGGCGCGGGCTCGGGCCGCTGCCCGGCGGGGCTGCTCGGGGGCGGCGAGCAGGCGGTTCACTGCGCCGGCGAAGGCTGGGGCGTGATCCGCTACGGCGGCCCCGCAGGTCGGGCGGATGATCTCGGGCAGCGCAGAGGAACGCGATACCACCACGGGAGTGCCTGAGGCCAACGCCTCCAGCGCCGCCAACCCGAACGTCTCGTGCGGCCCGGGTGCAAGCGACACGTCCGACGTGGCGAGCAGCGTGGCCACATCGCCTCGCCCGGGCACGAAACCCAGGAAGGTAACCGGCAACCCGGTGGCGCGCCGCTGCAAAGCGGCCCGGCACGGACCGTCACCGGCGATGACGAGCCGCACTCGCTGCCCCGACTCGTGCAGTTCCGCGATCGTGTCGACGGAGCGCTCCACGTGCTTCTCCGGTGACAGCCGCCCGCAATGCACCAGCATCGCATCAGCCCCCCGGGCCAGCTCGGCGCGCAGCGTCGTGTCCCGGTGCCACGGCGCGAACGTGGCCAGGTCCACTCCGAGCGGGACCTGGACGACGTTGCGCGAACCGATCCGGTCGAACTCCTCGCGGGCGAAACCCGTGGTGCACACCACGGTGTCGTAGGAGTCAGCCATCCGGCGGTTCGCCCAGTCGGCCACCCGGCGGGCCGTGGGGCCGGGCAGCAGGAACTGGTGCAGCAACCGGTCCAGCCGTTCGTGCGAGATCACCACGCTGGGCACCCCCCGGGTCGCGGCCCACCGACCCAACCCACGCAGGGTGAGCCGGTCGGACACCTCGATCCGGTCTGGACGCAGCCCGTCCAGCAACACCCGCACCCGGCACGGGTCGACCGCGCGATACCCCCCGGTATGCGGGATCTTCGCCGCGGGCAGGGTGATCCGCCGGACCCCGGTAGGCATCAGCTCATCGCTGCGCTGAGGTCCGGGCACTACCAGTACGACCTCGTGACCTCCGGCGGCGTACCCGGCGCCCAGGTGGTGCAGGGCAGTGCGCAGCCCGCCGGAGCGGGGACCGTAGAAATTGGCCAACTGGACGATGCGCATTACGCCACCCGCCGAGCGTCCGCCGGCAGCGCGGTGACCTCGGCATAATGCCCGAGTAGCTCGTCACAGACGGCCGGCCAGGTGCGGTGCAGCACACCGCGCCGGGCCGCCGCGCCGCACCGGATACGGAGGCCTGGATCGTCGGCCAGGGTGCGAACCGCCGCGCGCAGCGCGGCGCCGAAGACCTCATCGGCGTCGGACGCGCCGGTCTCGGGCAGCAGGAAACCGGTGCCGCCGTGGGTCACCAGGTCCCGCGGGCCGCCAGCGTCCGGGGCGATCACCGGCAGCCCGGAGGACAGCGCCTCCTGGACCGCCTGGCAGAACGTCTCGAAGGGCCCGGTGTGCACGAAGACGTCCAGGCTGGCGTAGGCCCGCGCCAGATCGTCACCGGTCTTGAACCCCAGGAAGGCGGCGTTGGGCAGCCGCTTGGCCAACCGCTGCCGGTCCGGGCCATCACCCACCACGACGAGCTGGATACCGGGGACGTCCTGCAGCGCGGACAACCGCAGGACCTTCTTCTCCGGCGCCAGCCGGCCGACGAAACCGACGATCACCTCGCCGCGCGGGGCAAGCTGGGCGCGGAGCCGCTCATCTCTGCGGGATGGGCGGAAATGGGTGTTGTCCACTCCCCGCCCCCAGCGGTGCACCCGGGGTATCCCATGCGCGGTCAGGGCGGCTGCCGCGGAGGTCGACGGCGCGAGCGTGCGATCCGCGCCGCTGTGCACCCACCGTGTCCAGCGCCACGCGGTGCGGGCAGCGAACCCCAGCCCGTAGGAGTCGGCGAATCCGGCGATGTCGGTCTGGTAGACGGCCACGGTGGGAAATCCGAGCCTGCGAGCGGCCCACATGCCACGAGCCCCCACGATCACCGGAGAGGCCAGATGAACCACGTCCGGACGGAAATCCCGTAATGCGGTCAGCACTTTGCGGGTGGGAACGCCGACCGGCACGGAGTCGACCACCGGCAGATCCAGGGCCGGCACCCGCACCACGGGAGCGCCCTGATAGTTGTCCGGACCCGCACCCGGGGCGATGACGAGGGCTTCGTGCCCGCAGCGGATCAGATGCTCCACCACTCGGATCACCGAGTTGGTGACACCGTTGATAACAGGGAGGAATGACTCGGTCACGATCGCGACGCGCATGCCGCAGACCGTGCCAGGCGCGGGGTGGCGTAGCGGCAAGTGACCATGTCCCAGCGAAGAATTCCTGGCGAACTCCTCGGGTGCCCCGCGTCGACACTATGCGGTGCGGCCCTGGCGCCGGCGCAACCACCAGCTAGCGGGCGTCACGATCGTCCACAACACAATCAGGATGATCGATGCCGGGGCCACTCCCTGCACCCAGGTTCGCCCAGCGACCCTTAGGTGCGCTGGTGGGTCGGAGCGGTCGTATTCCACCCGGACCAGCTGCCCCGGTTGCAGCCCCGACGGGTAGGCGAGTCCCGCGTCCGGGCGGTAGACCTTGCCGTCGGGGGTGGCGAACTGCACCAGGGTCCGTATCGAGGTCACCGCGAGCACCTGGGCAGTAGCGTGTCCGGTGCGGGCATCGATCTCCGCGTCGTCGAGCGCCGCGCCAACCAGCGCCAGCGTGATGAGCCCAGTCAGCAGAGCCGCTGCCGCAGGCAGCACCCACCACACCGGCCAGCGCCAGCGGGTGCGGGTCAGCCGTGCGGAGCCGGTAACGGGTCCGGTAACCAGAGTGGTCATCACCGGCAGCTTAGCGACCGCCGAGACGGTGGATCGACGCGCAACACGCCCCGGGGTCTGGCCCTAATACGCTGGTGATGTGACCACCGCCCCACTGACCGACCGGCTGGTCGTGCACTCGCGTCTGGTGCCGGCTGGCGGTACCGACCTGCTCGACATGTTGCCCTCCCCGCGCGGGGCGCTGTCCTGGATCAGGGCTGGTGAGGGGCTGGTGGCCTGGGGCGAGGTGGCCCGGGTGTGCACCGAAGGGCCGCACCGCTTCGCCCGGGCCCAGGACTGGTGGGAGTCCTTCTGCACCCAGCTAGACACCCGTGATGAGGTGGGGCTTCCGGGCAGCGGCCCGGTTGCCTTCGCCAGCCTCGCCTTCGACGAATCTCCGGGCAGCTCGGTACTGGTGGTGCCGCGGGTGGTGGTAGGTCGACGAGGCGACCAGACCTGGGTCACCGAGTTCGAGACCGGGTTCGCGACCGGGCCGGTGGTGCCGGTGAGCCGCCCCCACGGCTTGCGGTACTTCGACGGTGAGCTACCGGTAACGGCGTGGCGCGAAGCGGTGGCGCGCGCGGTGTCGCGAATGCGTGATGGCGCGGTGCCAGCGAAGGTGGTCCTCGCGCACGACCTGCTCGCGGTCGCCGATGAGCCGCTGGATCCGCGGTTCCTGCTCCATGGGTTAGCCGCCCGGTACCCGTCGTGCTGGACGTTCGCAGTGGACCATCTGCTCGGCGCGACCCCGGAGTTGCTGCTGCGCCGGCGCGGCACCGAGGTGCTGTCGCGGGTACTGGCCGGAACCACCTGGCCGCATGACGGTGCCAACGCCGCGGCGCTGGCCGTCGAGCTACTCGCCTCGGCGAAAGACCACGACGAACACCGTTACGCGGTCGACTCACTGGCCCAGACACTGCGTCCGTTCTGCACCGACCTGGTGGTTCCCAGCACACCAAGCGTGCTGGAACTGCACAACGTCCTGCACCTGGCTACCGAGGTGCGCGGGGTACTGCACCCCGCCGGGCCGCCGCTGCTCACCCTGGCCGACGCTGTGCACCCCACGGCCGCCGTCGGCGGCAGCCCCACCCCCGCCGCGGTCAGCGCGATCGATGAGCTGGAGGCGATGGACCGCGGCCGCTACGCAGGTCCGGTCGGCTGGATCGACGCCGCAGGTGACGGCGAGCTGGGCATCGCACTGCGCTGCGCCCAGGTCGTCGGTCGGTTCGCTCGGCTGTTCGCCGGCTGCGGAATCGTGGCCGGCTCCGACCCCGACTCCGAGGTCGCCGAAGCCGCCGCCAAGCTGGTCCCGATCCGCGACGCCCTCGAGGGGTCGTGAGTGCATAACGGTGTTCTGGCACTGCTTCCCACTCACGAGGCTGCTTAGCCGGGCGCAGCCGCCGGCCGCGCCGGACTAAACAGCCAACTCTGCGCGACCGCATCGACGTTCTTTCCGGACACATGCTTGACCAGCGCCAAGAAGTCCTGCACCGAACCGTTGCCGCCAGCCCGCTCGGTGGCCCAGGCGCGCAGGACGGCGAAGAAGTTCTGGTCTCCTAATGCCACCCGAAGCGCCTGCAGCGCCATCGCACCGCGTGTATATACGGCGTTGTTGAACACCCCGGCGGCACCGGGAGCTCCCGGCGGGGTCCGCCAGAAGTCGTCGCCGGCGGGATGGCGGGCGTAGTTCTGCGCTGCCGTCTGCTGCGCGCTGGGGCCTCCGTTGCGTTCGGCATACAGCCACTCGGCGTAGGTAGCGAAGCCTTCGTTGAGCCAGATATCACTCCAATGGTTCACCGAGACGCTGTCCCCGAACCACTGGTGGGCAAGCTCATGCACTACCACCGTGACGTCCTGGCCGCCATCGAAGAACGACGGCGCGTACACCGGGCGGGTCTGGTCCTCCAGCGCGAAGCCCAGGTTGGGGGCATCCGGGACCACCCCGCCGAGCTGGCGGAACGGGTAAGGGCCGAAGATCCCGGACAGGAACTCGATGATCTGCGGCGTCTGTTCCACCGACGCCCGTGCCGCGTCCGCGATCGCCGGGTCGAGGGCCCGATCGTAGGCGGCCAGGTAGAGACCGAAGCGAGTGTCCCGGCGCACGATGTCGTAGTTTCCGATCGCCATGAACGCCAGGTAGGTGGCCATCGGTTCGGTCTCCTGCCAGCGCCACTGCTGCAGGCCCGGCCCCGCTGCCTCCGGGCCACCGAGCAGGGCCCCGTTGGATATCACCTGCAGGCCGGCGGGCACGACGGCGGTGATCGTGAACGTCGCCTTGTCCGACGGGTGGTCGTTGGAGGGATACCACCAGGCGGCGATATCCGGCTCACCCACCGCGATCGCACCGTCGGGGGTGCGCACCC
>DATAWX010000164.1:0-39643 GCA_036266995.1 Pseudonocardiaceae bacterium | reverse complement strand
GCGGGGCCATCGGAGGGGATTCGTGCACGGCATGCTGAGCAGGTGCGCGACCGCGGTGTCCGAGGTTGTCGCGGTGATCAGGACGCTGATCACCATGGCGCGTGTCGTCGGCTTCGATGAAACCACGCTGCGGTGCGGCCCGGCCGGAACCAAGAAGTACGTGCTGTCGGCCTCCACCGACAACGCTACCATCTACCACCTCGGCGGCCGGGACCTGGACTCCTTCGCCGACGCCGGCATCCTGCCCTGCTTCGCCGGCGTGGCCGTGCATGACCGCTACGCCAACTACTTCCATCCTCGCTGGGAGAACCTGGCGGGGCATCAGGCCTGTAATGCTCACTTATTGCGGGACTTCACCGACGCCGATCAGGCCTACCCCGACGCGCACTGGCCGGTCCAGGCGCAACGCGCGCTGCGTGGGCTAATCCGCGCCTGGCACACCGCCCGCGAGGACGGCCTGGCCGAGATCAACGAAGACATCCGCGACCCGCTGATCCTCGAGTTCCGCCACGCCATCCGCGTCGGCCTGGCGCAGGTGCCGCGGGTACCCGGGCCGCGCCATTGCACCGCGCAGCATCCCGGACGCGAGCTGCTGGAGTTCTGCCGCGACCGCGAACACGACGTCCTGGGCTTCTGCTTCAACACCCACATTTGGCCCACGAACAACATCAGTGAGCGAGACCTTCGGCCCACCAAGACACAACAGAAGATATCCGGTCGTTTGACCAGCGAAGACATCACCCAGAATCGACTGGACATCCGCACCTACATCGACACCGCCCGCAAACACGGCATCAACATCATCACCGCCCTGCGCCAGGCCATCACCGGCAACCCCTGGCGACCGCCCCTGCCAGCTCCCACCTGAGCACCCGAAACCGCCGCTCACCTCACCTCACCTCACCTCACCACATCCACTTCGGCTTCCCTATGGCCTCCTGGACGTGAATGTTTACGTGGAAACCAGGGTGTGTCAGCGCTGGGATGGTGCCCGGTGACGATGAAGCGGCCCTGGCGCACGATCGCGGCGGCGTGGTCGGCGAAACGCGCGTAATACCGGCCCACCAGTGCTGCGTCGACTGCTTGTTCGACGCCATGTGACCATTCCTTCGCGCCGAGGCGCTGAAAGATCTGGCAGTGCAACGTGGCCATCTCCTGCTCGACGCTGACCAGCTGCTCGGCCCAGTGTGGGTCGGGGCGTTCCATCGCGCTGGCCGCGTCGTGGGCCAGGGTGGTGGCTAGATGGGCCATCCGCGCGAACACCGGTTCGAGATCCTCGGGAAGGGCTACAAGCGGGTGCTTCATCCGGGTGATCTTGGCGATGTGCCCGGCCAGCTTGCCCATCCGCCGCAGATGGCCCACCGCGTCCATGGCCGCGACGACCAGCCGTAGCTCGGTGGCCACCGGGGCCTGCAGGGCAAGCAAGCGCACACAGCGGTGGTTCAGGTCGGGGCACAGCGCCGTCGTGACCTCACTGCAGCTATAGATGACCGACTCGGCCAGACGCAGGTCGGCCTGCCACAGCGCAGTCGAGGCGTCGGTCATCATCTGCCCCGCCCGCCGCGCGAGCCGAGCCAGATCACCCATCACCTCGTCCAGCTCGACGCGGTAAGCCCCCCGCATCCTCCAACAGTAAGCCCTAGATAGCTCCGCTGCGACCGGCCGAACAACATCGATCCATTCCCGCAGATGCGGATACCGCCGATGGGTATTTCCTCAGCTGCGCCCGTAGCAGCCCAGAATCAATGCAACGTCGCCGACGCGATGGGATACCTGCTTACGTACACTCATGTCCTGCGTCAGGACAGCACTCCGTATGTCTGGTGATCTTGTCTCGTGCCCCTTGCGTGCCCGTTCCCTCGGGGACTGACGGGGAACCACGGAGACTAACGGTCAGAATCTCACTGACAGTGCCCCGGAACACTTCCCTGCTCACAGAACGTTATGGGCCGCACCTTTGCAAGGTGGGGGTTGAGGGTTGAAGTCCCTTCGTCTCCACTGCGACTACTTGGCCAGGGGTGAGGGTGGAGCGGTTAGGTGAAGAATTCTGTGAGGAGTTCGTTTGTGTGGGTGGTGGCGTGGGTGGGGATCCAGTGGTCGACGCCGGTGATCTTCTCGTAGCGCCATGGGCCGCTGAGGTATTTCTCGGAGTCGGTCATCTGTTGTTCGCCGAGCGCGGGATCGCCGTCGCTCCAGATGCCCAGTACCGGGCAGGTGATTGTGGACATTCCGAAGTTGACCTGGTTGAGGGCGAAGATCTCGGGGGAGAGGTTCGCGCGGTACCAGCTTAGGCCCGCGGTGAGGGCGCCGGGCCGCGCCAGGTCGGTGAGTTGTCGATCGAGGTCGATGTCGTCGTCACGGAGGCGGCCGTTATGGATCCATTGCCGGTACCAGCTCCAGTCGTTGGTGGGCATCTGTTCCTCGGCGATGTCGGGAAACTGGAACCACAGCACGTACCAGGACAGCTGCTTTTGTGTGAACCCGGCTCCGAAGACAGCGTCGGGATGTCCGACCGACAGGGCGGCCAGCCTGTTCACCCTCTCGGGTGTGGTGCCAGCCAGAAGCCAGCCGAGCAGCGCGCCCCAGTCGTGGCCGGCGACGGAGACGCTGTCGATGCCGAGGTGGTCGAGCAGGCCGGTGATGTCGTGGAGGACGAGGGGGAGGGCGTAGTCCTCGACGCGATCCGGTTTGCTGCTGTCGCCGAAGCCGCGCAGATCGGGGGCGATGACCCGGTGCCCGGCCTTAAGGAGAGCGTGGATCTGGTGGCGCCACATGGTCGCTCGGTCCGGGAAACCGTGCAGCAGGAGAACCGGGGAGCCTTCGCCGACGTCGATGACGTTGAACGCCATCTCGCCGAGCTCGACTTTTGTGGACACAAACGCGGTGGTGTCGTTGTTGTCGGGCATCATTTGTTTTCTCTTTCGGATAGCAGCATTAGTGGACTAAAAACCTACGCAATAGTCGCGCAGTGTGTCGGGGTTTCCTGTGGAGCTCGATGACGGGGTTTCTGGATCGGTTCTTCATGCTCAGCGGCGCTGATGTGACCGAGATCCGCCAGCGTCGTGGCGAGGGAAACTGCCTGGGTTGGTCATTGCTGCTGTACGGGCCGGGTCTTGTCTGATGACGTTGACCATAGCGGTGGTGGTGGGTTCATGCCCGTCAGCTTGGCGTTGGTCCGGGTGGGCTGCTCCGGAACGGGCTGCGGCTTTGGTGTGTCTGGCCCGGCGTGGCGGGAGCTGGATTGTGTTTTGTGCCACCATGGAGGTGAGGGGTGTTGTTTATCCTGCGCTGCTGGCTCTGGCTGCTGTGTCGTGCATATGTGTGATGGCGTGTTGGCTACCGACCAGGAGACACTATGAACACGAGTATCGGCGATCATGCTGTGGTGCTGGGCGCCAGCATGGCGGGGCTGCTGACCGCGGGGGTGTTGGCCAGGTCATACGGCCGCGTGACGGTATTCGACCGCGACGCCATGCCCGAGATTAGCGTCCACCGGCGAGGGGTGCCACAAGACAGGCACCTGCACTTCCTGCACCCTCGCGGCAGACAGGCACTTGACGAGCTGTTCCCCGGTCTGACCGCTCGGCTCATCGGGCAGGGGGCTCCTACCGGAGATGTGCTGGGCAACATCCGGTGGCAGCTGTCCGGGCATCAGTTTCGCCAGGCAAACATCAGACTGCCCGGTCTGCTGGCCAGCCGGCCGTTTCTGGAGGGCCATGTCCGTGCCCGGGTGAGCGATCTGCCGAACGTGACACTGGTTGAGCGCACCGATGTGGTCGCAGTGACCGCGACGCCCGACCGTTGCCGAGTCAGCGGGGTGCGGGTACACGGCACCGCCGGTGGCGGCGAGCGAGCTGTGCCGGCCGATCTGGTCATCGATGCCACCGGCCGAGGGTCCCGAGCGCCGTTGTGGCTTTCTGAACTGGGTTATGAACCAGCCGCGGTGGATCGAGTAGATATCGGGCTCGGTTATGCCACCCGTATCTACCGGCTGCGGCCAGGAGCTCTCGGTACCGATATGGCGATGTTGACCGCGGGAACGCCGCAGAACCCGCGCGGCGGCGCGATCGCCGCGATCGAGGGTGGGCGCCACATCCTGACGCTCTTCGGGATCCTGGGCGACCACCCACCGACCGACCCGGCCGGTTTCGACGCGTTCGCGGCCAGCCTGCTGTTCCCCGACATTACCGACGCGATTCGCGATGCCGAGCCGCTGACCGACCCGGTCTCGATCCGGTTTCCGGCCAGCGTGCGCCACCGCTACGAACGACTGCGGCGCTTCCCGATCGGTCTGCTGGTTCTCGGCGACGCGGTGTGCTCGTTCAACCCGATATACGGCCAGGGAATGACCGCAGCCGCAATACAAGCCGGCGCGCTACAGCGGCTGCTGGCTCGGGGCGAAATGCCACAGCCACGCCGTTACTTCCGGACAATCGCCCGTACCATCAACACACCATGGGATATCGCGGTCGGGGCGGACCTGGCCTTTCCCCAGGTACCGGGGACACGCACCGCGAAGATCCGGATGGTCAACCGCTATTTGCCGAAACTGCACGCCGCCGCCACCGCCGACGTCACTCTGGGGCGGGCATTTGTCCGAGTGCTGGGCATGGTGGACCGCCCCGAAGGGCTATTGCGGCCCGACCGAATGCTACGAGTGCTATGGACCCACCGACCGGGCGCACCAGCACCGACATGATCCGGCAGGGGCACCGGGCACGGCGCGTCGTGCCACACGCGTGCCACAAGAAGGGGTCAGCAACGGTCAACCGGGGTCACCCCTGACCACAGCCGGCCGCAGCTCAAGGACTAGACCAGGGTGGCATTAGAGGGTTCCCAGCTCTAGATCAAATGCAAGTGCCTCCGGCGGGCCTCGCTCCGGGATGGCCCCTAAGGCCGGGTACGGACAGTAGTGGGTCACTACGGCGCGGGTATCCCGTCGCGTCGGCGCCGGAGGCGTAGCAGCCCGGGGGCAGGGGTCTGGGTCGTTCATCGCATGCGGTGCTCCACCCGGACCCCTGCCCCCGGCCCGCTTCGAGACATGCTCGCCGACGCGACGGGATACCCGCTCCGCTTGGCGTCCTGCGGCAGAGTCAACACCCCGCGTGCCATTAGCGTGCCATTAAGGGCGGTCAACCACGGTCACCAGCGGGTACCTGTGACCGGGCCTGACCACCGATCGAGGCCTCTGACGGCGCAGTGGGCACAGCCTTCCAAACTGGCCATGCCGGTTCGATCCCGGTCGCCCGCTCCACACCCTCCACCAGTCAATACGGCGGCCACTCCCGATCATGGGAAGGGCCGCGTTGGCTTTCGTGCCATCATGCTTCGGTCATGGGCATTGCGCTAGGTGTCATCTACCTGCGGAGATGGCCATCCCGCAGGATCGCGAGCATCAACCAAGATCTTCCTCGCCTAGACGGTGCACCCGAATGAGGTTAGTGGAGCCCACGGTGCCCGGGGGATATCCCGACAAGATCACCACCAGGTCTCCTGGCTGGTACCGTCCGATCGAGAGCATCGCGTGGTCCACGAGCCGGACCATTGCGTCGGTGATCTCGACCCGGGCCACCAGGAACGCCTCAATGCCCCAGGTCAGCGCGAGCTGACTGCGCACCGGGGGCTCGGAAGTGAACGCTAGTAGCGGCAAGTGGCTGTGTAGCCGGGCGAGCCGGTGGGCGGTGTCTCCGGACTGGGTGAAGGCCACCAGCGCCTTGGCCTCCAACCGCTCCCCGATGTCGCGGGCCGCGCACGCCAGCACGCCCCGCTTGGTCCGTGGGACGTGGTTAAGCGGCGGAACATTCACAAAGCTGGCTTCGGCGGCCTCCACGATGCGGCTCATTGTTTTGACCGACTCGATCGGGTAGCGACCGACGCAAGTCTCCCCGGACAGCATCACCGCGTCGGCACCATCGAACACCGCATTGGCCACGTCAGAGACCTCCGCCCGCGTCGGCCGGGCATTGCCGATCATAGAATCAAGCATCTGCGTAGCCACAATGATCGGTTTGGCGTTCTCCCTGGCAACTTGAATGGCCCGCTTCTGCACCAACGGCACCTTTTCCAACGGCAACTCGACACCGAGATCCCCCCGGGCCACCATCACCCCGTCGAAGGCCAGCACGATCGCTTCGAGGTTGTCCACCGCCTCCGGTTTCTCCAGCTTGGCGATCACTGGCAGCCGGCCGCCTGACACCTCGTCCATCGTGCGGTGCACCATGTCGATGTCGGCCGGAGAACGCACGAACGACAGCGCCACCAGGTCCACCCGTAGCCGCAGCGCGAACTCCAAGGCGGTGATGTCCTTGGCCGACAGCGCAGGTAGCGAGACATTCGTCCCTGGCAAGAACAGACCCTTATGGTCACTGACCGTGCCGCCCTCGACGACCTCGCACACCACGTCGAAGTCCTCTACCTTGCGCACCACAACGGCGACTTTGCCATCGTCGATGAGCAGCATGGCGCCTTCGCGGGCGTCCCTGGCGAGCCCGGCGTATGTGGTGGAGACCCGGTCGTGGGTGCCCGGGACGTCCTCGACGGTCACTCGCACCTCGTCGCCGATGCGCCACTGCACCGGTCCGGCCGCGAACCGCCCTAGCCGGATCTTGGGTCCTTGCAGGTCGGCAAGGATCGCTACCGCCCTGCCCGACTCGTCGCTGGCCTCCCTGACCATGGAGTAGACCCGCGCGTGCTCAGCATGGGTGCCGTGGCTGAAATTCAGGCGAGCAACGTCCATGCCGGCCCGGACCAGGTCCCGGATCTTTTCTGGGGTCGCGGTGGCCGGGCCGATCGTGCAGACAATCTTTGCGCGGCGGCTCACGCGCACAGACTAGACCGGCGACGTTACGTTGGCGTGTCGACCACTTAAGCTGTCCCAACCGGAGAAACGCTCCGCTGATGACAGGAGTCCAGGTCATTCAGCCCTGTGTGTGGGCTCGCAGCTGACGAGACAACGCTCAACGAATGCGCCGACCATCCTCGCGGGCTGGCCACCGCACGCGGGCTGACTGCTCGCTTCAGCTACGTACCGATGTCCCATCAGGTGAAGGTGCCTTGGAACTCTAGATCGAACCGGTAGAGCCCGAAGACTCACCCTGTCCTGGTTTAACGATCATCGATGGTTGAAACCCTCTCTAGATGGGTCAGACGATCGGTTGGCGGACAGTGCTCGTGGACCCCGACGGCGGTTCAGCTGCGGTCGATGAGCGCCCGCTCGCGGTAGTGGGATCCCGGCCGTGGGCCACGTCTGCACTCGAGCATCTGGACAGCCGCGGATTGTCCAAGGAGACCTTGGCCCGGGTGAGGGTACCGCAGTAAAAGAATCCCACTGCACTCATCGGTTCGAAGACGAAGTCGTGAATCGCATGTTGGAGTATAAGGAGAGTGAGTAATCGATGTTGGTCGAAAGCGAGTTCGAGGTTGCTGCACCGCTCGAGCAGGTGTGGAAGCATATGCAAGACGTGCCACGGATCGCGCCTTGTCTGCCGGGCGCCGAGCTCATCGATGTCAACGGCGACGTGTACAAGGGGCGAGTGACGACCAAGATGGGGCCGATGAAGCTCCAGTTCCTGGGCACGGCCAAGATCGTCCAGCGTGACGAGTCCGCCAAGCGGATCGTGATGGATGCCTCTGGGTCGGAGGAAAAGGGCAAGGGCCAGGCCACCATGAAGGTAACGTCGACGATGGCGGGTTCCGGAAGTGGGACACGCGTGAAGGTGGCTCAGGATATCCAGCTTTCCGGCGCTGCTGCCCAGTTTGGCAGAGGCATGGTTCAGGACGTCACGAGCGTGATCATGAAGAGTTTCGCCACGTGCATCGCGGATGATATCGGGCGGTCCTCTCGTGGCGAGGCAGCCGTAAAGCGTGACGCCGTTCCAGTGAAAGGCTTCAGCATCGCGATGCAGGCGACCATGACTGCGCTGAAACGGTTCTTCGGTGAACTTTTCGGCCGAGCAAGCTGACCAGGCGGGTTCGATTCCCGTCGCCCGGTCCACGTGCCGGTGGTCATCAGAGGTGCAGTCCGGCGAGGAGGGACTGGAGGAGGTTGTGCAGCAGGGTGGAGATCTGCCCGGACTGTGCAGTCACCAGCACCGACATCGGTGCCGACGATGACGGGCCGAATGCGGTCGGGTCGGTGGGGGGTGAACGTGGCGATGAGCGAGTGCGGGCCTGGGGTCAGCACCGGGGTGAACACAGCGGCGACGCCGCCGATCACCGGCACCGGCCCACCCAGCGCCGTGGTGCCGTCGGTGAACTCCACGGTGCTGACCGCGCTGGCAGGTACCACGGTCGCGCGCAGGATGATCGGGACTGCGGGACTCGGCGACCCCGTCAGTGTGGTGGTCGTGGCTACCGGCCCCGTAGCCGCGTTGACCACATAAGACACCGGTAACGACACCGAGCCGCTGAAGGATCTCGGGTCGGTCGAGGTGAACACCGCGACCAGTGAGTGTGCCCCCGACGACAGCGTCGTGGTAATCGTCGCGGTCTTGCCCGCCTGTGCCTCGATGGTTGCCGCCGCGGCGATCGTCTGGGTCTTCAGCGCGTCGGGCAGCGGCACCATGCCGAGCGGGAGTTGGCCGGGTGCGGTGTCGGGCTGCTGGCCGCCGTCACCGTGGGTGCGGGCCAGCGGGATCTCGTTGGTGACCTGAGAGTCGAAGAAGTCGCTGCGGTCAGAGCCCCCGAGCAGGTCGACGTGGTTGCGCAGCAGCTGGCCTGCGGATCACGTCGACCTCGCGGCCAACGACGTGCTGGGTGCGGGTGAGCAGGTCGGCAATTGTGATCTCGGACTTGACCCGGTAGCTTGCGCCGTGCATCTCCCGCTGGGCGAAACCAGTGAGGTAGAGAACAGCCTCCCGGAGCGTCTTGGACGGGATCGTGCCGGTGTTGACGCAAACCCCGCCCATCATGTTGCGGCGCTCGACCATGCAGACGCGCTTGCCAAGCTTGGTGGCCCCGATGGCCGCCTTCTGGCCGCCTGGCCCGGACCCGATCACCAACAGGTCGTAGTCGTACAACCGACGGTCCTTCCCGCCACTTCGCACAGCCCCGCCGGTCGCGGCGGGCTCACACAGGTCAGGGTCACCCTCCGGGGTCACATCGGGCAAGCCGGGAGGTTAACAGTGCACGACGACCAGTTCAGCCAGCTTGGCTGTAGCTGGGCGGTCGTCAGCAGAGGACACTTGATGGAATAGACGAGCCATTACCCCGAATGGGGGGAGTGGAATGATCCAGATTGAGGACGTCACCAAGGTATACCGGATGGGCAAGGTCGAGGTGCAGGCACTTTCCCGTGTCAACCTCGCGATAGGCGACGGTGAACTGGTCGCGATCATGGGACCGTCCGGATCGGGCAAGACCACGCTCATGAACATCTTGGGCTGTCTGGACGTCCCGACCAGCGGGCATTATCTGCTCGATGGCACCGACGTCAGCCGGCTATCCGGCACCCAACTGGCCAGGATCCGCGGCCGCAGGATCGGGTTCGTATTCCAGTTGTTCAACCTGGTTCCCCGTACCAGCGCAATCCGCAATGTCGAGCTTCCTTTGGTCTACGCCGGGGTGTCGGGTCGGCGCCTCCGGGCCCGGCGGGCGCTGGAGCAGGTCGGACTGGGCGATCGCGCCAACCACCTGCCCACGGAACTCTCCGGTGGGCAGCAGCAGCGGGTCGCGATCGCCCGAGCGCTGATCAACGATCCCGCGATCCTGCTGGCCGATGAGCCCACGGGCAACCTCGACACCGTCTCCAGCACCGAGATCTTGACGTTGCTCGCTGCGCTCAACGATGCCGGCCGTACGGTCGTGATCATCACTCACGAAGAGGAGGTCGCCCGGTTCGCCAAACGGGTCGTCCGGCTGCGCGACGGCCGCATCGAGACCGACCAGGTGCAACACGGCTGGACGGGGGTCAGCGCGTGAACCTGAAAATCAGCTGATCGCAAGGAAGGTGAAGCTGACGCTGTTGCTCTTGTCGCCATCCGTCAGCTCGGCGGTCACATCGAGCGTGCCCGAACCGCTGGGAACGTTCGCCTCGATGCTCCCGGTCTTGGTCACCTTGAAAGGGACCGATTCGTCACCGAAAAGAAGCTTGTCCGCAGCGTCCAATCCGTCGCCTTTGATAATCACCGGAGTATCGGGCAATGCCGAGTTCGGCGTTATGCTGTCGATTTGCATGGGGCTCCTTCCGAGGGTGAATATCGAATCGACTCGGCGCTGAAGTTACAGCTTGAGGTCGCTCTCATCCAGATCGCGCGACTCAACCGGCAATGACACGACCGGCGTCGACGAGTCGACATTGTCGAACTCACGCATACGTGTCTCGTAGTCGGCGGTGGCCCCTTCTTCGCCTAGGTCACGATCGCCATCATCTGGAGCATCGCTAGTCGGAGACTCGCGATCGAGGTCCGTGTCGTGCTGGGTATCTTGCGGGTCGGTCATCGCCAAGTCCTTTCTAGATTCTCATGTATTTGTACTCGCATACCCCCAACACAAGGTCATCAAGCCTGCATGACCCATTCGAGTGGCAGCACGTCGAGATGAACCCGGGTGCCTGCCTACTGAGCGTGGCTGATCATCTCGGTCGGAGCGAGCACAGCACGTTCCAAACTGTCCAGCATATTCGCGATCTTCACTGCTGGGTCTGGGGCCATCACCAGGTGAAGGCCGAGAGCAGGCGGGCCGTCCTGGGCGACGCGGTCTTGCATCTCGTGAAGGACGTCGATTCCGAAGCCCCGTCGGTCACGCTCAGCCTGCACCGGTAGCCCGGCCTGCGCGAGGAGCTCCCGGTATCGTCTCGGTTCCGCGAGGAAGCTGGTCGCCGAGGTAGCGGCCCACGGCTCTGGATAGCTGACCTCGCCCGGCCCAACGCGCATCAGGTCATAGATGCCCAACGCTCCTCCGGCCACCAGTACCCGCCGGATCTCGGTGAACAGCGCCGCCTTGTCCGCAATGTTCATCCCGACGTGCAGCATGCACACGCGGTCGAAGGAGCCATCGGGAAACGGCAGCGTGGTGGCGCTGCCTTGGCGGAACCGCACGAGCTCAGCGAGACCCGCCCGGCGGGTCAGCGATGTGGCGACTTCGACATACTCCGCGGTGAGGTCAAGGCCGGTCACCTCGACACCGTGCTTGCGCGCCAGCGCACGGGCGGTGCCACCCAACCCGCTGCCGACGTCGAGCACGCGCAGCCCTGGATGCAGATCGAGTTGGTCAGTCAACTCCACGGTGGCCCTCCGGCCACCGATGTGAAACTCATCCACCGCAGCAAGCTGGTCGGGATCCAGGCGCTCGGGGTCCGCGCCCAACGTCGTCAGCGCGTGGAGAATCTTGCGCTCCAAGTCCCCCTGTGAGTAGTGCTCCGTAACCTCCTGGTCGCTCACCGCGATCCCCTACCTCCACTCGATCGGCTCGACCACTACCGATCAGGACATCTTGACGAAGGGTTGCGGCGCGGCATGTCCCGGACGACTGTGGGTAATGAGAAACGGTAGCTCTCGGTTCCAACCACCAACACACGCCGAACCAGCGACCTACCCGCCCAAAGGGACACCGATGACGTACGGCGCCTCCGGGAGCCATCGATGAGGCGCCATTCCAAGGGGGGCGGGGGCTGTGCGTTCGCAACGAGCGCACAGCCCCCGACTTGGATCGGACAGCTAAGCAACGGCCACCGAGTGACCCACATATCCGGGCAACCCACCACCGGCTTTCGCGGCCAGCGGTGAGTCGCTCGTATGAGATCTAGCCGGTGGGGCATGCCCATTCCGCGAGCGCGCGTGGCAGGTTGTTGCCCCGCTCATACGCCAGACCGCTTCCGGTGTCATCCAGTGAGTGCGCCGGGCCCTTACGCTGGCTGGCGATCAGCGGCTGTGAAGCATCCACCGGCCGAGCATTAGCGGCATCATGGAAATCCCGGCACAGCTGCTCGAAGATTGGTGTGGCTGACATCATTGCGGTCCTTCCCTCGTCTTGAGCGAGGGTCGTGACGGCGAGGCTCGCTGTCAACACCTGATCATCCCCCCGTGGCCAACCAGACGGCGAGCGGTACCCTATCAGCGATCAACGGTCGTCCCACACGACGGTCCCCACACGGACCGGAACCCCTCCACATCAGGGGTAATGTCGACATAGTCCGGTCCAGTCTGCGGAGGAGGTCGCGTGAGCGCGCTGATCTCGGTGCTGATACTCGTGCTGCTGATCGGCGGTGGTTCGGTGTACTACCTTCGACACCGCCAAGCCACCCAGCAGCGTGATCTTGAGGACTCAAAAGCCGAGGCACGCCGCTGGGTGGAACGGCTCGGCGGCCAAGTCCTCAACCTGATCGGCACCGACGAACCCTCCAAGCAAGCGCTAGCCGATGCCGCGGAGCGCTATACGGCGGCCAGCTCCCAGGTGGATTCCGCCCGTACTGCGGCGCAAAGCCGCCTGGTGACTCAAACAGCCCTGGAAGGGCTGTACTACGTGCGGGCCGCGCGCACGGCGATGGGAATGGACCCGGGTCCGGACTTGCCGCCTGTGTCAGGTCAGGGTGGCGCCGGTGCGGTCACCGAGGATCGTGACGTCAACGTCGAGGGACGCGAATATGCAGCGTCGCCGAATCCCAGCGACCGGACCCCGCACTATTACCCGGGCGGCCGGATCGCTGGGCGCCCGGTACCTCAGGGCTGGTACAGCGAGCCGTGGTGGAAGCCGGCACTGATCGGTGGCGCCTGGGGCCTGGGCTCGGCGCTGCTGTTCAGCTCGATGTTCTCGGGAATGGGCGGGATCGCGTCGGCGTCGGCTTGGGAGCAGGGCTATGACGCCGGGCAGGACAACGCCTTCGGCGGCGGCGACTACGGCGGTGGGGATTACGGCGGCGGCGACTGGGGCGGTGGCGGTGATTTCGGCGGCGGTGATTACGGCGGCGGCGACTACGGCGGTGGCGGTGATTTCGGCGGCGGCGACTGGGGCGGTGGCGGTGATTTCGGCGGCGGTGACTTTTAGATTGCCAGGCTGACCGACCGTGGATCTCGCGGATCGGCACCGAGGCCGGTCTGCTGCGGACGGCTGCGGTATCGATCGAAGCGAACGCGCCCGTCCGCCAGCCGGCGGCGACCCGCTCGCCTTCTTCGACTGCAGGCTGGCGGCCCTGCTCGACGTGCTCGCCGGTACCGACCCGGCCACCCCGGCCTGGAATTCAGCCTGACCGCCCCCAAGACCGCCGCATTCTGGAGTCGCCGGATGGCCCACGAGGTCACGGTGCACCGGATCGACGCGCAGGCCGCGGCAGGGTCGGCGCCGAGGTGGACCCCGTCCTCGCCGCCGACGGGGTGGACGAGTTGCTGACCTGGTTGATTGCCCGGGATCCCAGCCCCTGGCCGGCTGGCGAGCTCGGCGGCAGCGTGGTCTATCAGGCGGTGGTCCTCAGCCGGGCGTGGACCGTGCGCCTGGCCGCCGGGCAACTCCCACTAACCGTGCAGGGGGCGCTCACCAGCGCGGATGCGACGGTGAGCGGTCTTGCCGACGCGGTGATCAAGGGGGATCTCGCCTTGGTGGATGCCCATCCGGGCCGCGAGGAACTAGCAGGTGTGCTCGTGTCCGGCATGATCGTCGTGTTCGACCTGCAGCCTGCTGTGAACCAGCCCGAAATGCTGGCGCAGCGCGTGGGTAGCCGTATCGAGCACGGAGCCGTCCCCGCAGTCCATCGACCGGCTCTGCTCCAGCACAAGGTGCGCGGAGACCGCGTGCCAGCCGGAGGTGATCGTCCACACGTGCAAGTCATGCACGTCGCAAACGCCGGGCACGGTCCGCAGCATCCGATCCACCTCGGTGGGTCTCCACCCCCCTGGCGCCCTCCAGTAACACGTGCTCCGCTTCCCGCAGCAGCCCAGCGTGCGCGGCACGATCAACGCGGCGATCAGCAGCGAGGCGACCGGGTCCGCCTGCCGCCAGCCGGTGAAGATCATGGCCAGTGCCGCGGCCAGCACCGCGACCGAGCCCAGCGCGTCGCCCAGCACCTCCACCAGCGCCCCGCGCAGGTTGAGACTGCACTCGCCGGAGCCGCGGTGACTGAGCACGGCCAGCGCGGCCAGATTGCCGGCCAGCCCGAGCGCCCCGATCACCAGCAGCGGGACCCGGCCGCCGGTGGTGGATCAGCGAGCCGCCGGATCGCCTCGACCGCCACTCCGACGCTCACGACCAGGAGCACCAGCGCATTCAGCGCCGCGGCGAGAACTTCGGCACGTCCCGTGACCACGGCCCCGACCACCTAGGCCAGGAGCACGGCGGAGATGCTCAGCCGCCTGCGATCAGACACCCGGCGCCGTGACCTTGCCCATGACCGTGATCATCCATGCGCGTCACCATACATGCATGATTACGCATAAATTGGCCCCCTCGGTCGGCTCGTGATGCGCTCCGTGCGCCGAGTACCACCAAGCAGGGGCTAGTTATCGCTGGCAGTGCGGACACCAGTACAGATTGCGCCGAGCGCGCGCTGGCCGAATTGTTGACCACCGCCGCGATCTCTGCCGACCAGGACCCGCTGGTAACAAAGGAGCCACCAAGTACCAGATAACGGTGAGTGACGACCGGGATCCTCCTGACATCCGACGAGTCAACGTGCGAGGCAGGTGCGCCGCACGCAGCACACACCTGCGTGCGGCGCGATTCTGTCCGTAGATCCTCGGAAATGCTCGCTAGGGGAGACGCCCTATCCGCCTGATCGCTGTTGCCATCCAGAAACTCATCAGCGACGACCGGAACAGGATCGCTAGGACAGCAAGCGTGCTACGGAATGTGTCGCGATCGAACACGTATCTTCGTGATCGAACACGTATCTTCACGTCACGTAACTGGACTAACCGACCGAAGGAGTTAACCTAACTAAACAGCCTGGACCAGCTAGGGGAGCAATGCGTTTCACACAGTGCCTCGTCGCCGTCACCGCCGGCGTTGCAGGTTCGGCAGTACTGTTCGCCGGCCTCGCGATCGCCGCCCGACCCGGTCGGGCTGTGGGGTCGGTGGGTGACTCACGGCTTTCCGGCCCTGGGATCGACATCTCGGTCACCATTCCCACTGGTTGGCGCCAGCTCCCCGACCAGAGCCACCCACAACTCCCGCAGATGGTCTATCCCGACACCTGCTCGACGGGGGTCCAGTGCGCTTCCGCCCTCGCGGGTGTGCTCAGCACGCAGGCGGCCAGTGCCCGTACGGCGGCGGAGGCCGCCGAGCAGGCCCTCACCGGCCAGGCGGGCATACAGGGGGCCACCATCACCAGCGAGGGACCTACCCAGGTCGCCGGACGGAACGGCTACTACGTCCGGTTCATCTACTCGCAATTGAACGGCAAGCTTCAGGCCGAGACCGCCGCCGTGGAGACCGGTTCCGCCTCCTCCGGAGTGATCCCCACGTCACTGGTCTTCGTGACCGTGTCCGATCTGGCGGGCGCCCCACCGGCAAGTGTCATAGACCAGGTCGTCGGCTCCGCCCAGCTGACCGCTCGATAGAAATAGAAATAGTAGGGGGAGCGTACGGTTGAGTGTCTGCCGTGGACGGTTGTTGAGTTCGTCGGCGACGGCGTCGAGTTCAGACTGTGTGTAGCCCGATAGGTCGGTTCCTTTGGGGTAGTATTGCCGTAGGAGGCCGTTGGGGTTCTCGTTGCTACCCCGTTGCCAGGGTGCGTGCGGATCGCAGAAATAGCTCGATAACCAACCGGGTCACCACGACCATCCCTACCGGGGCCGGCCCGGGGCCAGCCCGACCAGCATTGCGCTGGTACCCAACAGCCGCCAAGCCTACGTAAGTAACCTCGACCGCAAAACGCTGACCGTCCTGGACCTCGCCTGCTAACCTCGCGTTTCGCGCTCGTAGTGACCGTGGCGGATGTTCTGTATGAAGTCGTGCTCGGCGATGATGATCCTGGCTGACAGTGCCAGGTATCGGTGCTAGCTCATCGAGAACATGCGGGGGCTGCGTTGGAGCCGGTCGTGATCGGCGTTGTCGGCGAGGTAGCGCACCAGGCCGGAGTCCTGCATGCCCACGCCGCCGCTGCCAGCTTGGGATCAAGATCGGTGACGAGTTGTGCGATCCGGGTCTGTCGACAGGTCGAGGGCGTAGTCGCGGCTCGGACAAGGTGGCGGGTGCGGTACGTGCTGTCGGCCGGGGTGCTCCGGGTTCGGGTGACGGCGGTGACGATCAGATATGTGTTGGGGGTGCTCAGCGTCTGCCGGTGTAAGAGGCAGGCTGGCAGCGCCGTCCAGGCCGTCGGGTCGAGCGGGGTGGGGAACGGTCGCTTCCCGAGTGAGACGGTCTGCCGCTGGTGATCGATGTCGTCCAGAGTGAGGGTGCGGATCTTCAGGTTTGATGCGGCGTGCAGCAGGGCGAGCAGCCCGCCGAGCCGTTCATGTGGGTGGGTTTGGCCGTCGGTCCAGCGCTGCAGGAGAGCGCGTTGCGCGGCCGGCCCGAGGAATACCCCGGTGAATCCGGGTTGTGCACCCAGCCGCAGCGGACGGGCCGGGTCGACGGTAGCCATGCAAACTGAGTCGCCGGACGCAATGTCCGCTATGCCGCTGACCGCGAAAGCGTACTGATCCACACCTAACCGTGTACAACCGCCACTGCGCCTCGGAGCTACAGTTTACTATTACATCCAATCCGAATTCGGGACGACGATGACCACCAGGAAGTTTTAGGAATTGGGGAGGACTCGACTGGGTGACGGCGAAGCCAGCAATGGTGATACAGCAATGCTGATTACGTGAGCGATGGTTACGGCGGTGGGACTGGGGTGGCGGCGATATTTAGGACCACCGACTTTTAAACCACCGGTCGCCGCTGGCAGCGAGGACACCAATAGAGGTTGCGTCCCGCGTGCCGCGCGGTGACGACGTCGGTAGCGCACACCAAGCACGGCGCACCGGCCCGGCGGTAGACATAGACCTCGCCGCCATGCCGATCCTGACGCGCAGCTCGTCCCATCGCAACCGGGTCATGCTCCGGACGGACCGTATCGATCCGGCCACGACACACCCCGTCGTGCATCAACTCGACGAGATCTGCCCACAGTGCCGACCACTGATCCTCGCGAAGCTCACACCCTGGCTGCAGTGGATCCAGCCGGTGGCGGAACAACAGCTCAGCCCGATAGATATTGCCGATTCCCGAGACCACCGCCTGATCCATCAACAACGTGGCCAGTGGCGCCCGGGACCGGGAGAGGCGGGCCCAGGCCCGGTCCGGGTCGGCATCGCGGCGCAGCGGATCCGGCCCCAGCCGGGCGCGCACCGCGTCCACCTCGGTCCCCGTGAGCAATTCACAGGCCGCCGGCCCGCGCAGATCCGTCCAGTGCGTGCAGCCGACCAGTCGCATGCGCACCTGCCCCCGCGGCGGCTGCACGGGCAACGTCGCGTCGGTGAACGAACCGTAAAGGCCAAGGTGCACGTGCACCACCAGATCAGGGCTGTAGACGTGGAACAGGTGCTTGCCGTGCGCTTCGGCACGCTGCAACACTCGACCGTCGAGCTTCGCAGCGGACGCCGCGAAGCGACCCTGCGGGCTGGATACTGCCACCGGCGCCCCGCCGTAATACCGTTGGTGGCGCTGGGCAAGCCGGTGTGTCGTATTACCCTCCGGCATGGTTGGGAGGCTCAGCTTGCGGAGGTGGGGGGTGGCTCCCCGGTGGACTCGAAGTCCGCGATCTGTCTGATCCGGCGGCTATGCCGCTCGCCACCTGAGAACGGGGTAGTGAGAAACACCTCGACGATCTGCGCCGCCTCGGCGGGGCTATGCATCCGTGCGCCGATCCCGACCACTTGGGCGTCGTTGTGCTCCCTGGCCAACCCAGCAGTCTCAGTACTCCACGCCAGCGCGGCCCGGCAGCCCGCGACCTTGTTGGCCGAGATCTGCTCGCCGTTACCCGACCCGCCGATCACCACGCCGAGGCTGCCCGAGTCCGCTACCACCTGTAGTGCGGTCGCGATGCAGAACGGTGGGTAGTCATCGTCGGCGTCGAAGACGTCAGCACCGACGTCCACCACGTCGTGGCCGAGACTGGTGAGGTGCTCCATCAGAAAGACCTTCAGCTCGAAGCCGGCGTGATCGGAACCGAGATAGACGCGCACAGCGTGCAACATTGCCATATCGCGGATCACGGGTGAGACGGCACCGTGGCAACGCTGAGGAGGGTTCGTGACAGCGCGGTGGGTTGAGTTGGCGGATGGGGTGCTGGTGCGCCGGTACGCCGAGTTGAACCTCTCCGTGGGGCTACTGATCGGGGATCACGGCGCTGTGGTCGTGGACACTCGCAGTGATCCCGACCAGGGCGCTGAGCTGCGCGCCGCGATTCGCCAGATCACCCCGCTGCCGTGCACCGTGGTGCTCACCCACGCCCATTTCGATCATTGCCTGGGCACTGCCGCCTTCTTGCCGGCCACGGTGTGGGCGCATCCCCGATGCCGAGATGACCTGGCCAGGGGGGGCGCGGCGCAGCACACCGAGGCGCTGGCCTGGTCCCGCGCCCAGCGGATGCACCACGACCCAGTGCTGGTGCGTCCGGTGGTGCCGGACCACGTTGCAGCCAAGGAGGCCGATGTCGACCTGGGCGGTCGACAGGTGCGGCTCATCCACCCCGGGTTGGGGCACACCGATCACGACATCGTGGTGTGGTCGCCTGATACCGGCGTGCTTTTCGCCGGGGACCTCGTCGAGCAGGGCGCCGATCCCGACTTCACCGACGCGTACCCGCAGCACTGGCACACCGCCGTAACGGAGTTACTCCGGATGAGGCCGCGCACGGTAGTCCCGGGGCACGGCGACCCAGTAGCCGCCGAGTTCGTCGCCGCCCAACGCGACGACCTAGCCGCCCTAGCCGATCTGTGCCGAGCCTTCCTGGCCGCCGAGATAGATCACGACGCCGCGGTCTCGCTCTCTCCCTTCTCACCCGCGACTACTTCCGCCGCCCTAGCCAGGCTCTGAGGGGCCGCTACGCCGGCGCCAGTTCAACCAGTTCGGTCGTCGCCGCTGAGGTCGGCCAGCCGCTACCATCGTGGGCAGCAGTTATGCAGCTAGCCGCTTTCCTGAGCAAGTGCTGACGGGGAGCGCTACCGCCGTATGTGTCGATGATGATGCCTGCTGCGTTCGTCGCGGCCGGGGACACGTCGGTGACTCCTGGTCGCGAGACATCTGGGAGGAGACCTGTGTGATCGCGAACCAGCGGCATCGTGGTTCCCCGTCGTCGTCGCCGAGGTGGTGGCACGGGTGACGGCGCTGATAGCGATTGGTTCCGCCTCCGAGAGGTTGACGGTGACCGCTCTCCCGTGCTCTGAGCAGGGAGTTCTGGTCTTGCGAGTTCTCGGTGCGGTCGACCTGGCCACTGTGGGGCCACTGCGAAAATGCTTGAACAAGGAGCTGTCCGGCCTCCACCGGGCAGTGGTGCTGGACTGCAGTGGCGTGACATTCCTGGCTGTCTGTGGGATCACTCTCCTGCTCGACATTATCGACCGGGCCCATGCCGAAGGGGTGACGCTGCGGCTGGTAGCACAATGCCGAGTGGTACTGCGCGCCCTGGAGGTCACCGGGATGGACGGACTGATACCTCGCGCCGCTACGGTGGCTGAGGCGGTCGCGCAGTGCTCGATCTAGCTCCTGCGGACCCCACCGGACAACAACGCAGGATCCTGTTTACGAGCAGCGGGGTTGGAATGCTCCTGGCTCTGATGGCGTGCCGTCGACGGCCGTAACAATCTCGGCCGCCAGCTCGCGGACCTTCCGTCTGATCCGCCAGCTTCACCGCGACAGCTACCGTCACTCAGCCGCCCGGCACCCCGGCAGTCCCGACGACGGTCAGGATCGCAGCCACGAGGAACGCCACACAGGACAGGACGACCAGGACGATACGCCCCGTCCGGTGCGTCACCAGGAAGCTCGCGGCCAGGAACAGCAGACCGAGCGCGATCAACAGCGGGTAGTAATTCATGGATTTGTCCCCTCGCGTAGGTGTTGCTCGACCACCACAGCCTGAGCCTCTCCGACCAACGCGGCCAGTGCCATATCCTCGTGTCGGCCACCGTGTCGCGGCCGGCGAATCGGTGCGTTGGTGCTCGACTGCTCCGGCGCTTGCTAGCGCGGCGATGTACTCCAGCACCTCGAGGTCGTCAGCGAGCTGAAACACCGTCGGCTCCCCGCGCCGACCAGGCGGCCAGCCCCGGGTCTCGGCCGTCCTTGCACGTCAGGGACATCCCCGACCAGGGAGACCCCGGGGGAACCACGCCCGGTCGACCAAGATGGCCCATACGTGCCGATGTTCACTCAGATGAGTGAGTTCTTCGGTCAGCGTGATTACAAGAACAGGACGCGGAACCGTGGGTTGATTACCTCTCGTAGGTGTCGAGTACCTGCCGATGACACCCATCCACAGAGCCTCCACACCGTCTCCACACGGTGTCCACCGCCGCTGCACAGACTCCCCCCTCCGTACACACCATGTGAATGCCGCCCTCTCCAGCCCACCCCTACGGTGTCGCCCCGTGAAGCCAACTCCCCTGTATGACCAGTTGCGTGGCGAGCGAATCAATGCCGGCGTCCCACCCAGCGACGCCCAGGCGCAACAGGTAGAAGACCGCGGGAAACACCGCCTCACCCACGGCGAGCTCAGTACCGTGACAGTGTGCACGCAACCACCGCGGACCGCAGCTCATCGCGCCAACGCCGACGTCTCACCCCGTGAGGCTGACCCGCAACAGCGGGGCCACCCCGCGAAACACCACCTCCCCGACGAGGAGCCGGGCCGGGCGGCAACATCCACCCGGCCGCCTCCTGCGGCTGATCCGGCCGCGAACTGGTCCTGGTTCGCAACGGCCGAGACCACGGCCATGGGCTCGGGGTCACCGCCTCCCTCGGCCGGACATCGTCCACGTCGCAGCGCCGGAGTCAACGGCGCCTGACGGCGTCGCTCCCCGATGACGCAAGCGCCCCGTGTGTCGAAGACGCAACGGTCGGCGCACCACACCACGACGCGCGAAGTCCTCCGGCGGAGACATTAGTAGAAATGGGGCCACAGTACCGGGTCGCTGCGGGCAGTCACTTGCTAGAAATGCTGACAGAACTAGCCCCAGAGCTTCACAACCGGCAACATTCTGCATTAGCACTGGCGCGTCTTGGTGTCGAATTTCATCCGCAGGCTGCCATACATCTGCGCGAGATCATCACCGATAGTGACGCTACTGCAGGTTTAATCTTGTCGGCGGCACGCGGTCTGGCCAATCTTGGACCAGACTTCCATGCCGAGGCTGTGCAGGAATTTCACCGTCCTGTGGATGACCCGCTCGTTGATGGGTATGTCCATGCTGGTGCGCTGGGCCAGGTTATCCGGTTGGGCCCGCCACATCGGGGCCCTGCGGTGGATCGATTGGTAGCCGAGCTCCGCGACCGTGACATTCTTCCTAGCAACCGTCGATGGTTGGCCAGAGAACTCGTGGAACTCGGTCCGGAGTTCCACGCCGAAGTAACATCCGTCTTTTTAGAGATCATCTATCAACAACCCAACGCCAGTGTCATCTCCGAGTCTTGGGGCACCTTGGCGACGCTCGGCACACGGTTCCATGAGCCCGCCGCGGGGCGACCGAGCCTGGTGGTCTTATCTTTGGTCTCATCCGCATATGTTCGTCGGCGTTTGAAGCAATGCAGCGATGCAGGTCACGAACATGAGCGTTACTCGGCGAACTATTATCCAGACTTCTGAAAATCGGAAGGTTAGCGGCGTCAGGTAACCGCGCGCGGTCGTGTCTCGGACGGCGATGGCTGCTTGCCTGTCAGGGTTTCTTGCTGTCGGAGCGCTCCGTGGGTATGTAGCGGTATCCCACGCTGTCCACCGATTCAATCAGGGGTGCCAGTAGCGGGTTGATCATCAGCCGGCGGGTGAGACGACGGACCCACCGTGCGACGTGATCATCACGGTTCGGCCGCTGGCCGATCGCGGCGCACAGCTCACGTGGTGACACCACCCGACCGGCGTAATGCATCAGCACTTCCAGGATCGCTGCGTCCCGAGCGGGCAGGTGCACGATGTGGCCCTGGATTATTACCCGGCGCCCGACGACATCCAGCGCTGCTGGGCCAACGATCAACGGAGTCCGCTGTTCCGCGAGCCTGTGCTGGACAGGTGCGCGCCACCAACGCATTGTCCACCTCGTAGGTCTCGATGGGATGGTTTACCGATGGGCTGGAGACCATGGTGTCTCACCGCTGGGGTGGTGACCCGGTGACGATGAAGCTCGCCTGGCGCGCGATCGCGACGGCGTGGTCGGCGAAGCGCGTGTAGTAACGGCCAATGAGCGCGGCGTCGACTGCCGGCTCGACGCCGTGTGACCAGTCCTTGGCAAAGAGGCTCTGAAAGATCTGGCGGTGCAACGTGGCCACCTCCTCCTCGACACTGACCAGCTGCTCGGCGCAGCGCGGGTCCCGGTTCTCGATCGCCCTGGCCGCCTCGTGGGCCAGGGTGGTGGCCAGCAGGGCCATCCGCGCGAACACCGGTTCGAGATCATCGGGAAGGGACACCACCGGGTGTTTCAGTCGTGCGATCTTGGCGATGTGGGTAGCCAGCTTGCCCATCCGCATCACATCGCTCACCGCGTGCAGGGCCGCGACGACGAGCCGCAGATCGGTGGCGACCGGTGCCTGCAGGGCGAGCAAGCGAACGCAGCGGTGGCCGATGTCGTCGCACAGCGCCGTGGTGATCTCGCTGTCGCCGGAGATGATCGTCTCGGCGAGACGCAGGTCGGGATGCCACAGCGCAGTGGAGGCATCGGTCATCATCTGCCCTGCCCGCCGAGCGAGCCTGGCCACATCGCCGATCAACTCGTCTAACTCAGCGCTAAACGCCCGCCGCATCCTCAGAGAGTAGGGGTAGACAGCGCACTACGAACAGCCACACTGCCACCAAGCCATCCCCGCAGGCGCGGATACCGCCCCGGTGGTGTGACCTCAGTTGCCCCGTCCGAGGCCCCGATGTCCAGCAGCTTGTATCGCTGGCGAATTTGTGGTCGATTGTGAGGTATGTCGATATTTTCGATCGATGAGGCCGCTAGGCTGATCGGGGTCAGCGACGACACGCTCCGACGTTGGGCCGATGCTGGCCAACTCGCCACCATCGCAACCAAGGCGGGGCAACGCGGGGTGGACGGAGCGGAGCTGGCCCGCTTCGCCACCTCACTGAACACCGCGCCCAGTGACCCAGTAGCAATCTCGGCCCGCAATGAGTTCCCCGGCCTCGTCACCAGGGTCATCATCCGAGATCACGTCATGGCCCAAGTAGAGATCCAGGCCGGACCGCACCGGATCGTATCGCTGATGCCAGTCGAGATCGTAGACAAACTCAAGCTCAAACCTGGAATCCATGCCGTGGCCTCGGTGAAATTCACCAACGTCATGGTCCGCCCGAACCCAACGACCGCCCAAGAACCTGACGCCACATAAAACCCCGGGCAGGCTAGGCCCCGAAATATGGATCACCCGCTGCGTGGATACCCGCTAGCACACGCTGCCGTCCTGCGGCGGCCCAACACACTGCACGCATCCCGTGACCTCGGTTCGTGCCCCCTCTCCTGCCCATTCCCACGGGGACTCACGGCAACCACAGACAATACAGTCTGACTCTCACTAACCGTGCACTAAAAGCCCTCCGGGCTCACAGACCGTGATAGGCCGGACCTTTGCAAGGCAGTACTCAGGCCGACATGCGGCTGTTGGCGTGGGCCCACGGAGGGCTACGGAGAGACCAAGATCAGGCCGTGTCCAGGCCGTCAGACGTCAAGGCGCGTCAGGACACAACAGGACACAAAGAGGACAAACCAGCAGGTCAGAGTGAGTTAGTCGCCCAACCACCGCTGGCTCACTGACCGAGTCAGGAGAAGTCCGGCTTTTCGTGCCGGGTTCGCTTGAGCTCGAAGAAATGTGGATAGCTGGCCAACAGCAGGGCGCCGTCGAATATCTTCCCGGCCTGCTCGCCACGCGGGATCCGGGACAGCACCGGCCCGAAGAAGCCCACCCCGTCCACGTGAATCGTCGGGGTCCCGACGTCCAGCCCGACCGGAGCCATGCCGGCGTCGTGGCTAGCCCGCAGCTCATCGTCGTACTCAGTGCTGTCTGCAGCCGCAGCCAACTCGGCGGGCAGGCCTACCTCGTCCAGCGCGGCAGCGATCACCGCGGCGAGGTCCTTGTTGCCCTCGTTGTGGATTCTCCTGCCCATGGCCGTATAGAGCGGCTCAAGCACCTTCTCCCCGTGGTCGCGGGCGGCGGCGATGCACACCCGGACCGGCCCCCAAGCCTTGTCCGTCATCTTCCGGTAGTCCTCGCTGACCTCCCGGTCCGCATTGAGCACCGACAGGCTCATCACGCGGAAGTGCACATCGATGTCCCGCACCGTCGCGACCTCCAGGATCCACCGCGAGGTGATCCAGGCCCAGGGACACCGCGGGTCGAAGTAGACATCAACGCGCGCCGGGCGGCCCTCGATGGGGATCTCACTGTTGTGGCCGGCGGTTACCGTCATCACACTCTCCGTTCCTCGATCTGCGTCGTACAACCCGTCCGGGTGGTCACGTCTTCCCCAGGCCCTACTCACCTGCGGTCCGACCGTCACCCGTGATTGGATCCCAAGGAATCCCATCCGACATCCGAGGTGATCCGTGTCCGTTCCCAACCTCACCCAGGAGCAGGCCATCGAGCGCGCCGCGCTGCTCGATGTCGACTCCTACACCGTCGACCTCGATCTCACCGACGGCGCCGGCAAACCGGGCGAAGGTACGTTCCGGAGTACCACCACAGTCCGCTTCTCATGCCACCGTCCAGGCGCGTCCAGCTGGATCGACCTGGTCGCCGCTCGGGTGGCCACCGCGACGCTCAACGGAACCGCGCTCGACGTCGCCGGCTATGACGAGGCGAACGGGATCGCGCTGCCTGCGTTGGCGGCCCAGAACGAGGTGATCGTCGAGGCCGACGGCCAGTACATGAACACCGGCGAGGGCCTGCACCGCTTCGCCGATCCCGTCGACGGCGGCGTGTATCTCTATACCCAGTTCGAGACCGCTGACGCGAAGCGGATGTACGCCTGTTTCGACCAGCCTGACCTCAAGGCGGTGCACCGGATCCGGGTGGTGGCCCCAGCCGGCTGGGTGGTGGTCTCCAACGCGCCGTGCCAGCGCACCGAGGACGCCGCGGGCGGTGCTCAGCGGCATGTGTTCGCCGACAGCGCACGGATCAGCCCCTACATCGTGGCGCTGGTGGCCGGGCCGTACGCGCAGTGGAGCGACGAGTACACCGACGGCGAAGCAACGATCCCGCTGGGCATCTACTGCCGCGCCTCGCTGGCTGAGCACATGGACGCCGAGCGCCTGTTCACCGAGACCAAGCAGGGCTTCGGCTTCTACCACCACGCGTTCGGGGTGAGCTACCCCTTCGAGAAGTACGACCAGTGCTTCGTTCCCGAGTTCAACGCCGGAGCGATGGAGAACGCAGGCTGCGTGACCTTGCTCGAGGACTACGTCTTCCGCAGCCGGGTCACCCGCTTCCTCTACGAGCGGCGCTGCGAGACGGTGCTGCACGAGATGGCACACATGTGGTTCGGCGACCTGGTGACCATGCGGTGGTGGGACGACCTGTGGCTCAATGAGTCCTTCGCCACCTGGGCCTCGGTCCTGTGCCAGTCGCAGGCCACCGAGTACACCGGCGCGTGGACCACCTTCGCCACCGTAGAGAAGGCCTGGGCCTACCGGCAGGACCAGCTTCCCTCCACCCACCCGATCGCCTGCGACATCCCCGACGTGCAGGCCGTCGAGGTCAACTTCGACGGCATCACCTACGCCAAGGGCGCCAGCGTGCTGCGCCAGCTGGTCGCCTACGTCGGTTTGGAGGAGTTCCTCGCCGGTTTGCGGCTCTACTTCACCCGGCACGCCTGGGGCAACGCCACGCTCGCTGACCTGCTGGCCGCGTTGGAGCAAGAGTCTGGTCGCGACCTGTCCGGCTGGAGCGCGCAGTGGTTGGAGACCACCGGGCTCAACACGTTGCGACCGGAGTTCACCGTCGACGGTGACGGTGCGTTCACCTCCTTCGCGGTGCTCCAAGGCGGCGCCCGCCCCGGCGCCGGTGAGCGCCGCACGCACCGCCTCGCCGTCGCCCTATACGACTCCCCCGCCGACCGGCCTGACGCGCTGGTGCGGACGCACCGGGTGGAGCTCGACGTCAGCGACGAGCGCACCGAAGTTCCCGAGCTGATCGGGGTTCTGGCCGGTCAGCTGGTGCTGGTCAACGATGACGACCTCACGTACTGCACGATGCGCCTCGATGAGAAGTCGCTGGCGACACTGACCGAACGGATCGGGGACATCACTGATTCGCTGCCCCGTTCGCTGTGCTGGTCGGCCGCCTGGGAGATGACGCGCGAGGCTGAGTTCAGGGCCCGGGACTTCGTCTCAGTGGTGCTGGCCGGATTACCCGCCGAGACCGAGGTGGGCGTCGTGCAACGGTTGTTGGCACAGGCGCAGCTTGCGCTGTCCTCTTACGCTGATCCGGTCTGGGCCAGCGAGGAGGGCTGGCCCAGATTCTCCGGCACCCTGATGAAACTCGTCAGCGCCGCCGACCCCGGCTCCGACCACCAGCTCGCCTTGGTCAACGCGCTCACCGCGTCGCTGCTGGGCAAGCCGGAACTGGATGCGCTGGCCGGCTGGCTGGCCGGGGATGGGGTGCCCAAGGCGCTGGCCGTGGACACCGACCTGCGCTGGCGGTTGCTGCAGGCGCTCGCCGCGCACGGGGTGACGGGCGAAGACGAGATCGTCGCCGAGCAGAACCGCGACGCCACCGCGACCGGGCGCCGGCAAGCCGAGCGAACCCGTGCGCTGCTGCCCACCGCCGCTGGCAAGGAACGCTCCTGGCAGCGGGCTATGCGCGACGACGAGCTGCCCAACGCCATCAGCGAGGCGATCATCGGGGGCTTCAGCCACCCGGCGCAGAAGCAGCTGCTGGTCGGCTACCTGGACCGGTACTTCGCCGAGATCGCCGACGTGTGGGACCGCCGGACCTCCGAGCGCGCCCAGTCCTGCGTCGTCGGATTGTTCCCTTCCTGGGTCGTCGAGCAGCGCTGTGCGGACGCAGCCAGCACGTGGCTCGAGGCCACTGAGCACCCACCGGCACTGCGTCGACTGGTTTCCGAGGGCCGGGCGGGCGTGGTCCGGGCTTTGGCTGCCCGCGTCTTCGACGCGGGCAGCTCGTGAGTGCGTAACAGTGTCAGAACACTGTTACGCACTCACGAGCCGGTGTTGTCGGCGAGAATCCGTAGGCCGGAGGCCAGACCTGCAGCCAGATCGCCCGCTTTGAACGCGGAGACCATGCTCTCCACCGCGAGCTTGCACCCCCGGTCGGGAAGCCGGTGGGCAGCCTTGCAGCCAGTGACCACCTCGACGACCCGCTGTCCAGGCGAGACAGCCACCAACACCGCACTGTCGACCCACTTGCCCATCGAGTCATGCAGCACCTCGGCCCGACCCCGGGTGTCCGGACCGAGGTCGCCGAGGTAGACGCTGAAATGCAGGCTCGCGCTCCGGCTGGCCCGGACCAGCGCGTCGTCGAGTGTCGCAAGCTGGGATTTGGTGAAGGGCAGCGTCGGCAGCACCGGCGTGACCATGCGCGCGGCAGAGATCCGTCCCGTACCGACGATGGCTTCACCGTGCGCGGACTCCCGCTGGCCGTCATCGTGCGCAGAGCGATCACGCCGCGCAGGATCCCGGTGCTGGCTGTTACCAGTTGCCACGAGCGCCTCCGCGAGCTTCACCGGATCCATCCCGGCTGCGGTGCTGGGTCGTCCCATCACGTAGAGCCTCCGGGTTCGCAGTCCACAACACCGGCGGGTGGTTCCACGGCTCGCCGGGGCGGTAGCGGCGGGGGCGAGTGAACTTCGGCCGTACCGTCAGCAGACCCAGCAAGATCATGATGGCCAGTGGCGCACCCGCCAGGACAAGGATGACCTCCAGCGATGTCACGGGATCACGGTAGCTGACCGGAGTCAGTCCCTGCTTCACCAGGTAGGCAGTAAGGTCAAGCGACCTCGCCGAGGTAGGGCAACCACAGCGGATCGGCGTCGGGCACCGTGGCCAGCAACCGCCAGTGCTGCCCCCGCGGGGCGCGCGGCACCACCCGCAGCTTCCAGCCCAGTTCGCTGAGAAGCCGATCAGCCTTGCGGTGATTGCACAGCGCGCAGCAGGCCACGCAGTTCTCCCAGCAGTGCTGGCCACCGCGGCTGCGCGGCACCACATGGTCGATGGTCTCCGCGCGGGCTCCGCAATAGCTACAGCGGTAGCGGTCCCGGTGCATCAACGCTGCCCTGGTCATCGGGACCCGCGCCCGGTAGGGCACCCGCACGAAGGTGCACAGCTTGATCACCGAGGGGGCCACCAGGCTGGTCGTCGCGGAGTGCAGCACGAACCCCGCGGTGTCACCATGCACCACGTCAGCCTTGCCGCACACGACCAGGACGATCGCCCGGCGCAACGGCAGCGCGGTCAGCGGCTCGAAGCTGGCGTTGAGCAGTAATACTCGTCGGCGTCCCCAGACAGGTGCGCCCGCGGTGGGGGACGGGTCCGCGAGGACGACAGTGGTTTCGAGAAGCCCGGTTGAGGTTCCTGAGCGCGAGGCGGTTCGCCGGTCCGCCCCCGCTGGGTGACCCTCCGGGCTGGGTTGTCGGTCGTGCACGCGACCACCTCCACCGATGCGCGGGACTAGTCCACCACACCAAGCGGCGATTGCGCACGTATCAGAACATGAGTCGCGCTGGTGACTACCCGTCGAACCGGCCACGAGCGGTGGTCACAGAGAGGTCACGGATACAGTGCCCCGTGTGCTCCAGCCGATCGCCCAGATGATCGCCCAGCCCGACTGCTCCCGGGACGCGGGTTCGTGGTGCTCGCGTATCTACCGCTTCACCCACAATGACCTGCTGTCGCGCTACGCCGATGCCGTGGTGGGAACCGGGCTGCGCATCCTGTTGATCATCGTACTGGCAGTCCTGATCCGGCTGATGGTGCACCGGATGATCAACCGGTTGACCCAGGTGACGGCGGAAGGACCACCGCCCGGATTGCTCCGGCCGCTGCGCGAACGGGCCCCCGAGTCCTGGCGAGGCACCGGGGTACTGGGACAACGGCGATCCCAACGGGCCCGCACGATCGGCTCGGTACTGCGGTCGGGCATGACGTTCGTGGTCTACGGGATCGCATGCACCCTGGTGCTGGGCGAACTGGGGATCAATCTCGGTCCGATCATCGCCTCCGCCGGCATCCTGGGCATCGCGCTGGGCTTCGGCGCGCAGAACCTGGTGAAGGACTTCCTGTCCGGGATGTTCATGATGGTGGAGGACCAGTACGGCGTCGGAGATGTGGTCGACCTCGGTCAAGCCAACGGCACCGTGGAGGGGGTGGGCCTGCGAGTAACCACCTTGCGGGACACCAAGGGCACCGTGTGGTACGTCCGCAACGGCGAAGTGCTGCGCGTCGGCAACTCCAGCCAGGACTACTCGGTGGCCGTCATCGACCTCCCCATCGGGTACAACGCAGACATCCACGCCTCTACAGAGCTCGCCGAGCGCACCGCAACCGAGCTCACCGCCGACGGCAGCGCACTGGCCGGTGATGTGCTCGAACCGCCCCAGGTGCTCGGAGTCGAGTCGATCAGCTCCGACGGCGTGACGCTGCGGATCACGACCAAGGTGCAGGCAGGGCGGCAGTGGGCGGTGCAGCGGGCGCTGCTGGCCGGCATCAAGGCAGCTTTCGCCGAGGCCGGGATCCCGGCACCCGCACCTGTCGGCGTCACCGCTCCCCCGGCCTGAGGGGTTTGCCGCCCGCTTTCCGGCCCGGCAGGGCAAGATGGTGGGGTGGCTGCACCGGAGAACTTCTACGAGGCCGTCGGTGGTGAGCCGACGTTCCACCGGATCATCGGCCGCTTCTATGAGCTGGTCGCGAAGGATGAGGTGCTCCGCCCGCTCTACCCGGAGCAGGATCTCGGCGCCGCCGAGGAGCGGTTGCGAATGTTCCTCGTGCAGTACTGGGGTGGGCCACATACCTACTCGATGCAGCGCGGACACCCGCGGCTGCGGATGCGACACATCCCGTTCCGGATCGGGCCGACCGAGCGCGACGCCTGGCTGCGGTGCATGCGGATCGCGGTGGATGAAGCCGACCTCGACGATGCCCACCGAGCCGTGCTCTGGGACTACTTGCAGATGGCCGCAAATAGCCTGGTGAACTCGCTGACCTGAGGTCCGACGGCTCCGTGGACTCCGATGGCAAGATTGAGCCTCGTGCGACGCGCCGACGACCGCCGACTGACTGACAACGAGGCCTGGTGGAGAGATGCCACGTTTTACCAGGTCTACGTCCGTTCTTTCGCCGACGCGGACGGTGACGGCGTCGGCGACCTGGAAGGCATTCGCAGCCGACTGGGCTATCTGGAACTGCTCGGCGTCGATGCGCTGTGGCTCACGCCCTTTTACTGCTCCCCCATGCTCGACCACGGCTACGACGTCAGCGATCCGCGTGCCGTTGACCCGCTGTTCGGCGACCTGAACACCTTCGACCGGCTGATCGCCGACGCTCACCAGCGCGGGCTGCGGGTAACCATCGACGTCGTTCCCAACCACACGTCCAACCGGCACGAGTGGTTTCAAGCGGCGGTGGCGGCAGCGCCGGGAAGCCCCGAGCGAGCGCGTTACCTCTTTCGCGATGGGTCCGGCTTCAGCGGTTCGCAGCCGCCGAACAACTGGACGAGCACCTTCGGCGGCCCGGCATGGACCCGACTGCCTCCCGCCATGAACGACGCCGGGCAGTGGTACCTGCACCTGTTCGCGCCCGAGCAGCCAGACCTGAACTGGGACAACCCGGAGGTAGCCGCCGACCTCGAACGGACCCTGCGGTTCTGGCTGGACCGTGGGGTGGACGGCTTCCGCGTCGACGTGGCCCACGGGATGGCCAAACCTGCAGGGCTGCCTGACATGCCGCACCCGATCAAGGTCAACCCCGGCCTGCTCGGCGCCGACGTCGACGATCCCCGCTTCGACGCTGACGGTGTGCACGACATCCACCGGATGATCCGCAAGGTGGTCGACAAGTACCCGGCACGGATGGCGATCGGTGAGATATGGGTGATCGACGACGCCGCGTTCGCCCGCTACATCCGTCCTGACGAGCTGCACCTGGGATTCAACTTCCGGCTGTTGGAGGCGGATTTCGACGCCGGCAGCGTCCGTGCGGCCATCGAGCACTCGTTGCTGGCTGTCCAGGGCAGTCCGGCACCGGCCACCTGGACGATCTCCAACCACGACTCGGTTCGCCCGGTGACCCGCTACGGCGGGGGGGAGGTGGGTCTGGCGCGGGCGCGGGCCCTCGCGCTGGTGCAACTCGCCCTGCCGGGCCCGGTGTACCTGTACAACGGCGACGAGCTGGGGTTGCCGAATGTCGAGTTACCCGACTGGGCGCTGCAGGATCCGGTGTGGAAGCGCTCCGGGCACGCCGAGCGCGGGCGCGACGGCTGCCGGGTCCCGCTGCCCTGGCAGGGCAGCATCCCGCCGTACGGATTCAGTCCAAGCCCCGGTACGTGGCTGCCGATGCCTGGACACTGGGGAGGCCGCACCGTCGAAGCGCAGCTAGAGGATCCGACCTCGACGTTGTCGCTCTACCGGCGAGCGTTGGAACTGCGCAAGGACCACGCCGCGTTCACCGGTGCCGAGCTGGAGTGGTACGGCGCGCCACCCGGGTGCCTGGCGTTTCGCCGTAAGGGCGGTGGGCTGGTCTGCGGTCTGAATACCTCTGCCACCCAGGTATCCCTGCCACAGGGACAGGTGCTGCTGGCCAGTGGCCCGCTCCCGCCCAGCGGCGATGTCCTGCCGCCCGATACCGCCGTCTGGCTGCTCTGACCCGATCAGACGAACAGCGGCAGCGCAGCGTGCCGGCGGCGCAGCACGGCACCGTAGCGGGCATCCAACCGCAGCCACGAGTCGGTGGCAGAGACCCGGACGGTCTCGCTCGCGCTCGCGCCGAGGGGACCCACGAAGCCCATACCGGACAGGGCGAACAGGCAGCGCAAGGGCACTCCCACTTCGAATCCAGCCCCACTGACGGTGATCACCTTCTGGTCCAGCAGCGCGGCCGGCGGCGAGCCGTGCGGGCCGGGGTTGTCCCTGGCGACGGCAGCACCTTGAACGGTGAGGTCGGCGAGCACGTCAGCGGGTACCTGATCCACTGCATACCAGCCCCGTTCCGGCGGCAGCGCGCAGCGCCAGAGCGCATCCTGCGCCCGGCCAGGGTCGGACACCGCGGCGCCGACCACTGTCACCGCGGCCAGCAGGTCCGTGCCCCCGACGCTGATATCACCGGGTCGCACCGTTCCCCGCACCGAGCGAGTGACCAGTGTGTCGAACGGAGTATCCACCCAGGCGTGCACCTGGCCGTCCCCGTCCCGCAGCCGGACGATCACATCGCGGTCCAGCCGCACGGCGCGGGCCACGAAGGCACCGAGATCGTCCCGCTCGGCGCGATCCGGAATGCGCAGTTCAGTCACCGCCACCCCCGTCTCTAAACGCTGCCAGGAACTCCCGCTCACCGGGCTTCAGCCGCCGTGGCCGTTGCGCAGCAGTGTCGTATGCGGCGAGTTGGGTGCGCGCCGTGACCGCGTCGCCGCCGGTGCCCGCCACGATGTATTCCAGGGAGAAAGAGGCGGCCAGCAGCTCGCTGACCCACAGCCGCACCCGCACGGGGCTAGCCGAATACACCAGCGGCTGCCGGTAACGGACCAGCAGTTCGACCACGACCACACCCTCGGCCAGAGTCTGGGCACCACGCCGGGCACCCTCACCGAACAGTAGTCCGGTGCGCGCCTCCTCCAGCAGTGTGACCACTCGCGCGTTGTTGACGTGGCCGTAGACGTCCATGTCCGACCAACGCACCGCGACGTCGGTACTGAACATCGCCAACTACCCACCTCCGGTCGGCTCGCGAGCCGACGTCTAGAGGTCGACTGACAAAGTCGCTGTATCCACGTGCGGGCAGGGCGCCTCCGGACCCACTCCCACTAGTCTCCCGCTGCGGATCGGCGACCCGCCTCAGGCGGTACCCACCGTGGCTCAGCGGTCAGGTTCGGCAGCCGCAGCAGCGGGTTGGTGGCCGCTGCAGCGGCATCGCCTCTGCCGGAGTCGACCGGATTCGGTTCGGCCGAGCTCGCGTCGATCGGCGCCGGGGCTAGCGCCAAGCCAGCCGTCCAGCGCGTTCCCGGACCACGGTAACGGGGCACGTCGGTCTCGGCATCAGCAGCGGTTGAGCCGTCATCGCCGCCCATCCCGGCGGATCGGGCCCCAGCGTGGATATCACGGCTTTCCTGGTATGCAGCGAGTGCCTCGGCGAGCAGATCGCCCAAGCCCATCTGCGACGACGCCTCGTCGTCTGCCGCTTCCTCTGCCGCAGGCTCCCATTCCAACGTCCGGGGCGCCGGAGCGGGCGGCGGCCCAGAAACCGGCAACTCCCGCCCTGACTGCGAAGAACTTTCAGGTTCCTCCCACGGGTCGTCATCGGTGGCTTCACCCGGCAAGGTGGTGGACGACTCCGATGTGGGCTGGAGTGGCAACGGGTAGACCTCGAGCGGAGTGGGTGGTCCGTCCGAGTTCTGTTCGGGCTCGGTGTGGCCGGTCTGATCCATCTCGACCGCGGCGGTCTCGGCAGCACGGTCCTCCGCCCGGCGCCGTCCGGAGCGTCCTGCCGACAAGGCCGACGCAGGCAGTAGATCACTTACTGATACCAGAGTGCCGGCACCGCGCCGGTGCCGCGCCCCGGGCCAGGGATCGCTCGCGCTCGACGACTCGACGGACCGCACGTCCTCAGCCTCTGGAGGTACCGGGGTCGGATCCTCAACAACCTCAGCCTCAACAACCTCAGCCTCAGCAACCAGGGCCTCCGGACCCTGCGCCTCAAGAACCTCGGCCTCAAGAACCTCGGCCTCAAGAACCTCCGCGTCCAGAACCTCAGTTTCAGGAGTCTTCGACTCGGTCTGCTGCACCGCGGTGCCGACACTGATCTCGACGCTCATCGGACCGGTGTCCCCGTCGGACCCGGCGGTACAGCCCGTCCCGGCATTGCCGAGCAGCGCGGCCACCTGGCCTACCAGGCGCGCTTCCTCACCGCGGGCAGACCCGCAGTTCTCGAGCAGCGTGGACCGAGCGGCCTCCACATCACGGCGGTGCCGCCCTTCAGCTGCTCGGGCAGCGCGCACGCAATGCAGGGCGTCAGCGAACTCGCCGCGGGCCTCGTGCACGTGGGACAGGCCCTCGAGGCACTCCGCGAGCACGACGTCCACCCCGTATCGCTGAGCACCTTCGACCGCGTCGGCAAGCAGGGTCAGCGCAGGTTCGTGGCGACCTTCGGCGAGGTGCACCCGGGTAGCCAACGCCAACCGCAGCCTGCCGACCGCAGCGGCTGCGGCTGCACGCACCGGACGCCGTAGCAATGGTCGCACTTCCTGCATGGCGGCGTCGCCAGCATCACGATCTAGCAGGGCGAGAGCTATCTCAAGCATCAGCCGCGCGCTCACCTCGCCGCTGTCATGCTCAGGATCGGCCAGGCCGGCCAACAGGTCACGGCCTTCCCTAGCTTTCGCCTCGGCGTCCGTGCCCGCTTCGCGACTGCGGTGGCGCGCTGCATCCACCGCCCGGACAGCTGCCCGCAACAGCAGAGCTGTGTCGTGGTCGAGGCTCGGGTCCTCGCGGTAGAGCTCATCGGCCTCGTCGAGCGCGGACGTGACCAGATCATCTCGGCCGAGCGCGGCCGACGCCTCGGCTACCGCGACGAGGGCGCCGCCTCTCAACACTGGAGCGACATCATCGCCCGCAGCCAGCACCGCCCGCACCGCGCCGAGCGCGGTAACGGATTCACCCAGCGCGACCGCGCAGTGCGCTAGCTCAACGTGCAGTTCATGCCGGAGCCCCGGCGGAGTGTCAGCGTCTCGAATCGCCGGGAACAGTCGGTGAGCCGCTTCCCCGTACCGACCGAGACGGTTGAGCGCAAAAACTGCGAGGTGGTCTGCCTGCAGGACAGTCAGCTTGTCGTCCTGCCCAGCTGTCACCGCCCGATCGGCCAACAGCAGCGCTAGCTCTGGCGCGCGCCAGCGTAGGAGCATCGCCGACTCAACCAGCGATGCGGCCTCGCCTCCGCTGGGCGCCATGCCGCTCCGGACTCCTTCGCGCGCCGTACTGCTCACCTCCCACCCCCATCGACGTTCCCGATCAACGGACGCCCCCTGCCCCATCAATTTCGGGTCAGCCTGCGGTACGTCACGCGATGTGGTCGTGCCGCCTCCGCTCCGAGTCGTTCGATCTTGTGCTGCTCATAGGACTCGAAGTTGCCTTCGAACCAGAACCAGCCTGCGGGATTTTCGTCTGTTCCCTCCCAGCTGAGAATGTGGGTTACCACCCGGTCAAGGAACCATCGGTCGTGGGAGATCACTACCGCGCAGCCGGGGAACTGTTCCAGCGCGTTCTCCAACGAACTGAGCGTCTCGACGTCGAGGTCGTTGGTGGGCTCGTCGAGCAGGATCAGGTTGCCCCCCTGCTTGAGGGTCAGCGCAAGGTTGAGCCGATTGCGTTCGCCGCCGGAGAGCACACGAGCCGGTTTCTGCTGGTCAGGACCCTTGAATCCGAAGGCGCTGACGTACGCCCGGGATGGCATCTCGGTGCTACCGACCTGGATGTAGTCCAGACCGTCGGACACCACCTCGAAGACCGTCTTATCCGGGTCGATGCCCGCCCGTTCTTGATCGACGTAGGACAACTTCACCGTGTCACCAACCCGGACCGTGCCAGAATCAGGCTGCTCCAAACCGACGATGGTCTTGAACAAGGTGGTCTTGCCGACGCCGTTGGGGCCGATGACGCCCACGATGCCGTTGCGGGGCAGCGTGAAGGACAGGTCCTTGATCAGGAGACGGTTGTCGAAGCCTTTGTCCAGATGCGACACCTCCACCACGACGCTGCCCAGCCTCGGCCCCGCCGGGATCTGGATCTCCTCGAAGTCCAGCTTGCGGCTGCGCTCGGCTTCGACTGCCATCTCTTCATAACGCTGCAGTCGGGCTCGGGATTTGGCCTGCCGAGCTTTTGCCCCCGATCGCACCCACGCGAGCTCGTCTCGGAGGCGCTTCTGCAGCTTCTGGTCCTTCCTGCCCGCGACCGCGAGCCGGTCGGCCTTCTTCTCCAGGTAGGTGGAGTAGTTGCCCTCGTACGGGTAGGCCCGACCGCGGTCGAGCTCGAGGATCCACTGCGCCACGTTGTCCAGGAAGTACCGGTCGTGGGTGACAGCCAGCACCGCACCCGGGTAACTCGCCAGGAACTGTTCCAACCACAGCACGCTCTCCGCGTCCAGGTGGTTGGTGGGCTCGTCGAGCAGCAGCAGATCAGGCCTGGACAGCAGCAGCCTGCACAGCGCCACCCGACGCCGCTCTCCACCGGACAGGTAGGTCACTGGCTCGTCCGGCGGCGGACACCGTAGAGCGTCCATGGCCTGCTCAAGCTGAGAGTCGAGATCCCACGCGTTAGCGTGGTCGAGCTCCTCTTGCAGCCGGCCCATCTCCTCCATGAGCTCGTCGGAGTAGTCGGTGGCCATCAGCTCGGCGATCTCGTTGAACCGGTCCAGTTTGGTCTTGACCTCGCCCAGACCCTCCTCGACGTTGCCCAGCACGGTCTTGTCCTCGTTCAGCGCGGGCTCCTGCTCCAAGATGCCCACCGTGGCGCCTGGCGCCAGGAATGCCTCCCCGTTGTTCGGTTGGTCGAGCCCAGCCATGATCTTCAGCACACTGGATTTGCCGGCTCCGTTCGGCCCGACCACGCCGATCTTCGCGCCGGGGTAGAACGCGAGGGTAACGCCGTCGAGGATGACCTTGTCGCCGTGCGCCTTGCGCACCTGCTTCATGGTGTAGATGAACTCCGCCACGATCGCGAGCGTAGAGGTCGCCATCGGGGCCGGACAGCGCGGCCGACCGCCGCCCGGCCCCGCTCGTTGCTCACGCGGGTACGGGCACCAGAGGGCCGGCGGCTTCGGCGAGTTCGGACAGGCTCACCCCGTGCGGTGGACCGGTTCTGCCGAGCAGGTCTGACGGATCCTCCGCGGGTGGTGTCACGGCGTCATGGTTCGCGGAACGCGAAGGGTCCTCCCGACGCTGCTTATGCACGGTGACGCCGCATCGAGCCAGGTCTGGGCCGATCGAGGTGGCTTCCAGCTCGACGACCGATCGACGCTCGCCCTGTTCGGTGGTCCACTCCCGAGTGCGCAGCTTCCCTTTGACGATCACTGGGTCGCCCTTGACCAAGGAGGCGGCGTTCTCGGCAAGCCTGCGCCAACAGCTCACCGATAGGTACAGGCTTTCCCCATCCACCCAAGACTCGGACGCCTTGTCGAACCGACGTTCGTTGCAGGCAACCCGGAAGTTGAGTACGAGCGCCGCGTCCGGACCAACCCGGCGCGGCCTCATGTCACTGACCAGCGTTCCGACCACAGTCACCGGTGTCTCTCTCATGATCACATACCCTCCTGCGCAGCGGTCCCGCCCTTCTGCGGCGGGATACCGGCCCCTCGGCCGGCGTCACCCAGGCTGCGCCGCCGGTAGTACCTGCGGGCAGGAGACCATGATCGACATGTGGATGGCGGGCGGCCTGTGCACAACTGGCCTCACGCGTTCGGTCCAAACTCAAAGTTGTCGGGGCCTCGTGCTACCGCGTGGTGCGGCGATGGTCGCGCGACGCGTTCAGCAGGCTCAGCGGGGTTAACCGGCGGTCATTTGGCCCGCTAAGCCCGCTGGATGCGTCGGCCAGCTAGATGCGGGTAGGCAGCGGGTCGTCGCTAGGCTGCTTGCTGACGCCTACCGGCGCCCGCCCCCGTAGCTCAGCCGGATAGAGCAAGCGACTTCTAATCGCTAGGCCGCAGGTTCGAATCCTGCCGGGGGCGCAACAGCGCAGCTCAAAGACTTGCGGCTAGCGTCGTCCAAGATCGACCCCACGTTTACCCGCACTTTCGTTCGGCCCGAGCCGGTCCAGCGCAGCCGCCGCAGCGACTCCCGTCATCTGTCGCGACATGTAGACGTCCTGTGTCATGGAGATCCGCTCGTGTCCCAAGTAGTCGGCGATCTCCCGCGCGGAGAGCCCGGCCTGATCCAACCGAGTGGCGACCAGGTGCCGGAATGCGTGCGGATGCAGGCCCTCCCATGGTGTCCCCCGCACGACGTCGCGCAGCCTCGCCCGAGTGTTGTCCGGATCTCGCAACGTCAGTCGAGTCGACGGGAAGATCCACTCACCGAGTGCGCCAGTGTGCCGACGCCGGAACAAATCCAGCACCCAGCCCGGCGGATTGATCGTGCGCATACCCGCCTTCGACTTCGTATGCGGCTGGACGATCAACCCTGCGCCCGGCACGCGGATCACCGTTCCCTCGATCCGCAGCGTTCCGGCTTCCGCGTCAACCTTTGTCCAGTCAAGCGCGAGCAGCTCGCCGATGCGGCACCCGAGCCCGGAGAGCGCGTCCACCAGGTCGATGAGATCGTGCTTGAGCGCGTCCGGCGAAGCGCGCAGACACTCGCGCAGAGCGGCCATATTCTCCTCGGTCAGCTCGACGGCCAGTTGTGACTTTTTCTTCCGGGACCGACTCAGCTCCCGCACCGGATTGGCGTCAAGCGCGTCGTGGCGGACCGCCATGCCGAAGATGCCCGAAAGCACGATCTTGGAATGTCGCGCGCTCTCCTGCCCACGTCGCTCCCGGATCTCCCGAATCACTCTGTCGACACCAGACACGCGAACGTCCCCGACCCGCAGCTCACCGATCGATGCGGCGAGGCACCGGTCCCACACGTCCCGGTATGTAATCTTCGTGCGGATGGCTCGGTCGGACTCATCGATGTCGCGGAGCCACAGCTCCGCCAGTCTGCTGACCTTGGTGTGCGCCGTGATCTCACCATCCGCGGAGACACGAGCGCGGTCGCGCAACGCTTGCTTGAGGTTGTTCTCCGCCCCGGTCCGCGAGGGGCCGACGCGTTCGATGTGCCGGGTTACACCGTCGTAGTCCCGATAACGCACCCGAGCGCGGAACCCGCCCCAAACCAGCGGATACACCTGGATCCGGCCGTATGTGCCGACCGGCAGCGGTGGCCTACCCATCGACAACCTCCTACGCCGCGTAGTCGTCGATGGACTCGAACCAGTTGCGTACCTCCGCAGGCTCGTAACGCAGGTACCGGCCGACCTTGCGAGCGCGAGGGCCGTAATCGCGGCACCGCCAGTCGTACAGTGTCCGCACTGGGACGCCGAGGTAGTCCGCAACGTCCTGCACCGTCCACAGCCGAGGTCTGATCTCCATCGTTCTTCTCCCCCTCCTAGGCTGCTTGATCGCGAGTTGCCGAACAGTCTTTGTCGGGCGGTGAGCCGTTCGCGGTGAGTTGGGCGGCGGTGTATTCGGCTTTCCATCGCTGTCGTTCGGCGACGGCACGCAGGAGTAGGACGGGTCGGGGTGGGATGTCGGGGTCGTTGGGTGCGGTGCGTTCCCACACGTAGGGGCCGTCTCCGGGGCCGTGGGCGGGTTGGATGCCGACGGTTTCGAGGAGTTGCCGA
>DATAWX010000163.1:0-9433 GCA_036266995.1 Pseudonocardiaceae bacterium | reverse complement strand
GGACCGTGATCGACACGTCCCGCAGCACCAGGCCGGCGTCGTAGCCCGCGCTGACCCCACGCAGCTCAAGCATGCTCGGCCACGATCTGTGCCGACGTGTCCTCGACCAGTTCCCCGCCGAGGTAGGCGGCCTGCACGATCGGGGAGGTCATCGCCTCGGTGGTCGGCCCGGACCAGATCAATGTGCCGAAGTCCAGCACGAACACCGCCGAACACACCGCGGAGACCAACGCCATGTCGTGCTCGACCAACAGCACCCCGAGCCCGGTCGCCGCGACGTGCTCACAGAGCACGACACCGAACTGTTCGCTCTCGTGCGCGTCCAGGCCCGAGGAAGGCTCATCGAGCAACAGGAAGCGGAACGGGCTGGCGATCGCCCGGGCCAACTCCACCAACCGACGCTGACCGGTCGACAGATCACCCACCCGACGACCGGTGACCCCCGCCAGCCCGCAGCGTTCGATAGCCACTTCGGTCCGCCGGGCCACCTCGGCCCGTTCCCCATTGCTGCTGAAGAACTGACCCCAGGCCCGGCGGGCGGAGAACATGCCCTCCGGACCCATGGACACGTTCTCCAGTACCGACAACGAGTCGAACAGTTCCATGCGCTGGAACGTCCGCCCCAGCCCGCCCGCCGCGCGCGCGGAGGTGGAACGTCCGTTGAGGCAGTCCTGGCCGAGCAACACCCGGCCCGCGTCGGCCCGCACCATCCCGGTGCAGGCGTTGAACGTGGTGGTCTTACCGGCCCCGTTAGGCCCGATCAACCCGGTGATGGTACCGGGCGAGGCCTGCAGGTTGACCGCGTTCACCGCTGTGTGCCCACCGAAACGGACCGTCAGATCCTCCACCCGCAGCCCCGGTAGCGCGCTCATCGGGAGCCCCCCAATGCGAGTCGTTCGGTGCGCGCGGCGACCGGGCTGCGCTCCCGGCGTCCCGATCCGCGTCCGTGCAGCCGGGGGAGTTCGATCTGTGGCAGCACCGCGACGGCGATCGCGATGGCGCCGAAGTACACCCCCTGGTACCTGACGAAGAACGCGTGGTCGAAGGGTGGGTAGAGCTTGAGCACCGAGAACAGGAATGCGGCCAGCACCGGGGAAGCGATCGGGCGGCGTCCGCAGAAGGCCAGCACCGCCACCAGCGCCAGGGAGTTGAAGTAACCGAACGAACCGCCCGGGTCGTTGCCCGCCCCCAGCGTTGCCGTGGCGATCAGAGCGCCACCGATCGCGGAGATGAACGCCGACAGGCAGAACACAGCCAGTTGGGTGAGCTTGGTGTTCACCCCGTGGGCGCTCAACGCGGGCGGGGAGTCACCCAGCGCGCGCAGGATCCGGCCCAACCGGCTGCGTTGCACCGCCAGCACCAGGATCGCTGCCAAGGCCGCGAAAGTCAGGGTCACGTAGTAAAAGCGGGTGTCCGAGTCGGTGGCCATGCCGAAGATGTGTGGTCGGTGGATCTGCAACGACCCGTTCACCCCGAACATCAACGGGGTGCTGTAGACGAGGTTCTGGAAGAGCAGACCGAAGCCAAACGTCGCGACCGCCAGGTACACCCCGGACAGGCGGAACGAGGGGATCGCTACCAGCGCACCGATCGGGATCGCCACCAACCCGGCCACCAGCACCGCCAGCAGCCACGGGTACCCCGAATTCAGCGCGTGAGCGGTGGTGGTGGCACCGACCGCGGCGAAAGCGATCTGACACAAGGAGATCTGACCTGAGGACCACACCAACAGGACCAGGGACAGTAAAACCATCGCGAAGCCCAACGCCACCGTGTAGGAGTTGACATCCGCGTGCGGCACCACTCGCGGCAACGCCACCGCACCCGCCACGGTGGCCACGGTGATCGGGGCCAGCAGGCGGGCCGGGATCCGTGCGATGGGCATCGGCCTACGTACGTGACTGCGGCCGCGTTCGATCAACCGCGCTCGGGGTACGACCAACAGCGCCGCGACCAGCGCGATGAACGGCACCTGGGTGTAGAGGCCACGCAACACCGCGGAGTGAGCATTCCCCAACTCGTCACCGATCACGTTGGTCCCGATCCCGATGGCGATCGCCGCGACGAAGGTGACCAGAAGATTGTCGAACGCGCCCAGCGCAGCGGCCCCGAACGCACTGATGTAGAGCAGCAGCATCAACCCGACCGAGACACCCAGCGTGGGTGCGATCAACATCCCGGAGATCGAAACGAAGCACGACCCGATCGCCCACGCGTAGCGCCGGACCACCACCGGGCTGGTGCCCTGCGAGCACAACAGATCCGGATCGTCCACCAGCGCCTGCATCGCCACCCCGACCCGGTGGTAGCGGAAGAACAAGTACAACCCCACCGTCGCAACAACCGCCAGCGCAGCGACGATGATCTGACTCGTCAGCACGACCACGCTGCCGATGTGTACCGCATGCGTCGGCAGGAACTGAGGGAACGTCAGTTGCCCGCTGCCGTAGGCCCCTGTGAACAACGACACCAGCAGCACGAGCAACCCGATCGAGGCGACCACCACCATCACCGGTGGCGCGGTGGACAGCGCCGCGGCCACCCGCTCCAGCAGCAGCGAGCCCCCGATCCCGGCGATCAGCAACGCCAGCAGGGCCCCGACCGGCCACGGCATGCCCGCCTGGATCCGGAAGGAGTAGAACAGGTAGGCCGAGGCGGCGGCCTGGGCCCCGATGGCGAAGTTGAAGATCCCCGATGTCTTGAACGTCAACACCAGACCTAGCGCCGCCAGCGAGTAGATCGACCCGTCGGCGATACCGGTGACCACGAACGGCCACTTGTGCTGGGCTTGGGCCAGTGGCGCGCCCACCACCAGGACCGCCACCGCGACCAATACCGGCAGGGCCCACGTCGGGCGGGTCAATGATCTCGTCACGGCGCACACACCCCGCACGCGATCCGGCCGGCGGCTTCGTGTTCGTCGCGCTCGCCAGTGGCCAGATGCCGACCCGCGGCCAGGGCACAGCCGTGCCGGTGGTAATACCTGCCCCCGCCGGCCAGCATCTCGCCCGGCTCGGAACCGGTATCCGCGGGCTGCTCGGCGGCGCCGACGACCGGGCCTGCGTCGCCGAGCAGCGCGAGACGGCGCCGACCCACGGCCCGGCGGCCGTCGAGCACCCAGTACAGCTGACCTACTCCCGCGATGAGCACACCCAGGATCGCCACGTTCAACGACGTGGTCTGCTCATCCGAGCTGGCCTTGCCGGAGGTCCGGTACCAACCGAGGAACCACACCACCAGCCCGGCCACGATCAACACCGCGCAGCGACCGGCAGGCGGTGCGCGCCACAACGTCACATTCTCCCGGCGGCCACGATGAGCGGGCGTCGCGGCTCCGGCCCCGGCGTTCACCGGTAGACCGTCGCCGGACGGCTCGTCGCCGGTGCCGGCGTGCCATTCGGCGCGTGGTGGTTGTCCAGGGGCAGATCGGCAATCATCAACCCGCCTGCACGGTTCTCCCGCACGGCGTCCTCGATCCGGTCGAGCTTGTTCTCGATCCGATCGAGCTTGCGCCACTCATCCCGCAGATCAGCCGACAACCACAGCATCGCACCCAGTCCCAGCAGGAAGATCCCGCCGAGCCCGTCGGAGGCCAGATAGGGAATCTGATCGGCCGTGAAGGCCGTCCCACTCACACCCACCCAACCGAGCACGAGCAGCACGACCCCGGCGATCACACAGGCCCAGGCCGCGGACCGGTCCCACTGCTCGCGCACCCAACTGAGGATGTCGGTCTTCACCATTCACTCCGATTCCACGGGATTCGTGGCCGACTTCTCGATCGAGGACCGGGGATCAACACGAAAGCTTGGCGCCCTGCGGGGCATACCACTTGTGGTCCTTGACGCCCCACAGGTAGGTGCACGACGAGGCAAGGGCGGGCTGGCCTTTGCGGAAGGTCAAGGGAGCGGTGTAACCACCCAGCGTGTCGCCCTTCATCTTCCACAGGTTCTCCATGAACTCGGCCGCGGTCGGGTTGTCCGACAGGTGCGCACCGGCCCGGCCGAGAAGCAGACCGTCGGCCCACCCCGGGGCATTGATCCCACTGGGCTCCACGCCGGGCGCGTACTTGGCCAAGGCGGCGAGGAACTGGGCCACGACCGGCAGCTGTGTCTCGGTCGGGGGGACGATCTCGGCGGGGACGGAGGTGCCCTGCAGCACGTCGGCCTTCGGATAGTCTTCGCTCGCCGAAAGGGCTGTCGACACGTACTTCGGCCGGTAGCCCTGGCTGGCACAGTCCTGGGCGAATCGTTGCGTGGCCGTGGTCTCCAAATACAGGAAGATCACCTCGACCTTGGCCGCCTGCATCCGCAGGCACTGACTGGTGTAACTGGGTGCCACCAGCGAGATCTGCTCGTCGGCCACCACGTACTTGGCGACCGGGGACTTCATGATCGTGTCGCTGCCGAGGGTGCACAGCTTGGACACCTCCAGGCAGTACGCCACCCCCAGTCGCGTGGCGCCCTCGCTGACGAAATGCTGCAGAGCCGTGATGACACCGTTGATGAACGGCGGCATCACGGGGAACAGGTTGGGATCGCTCTGCCAGCGCGGGTCGATGCCGTCGCCGCCGATCCAGGGCAGACCCTTGCTCTTCGCGTAGTCCGCGTACTGGTCCATCCCGAATATCTCCGCGGTGCCGACGAAGGCCGTGATGTGGTCCTGCTCGACCATCCGCTTGGCCAAGCCCAGCCCGGCGGCAGGGTCGCCGCCGTCATCACCGACGATCAATTTGATCGGATGACCGTCCAGACCGCCGTGGTCGTTCTGCATCGCCACCCAGACGCCGAGTGCCTTGGCCCACGGGCCGAGGATGGCAAACAGGCCACTGAACGAGCCGATCGTGCCGAACGTCAAAGTGGACCGGGTTGCGGCCCGGGCAGCCGGCGCGGCCGCGCCCGCCGCGGGGGGCTTGGACAGTGCTGCGGCCGGGTTGTGCACCCCGGCGGCCTTGCTGCCGCCGACCACCGCCGGTCCCGCCACCGGGACCGGGCCGGCATGCGTCGACGACACGCCTGCGTCCCCCGCGGTGGTCAGGGTCGCAGCGCTCACCGATCCCAGCGCGGCCGTCGCCGGGGCGGGGGCGCTCTGCTCTACGGACGGGTGCTCGACCGGCGATGAGCTCGCCACCGCCGCGCTCTGACCCGCCGTCGGCGCCAGCGCCTCGACGATGGCCTGCTGGTCCAATCGGCTGCCGCAGCCCGATATCGCAGTGACCGCGACCACGAGCACGACGGACAGAAGAACTCGTGCGCCGCGTCCGCGGCCGGGCCCGTTCTTCACGATCATCACCCTCTTCATCGAGGTTCACCGAATGTACGCTTCGACTGCCAGGCCGCCAGATTAAAGCTGAAGCGGCAGTCAGCTCACCCGTAGCGCCTACGAGAACGGCGTAACTAAATTCCTCATACGCGCCGAAGCACCGGCAGTAGGCTCCTTGACGTTCCGATCGACAAGCGGTAAAGTGACTCGACTTAGCTGCTTTCCGAGAATGCGAGTTCGGATGGCCGGACGAGGCCGCCCTAAGCAGCCGCTTGTCCTCACTGATGAGGAACGAGCCACCCTCGAAGCCTGGGTACAGCGGGTCGAGATCATTTTGGCCTCCGCGGCGGGCAAGACAAACCTGCAGGTTGCGCAAAAGGTGGGCGTGAGCCCAGCAACGGTTGGCAAATGGCGTCATCGCTTTCTTGCCGAGCGCCTGGGAGGTTTATTTGACGAGGCTCGTCTCCCACATGCACCTGTTGTTTCCCAGCTTCCTGATTCGCGACACTCGGGTTTGGCCGCGGAGTGGCCGCTGGTTGGACGGGCGCCGGAGTTCGAGCGGATCTGCCGGCTCCTGACACGAGGTCGGGCCGGCGGTGTGCTGCTTACCGGCCCCGCCGGTGTGGGAAAAACCCGGCTTGCGCTGGCATGTGTCGAGTACGCGGAAAAGGCAGGGTTGGCCACGACCCGGGTGACCGCCACCCGAGCCGCCAGCGGGCTCCCCTTCGGAGCTCTTGCGAGCCTCTTGCCCCCGGCCCCCGACGAGCTCGCTCAAAAGGATGACCGGTTCAACTTGTTGAGAAAGTCTGCGGCCGCTCTGATCGATCAGGCGGCGGGTCGTCGCTTGGTCCTGTTCATCGATGACGCTCATCTGCTGGATAACACCTCCGCAATCCTCATCCATCAGCTGGCCTCCGCCGAGGCCGTATTCATATTGGCCACTTTGCGAGCGGATGAGCCGGCTCCCGATCCAATCGTTGCATTGTGGAAAAGCAATGTGCTCGAGACCGTGACTCTCGGCACTATGCATCGGGACGCGATTGAGGAAGCGCTTCGTTCGGCCGTGGGCGGCCTGGTCGACAGCGCAGCGATGGATCTGTTCGCCGACCGCAGCCAGGGAAACATGCTGCTCTTACGAGAATTGGTCCACGGGGCGTTCGACGACGGGTCGCTCTTTGAGGACGGGGGTATCTGGCGATTGCGCATGCCCCTGTCCCCTTCGGGTCGCCTCGTTGCGCTGGTCGAGGAGCGCCTGAGCGGGCTTACCGACGCCGAGCGGGCAGTGTTGGAGGCAGTGTCCCTAGGCGAACCGCTCGGCCCGGCCGAACTCAACACATTGGCCGATTCAGCGATGATCGACCGCCTTGAGCGCCGCCGGCTCCTGTCGAGCAGCCGAAGCGACAATCGGCTGCAGGTCCGCCTCGCGCACCCGATCTACGGCGAAGTTTTGCGAAGCAGCATCCCTGGCCTGCGTTCAAGGGAGATCGCCCGATCGCTCGCCGAAGCGGTCAAGGCCACTGGCGCTCGTCGCCGCGAGGACCTCTTGCGGGTTGCCTCCTGGAGCCTTCAGGCCGGCGAAGGTGCCGATCCCGAATTGGTGCTCGCGGGCGCGACCGCCGCACGTTGGCGCTATGACTTTCCCCTCGCCGGACGGCTGGCAAAGGCGGCGTTGGCCGGGGGCGCAGGTTTCGACGCCGGGTTTTTGCTGGCGCAGTTGGCCATCCTCCAAGGTCAGCACGAAGAAGTGGAGTCCCAACTCGCTCATTTGGCTACCCAAGCCGGCGACGATGATGAACGCGGGATGGTCGCCATCGCCCACGCTGACTATCTGTTGTTCCATCAGGGTCGGATCGACCACGGCCTTCAAATCCTCAACGAGGCCGAGGCCACTATCACTGACCCTTTGTGGCGAGATGAAGTCACGGCGAAGCGCTCCGGCCTGATCCTTGGCCGACTGGGTCCCGCAGCCTGTGTGGAGGCCCTCGCGCCTTTGCTCGAGCGGGCGGAAGGGCGAGCGCTCATGTGGGCCAGCACCATGGGGATGGTTGCACTGGCCAGGACAGGCCAGACCGGCGCTGCTCTCGAGACGGGGGCGCGCGGGCGCGCCTGCGCTGTGCTACTGGCGGAACCCTTCGACTGGGACCCGATCTACCACCCATTTCGGTGCGTCGTGTTGAGTCAATCAGGTCGGATCACCGAAGCGGTGACCGAACTACTCGTTCAGCACGAGCTGCGGGTGGCGCAGCGATCGACTGTCGACCGCGCATACCTTGGGTGGGCGCTGTGCAGGTCGCTACTGAATCAGGGCCGCGTGGCGACCGCCGCTCGATTCGCCCGAGAAGTGGCTGCGCTCTTTCGGGAGCTTGGCTGGACCATCGAAGTTCACTCCTCCCTCACCTATCTCGCCTTGGCGCTCGCCTACGCCGCGAAGGCGGACGAGGCCGCTGAGGTGCTCGCCGCCTTGGACGGACTCGGCATGGAGCCTCACTTCTATTGCGGGACCGACACCCTGGAGGCTCGTGCGTGGGTGGCGGTGGCCAACGGCGACGTCCCCGCTGCGCGCGTCGTGCTCGCGGAAGCCGCTGACGTCGGAGAGTCAATCGGAGACATGGTCGGCGCCGCCACCGCGCTGCACAGCCTGGCTCGTCTTGGCCAAGCACGGTCAGTGACGCGTCGACTGGCCGCCCTGGCCGAGCACATGGAGGGCGAGTTGATCCAGGTCCGTGTCGCGCACACCGAGGCCCTCGTCAATCGAGATGCCTTGCGCCTGGATCAGGCCTCAGCCAGGTTCGAATCAATCGGAGCAGATCTTTTGGCAGCCGAAGCCGCCAACGATGCGGCAGTCGCCTGGCATGCTAGCGGCCTCCTGCGAGACGCTAGGGCCGCGGAGCGGCGAGCCCGAATGCTGATCGATCGCTGCGAAGGCGCATCCACCCCAGCTCTGCACGCCGTAGCCGGTCGTGTCTACCTCAGCCGCAGCCAGCAAGACGTCGCCCTCTTGGCTGCTCGTGGCCGCTCGAACAGGGAGATCGCTGACCAACTTCATTGTTCAATTCGCACCGTCGAAACGTATCTGCAGCACGTCTACAGCAAGCTCGGAATCTCCAGCCGAGATCAGCTCGCATGTACTCTTGCTCCGTCGCTCCGCGAAAGCGATTGACTGAAGCTCACCACCCGGGCTTCCACCGGTCCCTCCGCCCGCTCATCAGGCAAGTCGTCGGCCCAGAGCGCCCTTCGCAAGCGGGCATCCAGTCTCTCAGCCGGGATTCCGATGTCAGATCAAGGTACGGATTCGTCGGTCCAAACGAGAGCAGGGTGAACCTTTCCCGGGGCGTGCTTCCAGCGAGCCTCACCATGGCCGGGAAGACGGCTCTCCAGACGGTCAACTCCGCGAAGCATTCAGTCCTAGGAGCGTCTCGGGGCCACGCACCGGTCGCCCCAGATGCTGGCCGGTGAGCTCCTGATCGGTAATGCCCGGGGACCCGCACACCCCTGGCGCTGCGGCGGCGCAGCAGCGGCGGAACCAGAGATTCAAGCCCTCCACCGGCCCGCAGCTCGAGGCGGAGGGCCGCCAGGTCGGGCTGCACCCGGGCCAGCCGGAACGGGCCGTGATGCTGCGCGTGGAGGAGAGGCCCCATTCGCTACGAGGCGTTGACGGAAGCCGGGCGCTCAGGAAGCCTCGCCGCTGGTCACCACAATGACCGGTTGAACCTGAACGCAGGTCGACCCGCGGTCGGGGATTACATTGGCAGCAACGTCGACGAAGTAGGACCGGGTCGGCAGCACTACCCGACGACTCGCCTCCGCGAGCGAGGGCGGGAAGTCGCAGGGAGACCGAACCGATGATGGAAGCCCCTCGGCTGTCGGCGATCCGCAACTTGGTGGACAACTAGGCCGCGTGCGGCGCTGGGCGGGCCCCGGTTCTTGGCGTGTCCGCTCCGGCCGTCTGAACCGCCCCGGTGATTCCGGAGACTCGGTCTGTTGGGTCACCCGGTCTCGGCGAGGTCGGGGTTGCGACGGTAGTACGACGTCTCCAGTTCGATCGGGGGCAGGTCGGCGTTGGACTCCAGCAGCCTGTTGGTGTTGAACCAGTGGACCCAGTCCAGCGTGGCCGTCTCGACATCCTCGACGGTGCGCCACGGCCGGTTCGGCTTGATCAGTTCGGTCTTGA
>DATAWX010000162.1:0-26092 GCA_036266995.1 Pseudonocardiaceae bacterium | reverse complement strand
TCCCACCGCACTCGTCCCAGCCCGACCTTTGTCTGCGACGTCGCGACCGGCTCGGCGGACTGATCCACGAATATACCCAGGTCGCATGACGTGGATGACCACTTCGGCACCCACACCCATCCTTATAGTGCCCCCGGCAGGATTACCAAAGGATGGGACCTGGTGTGACCAGCGGTTTTCCACGGGCACTCTGGTGATCGAAGCTGGTTTCGATCTCTCGCTGATCGGCTGATCGGCCGGAGCGGGCTGTGCAAGATGCCTGGGTTGTGTCGGGCTGCGGTCGTAGGGTCGACGCTGGAATGGTGGAGGCCACGCGTGCGTCGGCGTGGCGGGTGCGTATGCAGAGCGCGGCGATCGACGAGGATGTCCCGGACTTCGTAGATTTTCGGCGGCGGTCCGGTGATCATCAGGCTGCGTTGCTGGTGTGATTGTGCTTGTTGGCTTTGACATTTTCGGCTGCGACATGCCGTTCGAGCGCGGTGCGCAGGGCCCGTAGATGGAGGTGACCGTTGACCCGGCGGAACTGCTTGCCGGCTTCGACCATCCCCGCGGCGCACCAGCGCAGCGCCATCGTTTCGTCCTGCCAGTGTTTGACGTTGCGGGAGTGATCCCGACATATTTCGATCATGCTCTCCACGCAGTTGGTGCTCCGCAGGGTGCGGGCCAGGGTGGGCGGCACATCCAGGCGCAGCACGGTCAGGGTCTCGGCCAGGCCCTCGCGCAGCGAGGCGGCCGCACCGGGGTGGCTGCGCTCCAGCTCACCGGCCAGGGTCTGAAGTTCGGCTTGGGCATCCAGCGCGGTCTGGGCGTGATAGGCCGCGCGGATCCGCTTGGCCACCACACAACGCAGCTTCTGCGGCAGTCGATCTTGAACATTTCTCAGTTTGTGCAGTTGGCATCTGGCGATCACGGGGTGATCGAACACATCGAGTACCGCGCGGCGCAGCGCCTTAGACCCATCGAGCACCGTCAGGATCGGACGGCTGACATCTAGGCCGCGCTCGCGCAGCCCGACCAGCAGCTCGGTGACCAGGGTGGCGTTCTCCGTTGAGCCCTCCACCAGGGCTAACGGGTGTTTGACCCCGTCGATGTCGATGCCCAGAGCCACCACGGCGCAGTGCTCACCGAAGTGCACCCCATCGACCATCAACGCCACCACATCCAGCGACGACAGATCAGCAGCGAGCAGCTCGGACAAGGCGGTCTCAGTCGCTGCGACGAACCGACGCGACACCGCCGATTTCGAGGTGGCGGTGGCGGCGCGGTCGGTGCGCGCCCCGACCGGTTCGAGCCCGACCCGGTAACGCCGAGTCGACAACCCGGCCAGCATCCGCTCCATGGCCATCCGCCCGAGAACCTCGGTGTCCGAGAACAGCTCGTAGGCGGGCACCGCCAGCTCACCCGAGCCGTCGAGGGCGCGCATCCTGGGCCGGGTCACCGGTACCCGCCGTCCCGCGAGCAGGAACGCGCTCCTGACCACCGCTGCGGTGGTCAGGAGCTTGCGCGTGTCGCGGATTCGCCCTTCCGGCCGTTCCTCGGTGTCGGTCTCGTCGCCTTGGATGAGGGGCATGACCGAGACGCCGGTCTCGAACCCGGACAGGCCCAGGGCGAGCTTGGGGAACACCAGCAACGCGACCGCCACCATGAGCAGCGGGTCCGGATGCTGGCTGACCAGCAGCCGGGACCAGTCGAAAACCAGTCCTGGATGGATGAACAGCTGCTCCACCGAGACCACGACGACGACCAGGTTCAGCGCGAGGTAGGCCACGACGAGGACGACGGCGATCCCCACCGCCTCGCTGAAGCCGGCTAGAAACACCCCGCACAGCAACGCCAGCAGCAGCAGAGTGATCGCGACGTGGTGCCCGTGGAGAAGCTGGGGAGAAAGCGGGTTTTCCACCAGGTGTGCGGTGGCATCGGCGGCCGACTGTGTCATGGTGATCAGGAAGTCGGTGGCGGCGAACCCCAACAACGCCAGCACGAACAGCGTGCCCCGCCACCACGGGAGCAACCGCTCCAGCATGGCGATCGAGCCTTCCCCGTGCGGGCTCTCCCCCGCCACGTGACGGTAGACCGGCAACGCACCGGCCAAGGTGACCACCACCAGCACCAGCGTCGCCGCCGGGGAGAGGGCCCCAGCGGCCAGCGCGGCGATACCCGGCTGGTAGCCCAACGTCGAGAAGTAGTCGACACCGGTGAGGCACATGACCTTCCACCACCGGTGCCTGTGGTGCTCGGCCGCAGGCTGAGCGTGCGGGCCGTGATGCCGGCTCGACTGCTCAGCCAACCCCTCCGGCAACCACCCACCGACGGGATGGCGCGCTCGTTCGCCTGTGGACCTGACCACGAGATCCCCCCAACATCGAGCGTCTGCCGGTCCGTTGTCCAGCCGAGCCTGTCACGGTCCGAGGGCCGTTGGGCAACCATCGTGCGTGTCATGTCAGACGTGGCCGACGTGCTGCATGGGCTTGGCGAGTCGAGCGCTGGCCGGGAATTACGACTGACAGGCCGAGGAATCCGACCAGACTGCCCAGAAGGATGACAAGAGGAAGACACTGCCCGCGCTTACGCGATCTGAGGAGGGTGAATTGATCGAAGTCAGTCAGTGGGTGGCGACCAGCGCCGACCGGGTGTTCGCGGTCCTGGCGGATGGCTGGCTGTATCCCCTATGGGTGGTAGGGGCCTCGCATATGCGAGATGTGGATCCAGGCTGGCCTGCGGAGGGAACGAGGATCCACCACAGTGTGGGTCCGTGGCCGCTGACCGTGCAGGACGTGACGAGAGTCGTCGCTGTGGAGCCAGGTCGAATACTTGAGCTCGACGCACGAGTGTGGCCCACCGGAGCCGCCCGCGTACGACTCACCCTGACACCAGGGAGTGGCAATCAAACCCGCGTGACGATGGGAGAGGTATTCGACCGGGGCCCGGCCCGGCTGATACCCACCACATTTCAGGCTGCTTTGATGCGCCCACGCAACATTGAATCCCTGCGCCGGCTCGCCGATATCGCTGAGCACCGCGAGGTGGTGTGCAAACCTTGGTGACGAGCAAGGTGGTGATGTGAACGCCATGCGCCATCTTGCAGGTGAGGTCTTGTCCGGCCACAAGCCCTCGGCCCGGATCGAGGTGATCGTCTCGACGCTGGCGGGCCTCATCGCGGCGATTTCGGTCACCGTGCTCAGCTCGCCGGAGTTCGGGTTTCTCGCCGGCTGGAACACGGCGACGGCAGTGTATCTGGCCTGGATCTGGCTGATGGTCTGGCCGCGAGATGCCAGACAGACCGCACGGTGGGCGGAGTACACGGACCCTACGCGCGCCCTAGCCGATCTCCTGGTCCTGACGGCGGCGGTGGCGAGCCTGGTGGCCGTGGGTTTCGTCCTGGTGCATGCCGCTCAGAGTCAGGGTATAGGGTATGTGGGAACTGATGCAGGTCGGGCTGAGCCTGGCGTCGGTCGTCCTATCCTGGGCGGTGGTGCACACCGTCTTCACTCTGCGGTACGCACGGTTGTACTACCTGGGCCCTGACGGCGGAGTGGACTTTAACGACGAGAGCAAGCCGCGGTACAGCGACTTCGCTTATCTCGCCTTCACCATCGGCATGACATTCCAGGTCTCGGACACCGCTCTGTACTCAAACGAAATTCGTCGAACAGCACTGCGGCACGCCCTGCTGTCGTATCTGTTCGGTACCGGCATCCTTGCCACGACGATCAACTTGGTGGCCAGCCTCACCAGTAGGTAGCGAGGGTCGTCACCTCAGCCTGCCAGCACGAGGCGGCGATGGGCGCTTCGACCTATTGGGCGCTACGCATCGACCCGGACGGCTCCTATTTTGGTCCGAAAAGGAGCTGACCATGACAGCGGTTGACAACGCGTCTGCGGTTCTGACGTGTGTGCGGGACTTCGACGGATACACCGTGTCGATCAACCCCGCCCATCAGGCTGTACTGGGGTGGTCGGTCGAGGAACTCTCGTCTGTGCCGTACTGGGAGCTGTTGCACCCCGATGACCAGGACCGATCCGTCGAGGTCCGCCAGTGGATGCTGCTGAGTGGTCCCGGGTGCGTGTTCGGCCATAAGGTCCGGATATCGTGCCGGAACGGCACCTATCGATGTACCCAGTGGGACATCCGGTCGAACCTGGAAGAGCAGCGTATGTACCTCGTCGGCATGGACATCACCGACCACGAACCCCTCGTCACCGACAAGCGGGTCCTGGTCGGCTCCTGGGACTGGCACATCCCTACCAACACCGCGACTTGGTCGGACGGCATGTTCGAGATCTACGGGTTGCCACCCGGGGAGACGGGCAACTTGGAGACTGCCCTGCAACGCTGGTACGTCGACGATCAAACGGCTGTAGAACGGGCCATCCGGCGAAGCCTCACCACCGCTGAGCCTTACACCGCCGATCACCGCATCGTGCACCCAGATGGCCGCATCTGTTGGCTGCACTCCGCTGGACGCGTTTTCTTGGACAAGGACGGCGATCCGCAACGGATGCGCGGACTCACCTGGGACGTCACCGAGCGCCCGGGGAGTCGTGTCCCGGGCTAGACTGGGTCAGGCTTGGAACGCCGTCGCGCGGGTCACCGGTAGTGGACGCGCCAGATGCGGACGGCGACGTCAAGGTTCAACCGGACCTCAGTGTCGGAGAGGTCGCGGATGATGATGTCGCGGATGCGCTGGAGGCGGTAGCGCAGTGTACTGCGGTGAATGAGCAGGGCTTTGGCCGTTTTGTCATAGTTGCCCCCTTGCTCGAGGTAAACAGCGAGGGTTTCCGTCAAATCCGCCGCGCGATCGTGGTCGTAGTCGATCAGCGGACCGAGCCACTCGCGGACGAAGTCGGAGACGTCGGCGTCGGGGCCGACGAACAGCCGGTAGAGACCCATGTCGTCGTAGTTGGTGACGCCGTGTGGGTCGGCGGAACCGGTCCGCACGCGCAAGGCTTGGAGGGCTTGGCGATAGGAGCGGGGGACTTGGCTCGCCACTTCGGCGACCCCGCCGACCCCGATGGACCCGACACCGCGGCGCAGAGCGTGGGCGATCGAATCGTGCAGCGCATTCCATACGCTGGGGTCGTTCCACGCGTCTGTCGTCAGCTGGCAGACCAACACGATCAAGGCGTCTTCGCGGCGGGTGGTTAAACACGTCATGTCCAGCGCACGCGTGGCGGTGGTGACACGAGCGATGACGCCGTCGTCGAGTGCCCAGTCGATCCACCGCACTGCCAGCGCTCGGTACGGTTCGCGCAGGTCATGCCCGAGTGCTCGGGCCCGGGTCACCAACTCGGTCGCTGAGGCCGAACGGATATCGCCATCGAGCATGTCATCGAGCAGATCCCGACCCAAGCGCACCTGAGTCGCAACGAGAGCCTTCTGGTGGACAAGCTCGGCAGCCAGGACCAGCGCCGCTCGGTCTAGGACCCGCGATCCATCGCCGTCGGCGGTGTGATCGGGATCGAACATTGCGAGCACCCCCAGCGGCTCCCCCCGCGATACCGCATAGGCCACCAGATGCTGACCGTGGCGCACCGGGCCGCTGCTCCGCGCGAGCGTGTCACACAGGTGGCGGTACTCGGCGCGGGTGCGGGTCACCAACGGCGGCGCACCGGTTGGCCCGGCCCAGACACTGGGCCGACCGAATTGATCCAGGCTTTGCACCGGATAACCACTCAAGCCATATACAGCGTCGACAACACCCTGCTCACCCGCACCTTGCACCGCTCGCTCGGTCGCCCCGGTCAGCACCCGGTCGATAAGCGACTCGCGATCGAGATCTCGCCGCACACCAGCGAAGACCAACGCAGCACCCGCCTGCACAGCGGCGGCCGCGATGAGGGCCTCCTCCACCTCCGAAGGCGCGGTCGGCGCGCAGACCACCAAGGTGCCCCATTCCTGCCCAGCACCCCGCAAGCCGTAAACCGACGTCCACGATCCGTCCGCAACCCCCATGGCACCCGGCGCGCCACCACACTGACGTACCAACCGGCCCAGCTCCACAGGCTCCGGCCGGGAGGTGCACACCCAATGCAACCCGCCATCGCAGAGCCGGTACACGCCGCCGACCTGGCAGTGATCCACCGCAGTGATCTCCTCGGCAACCACCCCCAGGATCTGACTGTCGCTGCCTGCCCCTGACGTTGAGATGCGCTCACACATCCCGACCAGCCGGTCGCGCAGGTCGGGACCCTTGCGCTCCGCGCGCTGAGCCGACATCGGCACTCCCCGCTCGACCCAATACCCCCGAGGGACAGATCCTCTGTACCACTGGCACCAGCACGGGTATAGAGCACACCACGATCGAGGTGCATGGAGACCTTCTGGGAGGCGCTGTCAGCCGGGTAAGTGAAAGGGGACGGTGGTGATGACAATGTCGGGCAGGGGGCGCAGGGCGCGGCGCAGCCGAGGTGCGACGGGACTGTGCAGGAGCTGCTGCCAACGATGCCTGGCCACGAATTCGTGCAGCACCACGGTGAGGGTGACGTCAGGTCGCTGGTCGTGCAGGGCTTCGAGGTAGTGGATAAGCGGAGGGACGATCGCACGGTAGGGGGACACGATTGTTTCAAGCCGGACATGGTTGCCCCACACGTTCCACTCATAACGGAACCGTTCGGCTTCGTCCTCGTCGGGCGCGAGGTGCACAGCACAGATCGGCAGAGTGAACGAGGCGGCGTAAGCGAGCGCGCGGAGACTGGCCGAGTGAAGTCGAGAAACTGGGACGATGATGAGGTGCCAGATCTCCTCCGGGGTTTCTTCGCTTTCCTCGCCAACCGGGATGATCTGTCTGCTGCGGGCAGCGGGCAGCGGGTGGAGGGCGACGGCTTTTCGTACCGTGTCGTAGTAGCGGTGGATCCGCAGGCACGTCGCCATCAGGAGCGGGATGCTGATCAGGATGACCCAGGCGCCCTCGGTGAATTTTGTGACACCGGCCGTGAGCCCGACCAGCGCGGACAGCAGGGCGCCGACTCCGTTAAATGCGATGCTCTTGCGCCAATGGGCACCGCGGCGCCGCCACCAGTGCACGACCATGCCGGTCTGGGAGAGCGTGAAAGCCAGGAAAACGCCGACCGCGTAGAGAGGAATGAGGGCCGCGGTGTGGCCGTGGAAGGCGGCGTAGGCGATCGCCGCAGCAGCGGCAAGGGCGATGATGCCGTTGCTGAAGGCCAAGCGGTCGCCGATGCGCAGAAACAGTCGTGGAGCGTAGTTATCGCGGGCCATCAAGAACAACAGTCGGGGGAAGTCGTTGAACGCCGTGTTCGCCGCCAGTAGCAGGATCAACGTGGTCGCCGCCTGCGTGTAGGAGTACAGCGGTCCACCATCGAAGGTTCGGTGGGCCAACTGTGAGAGCACGGTTTCACCCGGCTTAGGCACTACACCGTCAAGGTAGATCAGCAGGACGAGCCCGGAGAAGATGATCACCATCAGGCTCACCATCCACGTCAGGGTGATGAGCGCGTTGCGCCACTCGACCGGGCGGAACGCCGGTACGGCGTTGGAGACGGCCTCGATCCCGGTCATCGACGCGGCCCCGGATGAGAATGCGCGGAGTACGAGAAGCAGGGTGACGGCTTCGGTGCCAGCCAATGGCGGAGCAGGGCTCGGGTTGAAACCGTTGCCGGCGGCGTGGGCGAGACCGATGGTGATCAACAGGAAGACCGCGACGAGGAAGACGTAGGTGGGGACAGCGAACAGGCTGCCGGCTTGACGGACTCCGCGCAGGTTGCCAGCCAGCAGGACGGCGATCACCCCGAGACCGATGAGCACCGCGTGTGCAGCCAAGCTGGGCACGGCCGAGGTGATCGCGTCCACGCCGGCCGCCACCGACACCGATACCGTCAAGACGTAGTCGGTGAGCAGGCCGGCCGCCGCCGCTAGCCCAGGCCGCCGGCCTAGGTTGTCGCTGGCCACGATGTAGGAGCCGCCACCGCCGGGATAGGCGCGGATGGTCTGCCGGTACGACAGCCCCAGCGCGATCATCAGCACCACCAGCGCCGCCGCGATCGGCAGAGATAGCCGCAGCGCAGCGGCGCCGGCCAGGACCAGGACGCTCAGCATCGCCTCGGGGCCGTAGGCGACCGAGGAGAGCAGATCCGAGCCCAGCACCGGCAGGGCCATGAGCTTTGGCATCCGCTCCTGCACGACTGCGGTACTGGGCAACGGTGGTCCTAACACCAGCCGCTTCGCGCGCGCAAGCACCTGTCCCAGCCGCGTCTCTGGGACGACCGCCCGCTCGGTCGCTACCAACTCATCCGGCGTCTCAGTCTTGAACATCTCCACCCGGCTGAACCGCCCGAAGCGCGTCGGGGCAGGTGGGCGGCTAAAGCGACCGAGGGCGGGGTCGATCGGTAGTGGCCGCGAGCGGACCCGACCCACGGTAGGAGATGACGCCCAGCGCCGGCCCACCTCCCGCAACGTGCTTAGCTCCTCCGCGCTGAGCGGCGGGAACCCGTCTCCACCGATCCCCGTTGCTCTGCCTGAACGCCTCATACGAGATCCCGTGCCGCGCGCTCGCGGTCCCACATGCGCCGGTAGGGCCCGGCCACCGTGATCAGCGCAGCATGGCTGCCCCGCTGGATGACCCGACCGGCGTGGAGGACGATGACCTCGTCGACGGCTTCGAGGCCCGCGAGCCGGTGGGTTACGAAAAGCGTGGTGCGCCCGGCCGTCGCGGCCAGCAGGTCAGCGGTCAGCGCGTCGGCGGTCGCGAGGTCAAGGTGCTCGGCCGGCTCGTCGAGGAGCAGCACCGGTGGGTCAGCGAGCAACGCCCGGGCCAGGGCGATCCGCTGCCCCTGACCGCCGGAAACCCGGACTCCGTGCTCGCCGACCGGGGTCTGCGCACCCTCGGGCAGGCTGTCCACCCATTCCAGCAACCGGACCTGGGCCAGGGCCGCGCGCAGTGCCTCCGGTGTTGCCGACCGGCGGGCTAAGCGCACGTTCTCCTCGATGGTGGTGTCGAAGAGGTGCCCGTCCTGGGCACAGAGCTTGATCACCCGGCGCACGTCGTCGCTGGCGAGTGTGGTGATGTCCACCCCGTTGAGGGTGACCTGGCCCGCGCTCGGATCGAGAAACCGCACCAGCACCGAGACCAGGGTGGTCTTGCCTGAACCGCTCGCGCCCACAACGGCCACCCGCCGGCCTGGTCCCAGCTCCAGGTCCACTCCGTTGAGGGCCGGTGCGCCGGCCCCGGACCAGTGGGCCCGCAGCCCCACCACCCCAACCGTGTAGGGCGCAGGTGGCAGCGCCGCGGGCGCCGCCGGCGCCCGGACCGGCGCCACGCGGTCGAGCACATCTCTCACCCGGTCAACCGACCGGTGCCCCCGTTGCAGGTGCTGCGCCGCCGGCGGCAGCATCGTCACCGCTTCGAACGCGGCAAGCGGGATGAGCACCACGACCGCGAGCGCCACCTCGCTGAACGCTCCGGAGCGCACTGCGGAGATTCCTAGCGCCAGCGCAGCCCACCCCGCGAGCCCAGCAGCGAGTGCGGTCAAACCGGCCCCGAGCCCGGTGGTCCGAGCCGAGCAGGCCTGGGCGTCCGCCAGCTCACCATCAAGGCTGGCCAGCAGCGACAGCCGACGGCGCATGGCGCCGAAAGCGATAAGGTCGGGCGCACCCTGGATCAGCTCGACGATCAAAGCGGTCAGCCTGCCCCGCAGCGGGGCGAGCCGCTGCTCGGTCCGCCGACCCGCCCGGGCGATCAGCCACGGCACCGCGACCGCGGCGAACAACATGGTGACGAGCAGCGCGAGCGCGGCGGACGGCAGCAGCCAGTAGAGCAACGCGATGGTTCCAGTGCCGGCGAGGGCGGCCACCGCAGCGGGGATCACCACCCGCAGCAACACGTCCGCCACGGCATCGACGTCGGCTACCAACCGGGCCAGCAGATCGCCGGAGCGGTATTCCGGCAGCCCGGCCGGGGCGATCACTTCGAGCCGTTTCCACACCGCGACCCGCAGCTCCCGCAGCACGCCCAACGCCGCGCCGTGTCCAACGAGACGCTCCGCGTAGCGCAGCACCCCGCGGCCGATGCTCAGCGCGCGGACCGCCGCGATGGCGACCATGAGGGTGACGATCGGCGGGTGCTCCGCGGCGCGGGAGATGAGCCAGGCCGAGGTAGCCATGAGCCCCACGGCGGCCCCGAGCGCGAGCGCGCCGGTGAGAACGGCCAGCGCGAGTCGGCCGCGGACGGCGCGGGCGAAGACCAGGACGCGCAGCAGCGAGCTCACGCCGCCACCGCCACCCGGTCCAGCCGCACTACCCGGTCCGCGATCGTCAGCAGCGCCGGCCGGTGCGTGACAAGAAGCACGGTGCGCCCGGCGACGAGCCGGCGCATCGCGTCGAGCACGGTTGCCTCGCTGTCCACGTCGAGCCCGCTGGTCGGCTCGTCCAGGATCACCAGCGGCGTATCGCTGAGAAACGTGCGGGCGAGCGCGATGCGCTGCCGCTGCCCCACGGACAGGCCCGACCCGCGCTCACCCAGGGGTGTGTCGATGCCCGTCGGCAACCCCTCGACGAAACCCGCGCCGGCCGCTCGCAACGCCCGACGTACCTCGTCGTCGCCGGCCGTATGTGCGCCCAGCCGGACGTTGTCGGCGATGGTGCCCGCGAACAGTCGCGGGTGCTGAGGCAGGTAGGCCACCTGGCGCCGCCAGGTGTCGAGATCCAGCTCGGCGAGGTCACATTCGCCGACCAGGACCCGTCCCCAGTCGGGACGGACGAAGCCCACGAGCAGCGCCGCCAGAGTCGACTTCCCGCAGCCGGAGGGCCCGACCAGGGCCACCACCTCGCCCGGCAACAGGTCCAGCGACGCGCCCTGAAGCGCCGGCTCGGCACGGCCGGGATATCTCACGGTCACGTCCTGCACCCGCACCGCAGAGCTCGCTACGTCAGGTAGGTCGACGCGATGGCCCACCGGCGGCACGGGTGTCTCGAGCACCGCGAAGATCCGTTGCGCGGCGGCGACGCCCTCGACGCTGGCGTGGTAGTGGATGCCTAGCTGGCGCAGTGGCCAGTAGGCCTCCGGGGTCAGGATCAGCACCAGCAGCGCGGTGGACAGGCCGAGCTCGCCTGCGAGCAAACGCAGGCCGACGGCCACCGCGACCAGCGCCACCGCGAGGGCTGACAGGAGCTCGAGCACGAGCGCGGAGAGAAACGAGACGCGCAGTGTGCTCATCGTGGTGCGCGCGTAGTCGCCGGTGATGATGTTGATGCTCTGGGTCTGCGCTGCGGCCCGGCCGAAGATCTTGAGGGTCGGCAGCCCCGCCACGACGTCGAGGAAGTGCCCGGCCAGCACCGAGAGGGTGCCCCACTGGCGATCCATCTTCCGCTGCGCCGCCCGACCCAGCAACACCATGAAGATCGGGATGAGCGGTAGCGTCAGCGCGATCGTCACCCCAGCCACAAGGTCGGCCTGGAGCACCCAGATCAGCACCGCAGTCGGCACCAGGCAGGCCAGAACCAGCTGCGGCAAGTACCGGGAGAAGTAGCCGTCGAGCGCCTCCGCGCCCTGGGTGGCGAGCGTCGCCAGCTCACCGCTGCGCTCCTCGGACAGCCAGCCCGGGCCGAGCCGCATGGTGTGCTCGAGCAGCCGGGACCGCAGCTGCGCCTTGACCGCTGCGCTGGAGCGATACGCCGCGACCTCCTGCGCCCAGGCGACCAGAGCGCGCCCGATGACCACGGCGCCGAGCAGGATCATCGGGGTCCGCAGGTCGGACAGGGTCCGACCGTCCAGGAACGCGCCGCTGATCATGTCGGCGAGCAGTGTCGCCTGGGCGATAAGCAACCCGGCGACGGCAAGGCCCAGGGCCACACAGGCAGCGAGGTAGGTCTTGGTGGTCCGGGCGTACCGCAGCAGCCGCCGGTCCAGCGGCTTCACCGCGTTCTCGCGATACGGCGGCGCCTGTCCCGCTGACCTGTTCCAGCTCCGGCGTCGGGTGGCGAACGCACCTGGTCTGGGCCGCCCCGCACGGTGATCCGCTGTCTGAACACCCAGTAGGTCCACGCCTGGTAGGCCAGCACCAGCGGCAGGAAAATCACCGCAACCCACGTCAGGATCGTCAACGTGTAGTCGGTGGATCTGGCGTTGTCGACCGTCAGGCTGTAGGCGGGGTTCGTCGAAGGCAACACGTCGGGGTAGAGCGCAACGAAGAACGTCGCGGTGACCAGCGCGATGGTGGCGCCGCTGAGGGCGAACGCCCACCGCTCCCGGCCGACCCGGTTGACGACCAGCGCGCTCAGCAGCGCGGCCCCACCGAGCAGGGCGGTTACTGCGGTGGGGGTCTTGCCGCGTTCCACCTGGGTCCAGACCAGGAAGACCGCGGTGAGAACGACGGCTGCCAGGCCGACCCGCTCCGCCACCTGGCGGCCCCGGACCTCAATGTCACCCGCGGTCTTCAGCGCAATGAACAGCGCCCCATGCAGGAGGAACAGGGTAAGCGTGGTGAGCCCACCGACGAGCGAGTAAATGTTCAACAGGTTCCAAACGCCGCCGGCGTAGTCGAAATCCGCGTTGACCGGTACGCCACGGATGATGTTGCCGAAGACGAAACCCCAGAGCACCGCGGGGACGACGCTGCCGAAGAGAATTGCCCTGTCCCAGTTGGTCCGCCACCTGGTGCTGTCGACTTTCCCGCGGTACTCGAAAGCCACCCCACGCAGGATCAGCGCGACGAGGATAACGAGCAGCGGCAGGTAGAAGCCGGAGAACAGGGTGGCGTACCACAGTGGGAACGACGCGAAGGTCGCGCCGGCGGCGACGATCAGCCATACCTCGTTGCCATCCCACACCGGGCCGATAGTGGAGATGAGCGCCCGACGCTCATCCTCGTCTCGGCCGAGCACTGATAGCAGCATCCCGACCCCGAAACCGAAACCTTCGAGGAAGAAATAGCCGGTCCACAGAAGCGCGATGGCAATGAACCAGAGGTCCTGGAGGTCCATACCGACAGTCCCCAGATCAATAGGCGAAGGTGGGCGGCCGCTCGGCGCCTTCCGGCTCATCCACCGGCAGCCCGGCGGCGACGGAACGGCGCATCAGGTAGAACCCCACGACCGCGAGGGCACCGTAGATCACGGTGAACACGATCATCGACGTGAGCACCGTGGCAGCTCCGACAGAGGGTGAGACACCTGCGGCGGTCCGTAACTGGCCCCAGACGACCCAGGGCTGCCGGCCCATCTCGGTGAAGATCCAGCCGAACGAGTTGGCGAGCAACGGCAGCGCGATGCCGGCCAACGCTGCCCGGTGGAACCACCTACTGCCCGGATAGCGGCCGCGGCGAATCAACCACAACCCGATCGCCGAGATGATCGCGGCCAGCAGCCCCAGGCCGATCATGAGACGGTACGACCAGTAGGTGACCGGGATGAGAGGCCGGTAGTCGCCCGGCCCGAACCTCTGGCGATACTGCGCCTCGAGGTCGTAGATCCCTTCCACCCTGCCGTTGAAAGAGCCGGTAGCCAGGAAGGAGAGCAGCCCAGGCACCCTGAGGCTCCAGATCTCCTTCGATCCATCCAGGGTGCCGATGGTGAACAGCGAGAACGACGCAGGCTGCTCGGTGTGATAAAGCGCCTCGGCGGCGGCCATCTTCATCGGCTGCTGGGTGGTCATGATCACCCCCTGGCTGTGGCCGGACGCTGCGACCGCGAGCCCAGCGACGACCGCCATCCACATGCCTGCCTTGGCTGCCGTGCGAAACGCCGGCGCGTCAGCGCTGTCGCGGCGGTGCCACAGCTGCCAGGAGGCGATACCAGCGACCAACGCTCCCGTAGTCAGGAAGGCTGCGGTGACCGTGTGCAGGAAGGTGACCACCATCGTGGAGTTGGTGAGGACGGCACCGAAGTCGGTGAGCTCGGCCCGGTGCGTGGCCCTGTTGTAGCTGAACCCCACCGGGTGCTGCATCCACGCGTTCGCAGCGAGGGTGAAAAACGCCGACACCAGCGAGCCGAATGCCGCGATCCAGATGGTGCCCAGGTGCAAGCGAGGGCTGAGCCGGTCCCACCCGAAGATCCACAGCCCGACGAAGGTCGACTCCAGGAAGAACGCCAGCAGCCCTTCCATGGCCAACGGCGCGCCGAAGACGTCACCGACGAATCGCGAGTAATCGCTCCAGTTCATCCCGAACTGGAACTCCTGCACGATCCCGGTAACCACACCCACGGCTAGGTTGATCACGAAAAGAGTTCCGACGAACTTCGTCAGGCGAAGATAGGTGGGGTCCCGTGTGCGCATCCACGCGGTCTCCAGCCCTGCTACGACAAACGCCAATCCGATCGTGAGCGGAACGAAGAGGAAGTGATAGAGGGTGGTGATCCCGAACTGCCACCGTGCGAGGTCGAGTGCGTTCACGAGGTTCCCACCACCCACCTGCGTAATGTGTTCCCCGGCGCAGTCGTGGCACGTAGCACCGCCCGTTGGAGCCAGTCCGAGTCCCACCGACGACGAGCCGACGTTAAGCCCCTACGGATGGTGATCGCTTCGGCCTGTCAGAGCTAGGTGCGGGCGCACAAGCTGGCCCGACAGCACAGGGTCGGCAGCATTCGGTGTGTCAGGCGTGAGCCGTCAGGCCATGACTAACGGCCAGCGATATCTGGCGTTGTCAGGACGAAGCCAGGCAGCTGCATCGGGCGCAGGCTGTTCAGGTGTGGCACCAGGCTGGGAGTCCTCTGGACCGGAACCGGGACATTGGAACCGATCAGCGTCGCAGCGACCCACGGAGGGGAGACGATGGCAGTCAAGTTGAACAAGAGGGCGTTCGATCACACAAAGAACATGATCTGGACGGGCAAGTACGTCATTGACGACCGCGACGCGTGGAGCGAACACCAACCCTCCGCGCAGCAGGAGAACGAGTTCATTCGGGAGCATGGCTACGCCGAATACGCCCGATGGCATCTCGGAATAGACGATGAATACGACGAAGAAGCCAAGGGTCGGTACAAGTTCCCCGACGGTGACTTCGAAAAAGTCCACCGTTGCGGGTTGCTTGCTGCGGAGTCGCGAGCCGGGCAACGAAAATACTACGACATCGAACTCGCGGTAGCCCATCTGCACGGCATGTTGGACGCGCTGAGGAAAACAACGTAAGGGCGCATCGGAATGAGTCCGAGCACATCAGACATGCCTGACCGGCCCAGCCGGCACCTAGCGCGCATAGTTCGTGCCATCAAGATCGTTGAAGACGCCATCCACGTGGTCGTCGCGGTACTCCTCACCGCACTGGGAGTCGCGCTGATCGTCTACACAGTGCGTCAGGTTGCCCTTGTCTTGGCCGGCCACTACGACGTGCCGGCGACCGTGCTCGCGGTCCTCAATGAGACCCTGCTGCTCTTTATCGTAGCGGAGCTGCTTCATACGGTCGCTATCGCGATCAAACACGGGGGCGCCCTGGATCCCGAGCCCTTCATCGTCGTAGGCCTAGTCGCCGGCATCCGCAGGGTGCTCATCCTGACCGCTGAAGCCGAACAGGCGTTTCATTGGAATCCGCAAGGGATAGAACTGCTCATCTTGATGGCTCTTATCCTGGTGATGGCGATCGCGACTCTGGTGTGGCGACGTGCGATGCGGCCACGCAGCCGGGTTCCCTAGATCAAATCGCGCGAGCGCTCGGCGGCGATCAGGCCGACGCGGCCCGGAGGAGGCCGATCAGTTCGTCGGCGGCCGGGACAGAGGACGCCGGGTCCTGCCCAGTGACCAGGGTGCCGTCGACCAGCACGTAGGGCGCGAAGTCGTGGGCCTTGCGGTAGTTTCCGCCGCGCTCTCGTAGCCGGTTTTCCAGCAGGAACGGCACCACGTTGGTAAGCCCCACGGCCTCTTCCTCGGAGTTCGCGAAGCCAGTCACGTTCTTTCCCGCGACCAGGTAGGCCCCGTCCGGACGGCGCACGTTGGTCAGCGCGGCCGGGCCGTGGCATACCGCGGCGACCGGCTTGCCGTCGCGCACGAATGCCTCGACCAGCGCGATGGACTCCGGATTATCGGGCAGGTCCCACATCGGCCCATGCCCACCTGGGTAGAACACGGCATCGAAGTCGCCGGCCGAGACATCGGCGAGCTTCGAGGTATGGGCCAGTTGCTCCTGCACGTCGGGATCTTGGTGGAACCGCGTCGTCGCGTCGGTCTGAGCTTCGGGCGCATCGCTCCTGGGATCAATCGGCGGTTGGCCGCCCGCCGGAGAGGCCAGGGTCAGCTCGGCGCCGGTGTCGCGCAGTGCGTAGTAGGGCGCGGCGAATTCCTCCAGCCAGAAGCCGGTCTTCTCGCCGGTGTCGCCGAGCTTGTCGTGCGAGGTGAGCACGATCAGTACCTTCACGATCACTCCTCTCGGTGGGAATGGATGTCTAGCGAATCGGGGTGGGCGTCGCCAGCAAGCCAGCCGCACCCCCAGACGCGTCGAGCCGCTGGCAGCTGGATGCCTGCCTGGCAGCGGGCTGCAGGCTGATCGGCATGGCCAGACCTTCTAGTGTCCTGCCATCGGTGGGCACGATCAGGGAGGTGACCGCGGTGAGCGTGGCCCTGAGCGTCCCAGGCTGTCCTAGCGGGACCGCGTCGAGCTCGGCTAGCCCCGCGGCGAGCGCATCGCGCAGCCGGGACAGGGTGGTGACCAACACCTGGTCCACCTCCGGACCCTTATCCACGGGAGCCGGTCCCGCCGCGGCGATCCGAGACAGCGCGGTGTTCAGGGCAACGACCTGATTGTGCAGGTAGATGTGGAAGCGCTGTCGGGAACCTTCGGGGTCAGAGACTTCGAGACTGGGCGGGGTTCCCGCCCCCTGAGCCACGGGCAACAGCGCGTGGCAGAGCTGATCGCTCCACGCCACCGACGGGTCTGGTAGGGCGGGGCCAGAGGGCAGCGTGGTGTGGAGCCCAGCGGACTGGGTCGGGGCCGGTCCTTGGCTGTTGGAGCAGGCCCCGAGCAGGGCGGCAGCGAGCACCGCGGTCAGGACGCTAGCTTTGCCTGCCATGTCTCCACCCCATTGCTAGATCGTCGGCGTCGAGATTCCCGGGGGCGTTCAGGCGTACGCCGGCCCCCGCAGGGTCTGGCCAGGGGGCAGCCCGTAGCGCCCGGCGTAGCTGGTCGTGAACCGTGCCGGCCGCGCGAATCCCCACCGCAACGCGGTAGCGGCGACCGTGGTCTCTCCTGGCGCGTGCTCGTCGAGGTCATGGTGTGCGCAGGTGAGCCGGACCTGCTGCAGGTAGCGCATGGGCCGGACGCCCCGATGCCGCTGCCAGCACTCCTGGAGCACCGGGACGCTCACGCCGGCCTCGGCCGCGAGCCCGGCCATGGTGAATGGCCGCTGCGGGAACGCTTCGATCGTGTCGACGCCGCGGCGTACCGTGCTCGGCCCCCACGACCCCACGGGTGCGTCCAAGGCCTCGCGGTACGGGTGGTCGCTCGCCTGCAGCAACCCGTCGAGCAGTGAGTCCTGCAGCGGCTCGGCGATCACCGGGTTGGTCAGCAGCCCGCCCGGCACTGCGCATTGGAGGACGTGTCGAACCAATTCGGCCCACCCCCGGCCCGCCGCGGTACCGAGGTCCAGGGTCAGGGGCAGCGGCAACGGCCGGCGCACGGGATACCCCAGGCGAGCCTCCAGCGCGTCCTCCAGCGCACCGGCGTCGACTCGCACGATAAAGACGTCGAAGTCGTCCTTCGTCGTCATGACCATCTCGGCGGGAGGTTGGAACATCACCGCGCGCCCGGGGCCGAGGTCGAGCTCGCGGCCACGATGCACGGCTAGCATCGCCCCGCGCAGCGAGAAGCTGACCACATAGCCCGGGTCTTCGCTTGGCAGCCGCATCCGAGTCCCGTCAGTGCAGCACGTCTCCTCAACGCTCAACGGCCCGCGGACAAAGCCGTGGACATCGAGCTGGTAGCTCCCGGCCGGCCGGTGCACCAGGTCCAGTGACGCGGGCACGGCTCTGGCTTGGATCGCGGACTCGGCCACCAGCGGGTCGAACTGGTGAAGTGCGAACAACCGCAGATCGGCCATCAGAACACCAGCCTGAACAGGGTGAAGGCCCGTTCCCAGTGCTCGGTCGCAGGGTTGGCCACTGTGGGGTCGATCACCCGAAACGACCGGCCCAGCGCGACGCTCAGCCCGCCGAACAGCTCTGGCAGCAGTTGTTCGGTGTCCTCGGCGAACGTGACGTCCATCGGTGGCCGTCGTATCTCCTGGCGAAGCAGTTCACGGATCTCCTGGGCCTCGTCGAACTTGTCGAACTCGCGCATCCGTTCCTGAACGCCCTTGGTGATCGGCAGGTCCTGCGGAGCGATCACGTCCCGCCCGTTCCATTTGGCCGAGTTGCGTCCAGCGATGGCGATGTCGTCGATCTGCTGGTCGACGAACTCGCGGAACCGCCGAACGTCGTTCTTGTCGATTTTGATGCTTGCGACGGAACGGAAGAACCGTTCGAACACGGGGATACCTGACGGGTGGGTCATGCCGTCAACACTGGCAGCTCGATCGGAACGCCGAACCGCTCCGGCAGGTGCAATCTCGTCGGGCCGGTTGCCCCATCAGGTCGATGCTGCCGGGGAAGATTCACGACCCTGTCGTGCCTTGCGAGACGGTCCGGGCGCGCTCGGCATTGCTCCAACGGATGCAACACCTGGGCAGGATTTGCACCGCTCAGGCCGAAGTGCGGGCACCGCAGCCTTGTCAGGGTGGTCGGCACATCGATCGCTGGTAAGGGGTGGAGGAGGTCCACGGTGCCCGGTGCCATCGGGAAATCGACGGCGAGCGCCAGAACTACGGCGCGAACCTCCTGGAAGCGCGCCATAGTTGCCCTGGCGGCCCTGGCAATCGCGCCGGTCCCGGCAGTCGGCTGCGCCGACCCGGGTGCCGCCGGCTTTATCCCACAAGCCAGCGGCGGCGATGTAGGACAGTCCCTGGAGCAGGACTTCACGCGGGTCGTCAAGGCGTCCCTGCCATCCATTGTGGAGATCGCCAGCCAGACCGGCATCGGATCCGGGGTGATCTTCGATGACAAGGGCGACATCGTCACGAACGCCCATGTGGTCGGCAGGTCCACTCAGTTCCAGGTCCGGACCTCAGCCGGCACCCAGCAGTTTGCCGCCACCCTGGTGGGGTCCTACCCACCCGAGGACCTCGCCGTGATCCGGGTCCAGGGAGCGGCGAACCTCAAACCGGCGAAGTTCGGGCGGTCCTCCGCACTCGAGGTGGGCGACATCGTGCTCGCCATGGGCAACCCGTTCGGGCTGGACGCCACGGTTACCGACGGGCTCGTCTCGAAACTCGGCCGGACTATTCAGGAGCCGCCAAGCCCGGACATGCCCGGAGCGCTGCTCCGGCAGGCCATCCAGACCAGCGCTCCGATCAATCCCGGCAACAGCGGCGGCGCCTTGGTGAACCTCAACGGCGAGGTCATCGGCATCCCCACGCTGACGGCCGTCAATCCGGAGTTGGGTGGAACCGCACCCGGCATCGGCTTTGCGATCCCCAGCGACACCGCGACCGACGTGGCGGGCCAGATCGTCGCGAACGGCCGCGTGGTCAACTTCAAGCGCGCGGCGCTCGGCGTGTCGATCAGCACGGTCATCGACCAGAGTGGACAGCCGGTCGGGGTCGGCATCTTCGACGTGGTGCCCGGCGGGCCGGCGGCCAACACCGGGCTGCAGAACGGCGACGTGATCACCAAGGTCGACGACGCCCCGGTCACCACGGCCCAGCAACTGCAGGAAGTGCTCGCCACACACAAGCCCGGGGACACCGTGCACATCACCATCATCCGACCACCCGGGGAAACCAAGACTGTCACGGCGACGCTCGGCGAGCTGGCCGCCAGTTGACGCGCGGAGGGACCACCAGTGATCACGGACATCGCGGTGGAACGGGTGGAGTTTCGCTGCCCCGATTCGCACTGGCAGTCCGTGGTCGACTACGACGTCGTGCTCTACGTCGACGCCGACGGTGCCACCTGGGAGTTCTACTCGGTGAACGGCATCCCGGCCCCGTCCCCGTACACCATCGACGGGGCGCCGTTATGCCCTGTGTGCCACCGGGCGGTGCCCGGAAACCCAGTTGCGCGGCGCTTCATCCCGGTACCGCCTGGAGACGACAACAGACCGCGGCAGCGCGTCTCCGATCCGGAAATACATCGGGCAGAGCGGCACCAGGTGCCGTTGCTGTCCGGCACGTCAACCCCCTACCCCAACCAGTCCGCTGATCCAGTTTCTTAGAGGAGTACACAATGTCCCATCAAGATGGACGGGTCCCTGGAGCACCCGCGGCCGGGATCATCCTGATCATTGATCCAAAGAAGATGTGGCCGGTCATGGCAGTGCGCGGCGCGTTCGCGATCCTGTTCGGGATCGCCGCTCTGACCTGGCCGGGCATCACCGTATTCGCGCTCGCGCTGCTGTTCGGGGCGTGGGCGCTGTTGGACGGCATCTCACTGCTGGCCAACGCCTTCCGGCAGGGGCGAGCCCACTCGGACTGGCGAGACTGGGTCCCACTGCTGCTCGCTGGACTGCTCGGGATCGCCGCCGCGGTGATCACTGTGCTGTTGCCGGTCATCACGGTGGTCGTCCTGACCATCGTGGCCGCCATCTTGTTCATCGGCGTCGGCGTCGCGGAGATCGTTCTCGCGGTCCGGCTGCGAAAGCTGATCCGGGGAGAGGTCTTCATGGCCCTGGCCGGCCTCGCCGGCATCATCGCAGGTGTCCTGTTCTTTCTCTGGCCCCTGTCCGGTGCTCTGGTGCTCACCATCATGCTGGGCGCCTACGCCCTGGTCTCTGGCGTCCTGCTGCTAGTGGTCGCATGGCGGTTGCGCCGGGTTGCCCTATACGAAGACGTCACTGCTCCGGGTCGGGCGGGAGCGGGAAGCGTAAGGAGGCCGCAACCACGAACTCCTTGAGGGCGGTGTCGGCGGAGACGTGCTCAATCGAGCCGCCCTCGTCGATGACCACCTCGACGAGCTCGTCCACGATGTCGGGGGCGCGCCGCACCGGCTGTCCACACAGCGGGCAGGTCTCGCCAGCCAGGGCCAGCCAGCGATCCTGGTCGCAGATCACGCCCGGCGTTACTGCTCCTTCCTGGACCAGTAGGCGACCCACCGCGGCAACGCTGCCTGCCCACAAGCACGGTTGCAGACCGAGCGCGCCCAGGCCGCCGGCCGCCGACGTCTCGACAACCTCGGCGACCATGCGCTCCTCCTCGGAGCGCTCGTAGCGCTCGACGATCGCGCCAGCCTGTTGCTTGATCTCGCCGAGGGTGGACCTCGCATCGTCGTCCACCGAGAAGGTGCCGGCGACCCGGCTGCGCAGATCGTGGGTGAGGAAGTCGACGAAGCGGGGCAGCTCGGGCTGGTGACCGCCGATGGCCAACAGGTCGAACCCGTCGTTGCGGTACAGCTGGTCCAGCATGGCGACCACCTGCCGGAAGTGCCGCTTGGTCAGCTCCTCGGCTTTGTGGTCGTTGCGGCCCGGGTCGGCCAAGAGCCGTAGCGTGCCCGTCTCACGTATCTCGTCCTGGTAGAGCTCCCAAGTCCGAGCGGTCTCCCGGTCGACCACTGCGACGCAACACCGGTGGTATTCGTCCAGCACCGCCATCATCGACCGGACCCACGGGGTTTCGTCTACCACCACCCGGTCCCGCACCCCCCGGGGCAGCTGCACCTCCTCAAAGAACCCGCGACCGCTGCAGGAGAACAACGCGACCGCGCCCGGCGACCAGCGCTCCTCCGCGGCCACCCTGGTAATGCGATCGATGTCACCGCGGATCGACATCATGACGTCGTGTCCAAGCCCGTGGTCCTCGCCCATCGGCCGGATCTCGTGCAGCCGGCTGTCCACCTGGCTGCGGACCATGGCGCTCCGGCTGCTGGGATCGATCGGTACCCGTACATACAGCGACACGACCGGTAACCCGTCGCCCCTGAACCCGACGATTCGACTGACTGTTTCCGTTGTGATCATGACGTGGGCGGGCGCTCAGGCGGCGTTCTCGCCTTGACGGCGTAGCTGCCGGAACTGCTCGGCAAGCCACACCAGGGCAGGGCCGTTCGGGTCCACCCCCGGGATCAGATCCAGCACCTGGTACGCGTCACCTACACACCGCAGGACGAACTCGCGCTCGTTGTTCTCGATGCCAGCCTGTGTCGTCATACCGATCTCCTCACAAGTCCGTCATTTTCGTGGCGACGCCCGCCACCTCGAGCACCTTGCCCGACCGGGGCGGGGCGGACTTGAGCCTCAGGGCACGAGGAAAGGCCGGGTGAATCGACCTCGGGAGACAGGCGACACCGGTGCGTCTCGCGCCGTCAGGCCCAAGATATCGACCGCTTCACCACCCACAATGAGCACGCTCGGTGCCGACTGCGCCGACGGGAAGCCTTGAACGCGACCACAACCCGCAAAGGAGCGCCGCGATGAGCGTGAAAGACAAAGTTGCCGATGGCCACCGGAGCAGCCAGCCCCGGCTGCATCAGCACGGGGTCGAGATCCAGACGTTCGGCCAATTACGGCTCATGCCCATCGCGCTGGCCCATGACGCGCGGCTGGAGAGCGTGCAGCTGCTCAACCACATCCTCGCGGACACGGTGATTCTCTACAGCCTGTACAAGAAGCATCACTGGCTGATGCGCGGCCACACCTTCTACCAACTGCACCTTCTGCTGGACAAGCATGCTGACGAGCAGATCGAACTCATCGACCTCATCGCTGAACGCATCCAAACACTCGGCGGTGTCGCCGCCGGCGACCCCCGCCACGTCGCCGAGATCACCACGATCCCCCGGCCACCTAACGGCGTTGAGGAAGTGCCCGCCATGCTCTCGCGGCTCCTGGAGGCGCACGAGGTCATCATCACCAAGGTGCGCGACGCGATCACCCACACCGCGACCAACCGTGACGACGGCACCAACGACCTGCTGATGGGTGACGTCCTGCGACGCCACGAGCTAGAAGTCTGGTTCCTCGCCGAACACCTCGTGCCCATCCCCGTCGTCGACGCCTGACCGAGGCAACGCACCCGGAGGAACCATGACTGCGACGGCCGAGTCCTCGGTGGCCCTTCCCTCCGGGGAGACGATCTCGGTCTTGGGGCAGGGCACCTGGCATTTCGCCGAACGGCCCGGGCGTCGAGCCTCGGAGATCACGTCACTGCGCCTCGGTATCGACCTGGGCATGACCGTCATCGACACCGCTGAGATGTACGCCGACGGCGCGGCCGAGATACTGGTGGGCGAGGCCATCGCCGGCCACCGCGACGACGTGTTCCTCGTCAGCAAAGTGCTCCCGCACCACGCGAGCCGCCGGGGCACCGTGCTGGCCTGCCAGGCGAGCCTGCGCCGGCTCGGCACCGACCACCTCGACCTGTACCTGCTGCACTGGCGCGGTCCGATCCCCCTGGAGGAGACCCTGGCCGGCTTCGCGGACCTGGTCGCGGCCGGGCTCGTGCGCTACTGGGGCGTGAGCAACTTCGACACCCCGGACATGGTCGAGCTGGAGCGTCTGTCGCGCGGTCGCGACGTCGCGACGAACCAGATTCTGTACAACGTGTCCCGGCGCGGCCCGGAGTACGACCTCTTGCCGTGGTGCCGCGCGCACGGCATCCCGATCATGGCGTATTCGCCCATCGAGCAGGGACGAATCCTGCACCATCCCGCGGTCGTCGAGGTCGCACACCGCCACCGGGCCACAGCGGCTCAAGTCGCCCTGGCGTGGGTGCTGCGCTCCGAGGATGTCAACGCGATCCCGCGGACAGCCACGCCGGAACACGTGCGGGACAACGCCGTTGCGGCCGACCTGCAGCTTACGATGGCCGACTTCATCATCCTCGACGCAGCGTTCCCACCACCCCGGCACAAGGTGCCGCTCGATGTGCTCTGACACGGACTCCGAAGGACGAACGAGCACGGCGCATTTCGCGCTGCGGGACCGAAGCGCGGGAGGCGCCCTGCGGGGAGCGTTGTCGGCATGAACGCGAATCGAGCCGCCGCCTCACCGGTGCCCGTCCCGCGCGGCGCCACCCCCGAGGGGGACGGCATCGTGGTGGGTACCGGACCGGTGGACATCGAGGCCTATATCGACTTCCAGTGCCCGTTTGCAAGCAATTCGAGCTGATGGCCGGGCCGACCTTGGACAAGCTGTTGGACGACCGGATCGTCAGCTTCATCCGCCACCCGATGGACTTCCTCGACGCGGTATCGACCACGGGGTACTCGACCCGGGCGGCCGCTGCCTCGGCGGCGGCCTCGGCTGCTGGAATGTTCCACGGGTATGCCCGGACGCTGTTCGAGTACCAGCCCCCCGAAGGCGGGCCCGGCCTGACCGACGGGCAGCTCGTCGAGCTCGGCCAGGAGATTGGCGTCACCGACCCGGAGTTCGCGGAGACAATCCGGAAGGGTATCTACCTGCCCTGGCCGGCGTTCGTCACTGAGCGTGCGGTGGCCCGCGGCGTTGCCGGAATACCGAGCGTCTTTGTTGGTGGAGTTTCGGTCCCGGCCAGGCCCGGTCCCATCCTTGCCGCCGTCGAGCGAGTGCTCATCTGAGAGGTCCCTAGCTCTGTGGGCCCGTCGAACGCGCACAGGCACTTCTCACCAGAACGCAGGCCTTCGCGGAGGTAGGGAAACACGAGGTCGCCGCTTTCCCTTCCCAGAAGAAGCCGCACAGATGGGTCCCCTGGGGTACTGACAGGTCTTGAATGCCGAGCTTGACCGACCCCGTCATCGCGACCTCCTGATTGCCTCGCGGCCGCTGGCGTAGTCCCACGATTGGTACGGCACCCGTGGGTGGATCCTCACATCGTGTTGCGGCTCGTGCCCGCAGGTGAAGCCCGGCGGACTGATTTAGACCCGCGAGGACCAGGCCAGCTACCCCGACGCTTGCCACGGTGGACGTGCGACCCCGGCCCGCCTGGACCCCGGGTGGGCTGTGCGAGCGGACTCAATCGTGACGAGCGTGAGAGAAGGCACAGGCAATGACACTGATGCGTTTCGATCCCTTCCGCGAACTCGATCGTCTCTCCGAGCAGGTGATGGGCAGCCGGGTTCCGCGAACGATGCCGATGGAGGCATGGCGGAGGAAAGACGCGTTCTCCGTCTATGTCGACCTCCCAGGCGTCGACATCGACGATGTCGAACTGACAGTCGAGCGCAATGTGGTGAGCATCCGGGCGGAACGACGGCCCGCGCATGACGAGGGCGACGAGGTGATCGTTGACGAGCGGCCGCACGGCATCTTCACCCGGCAACTCTTCCTCGGCGACAACCTCGACGCAAACAATCTGTCCGCGGATTACGACCGGGGCGTACTCATGCTGACGATCCCGATCGCCGAGGAGAGCAAACCGCGCCGTATCCAACTGGGCGCGCGGGAGCCGCAGGAACTACCGGACAACGGCTCTGCTACCAGCGAGCAGCCAGGAACCAGCTCCTGATGTGACGTGAACGCGATTCCGGACGAGCCCTACGAGGAGGCGGGTCATGACCGAGCACACGCATGCAAGGCGGCAGCGTCGGCCCATCGCGGTGTTCGACAACTACGCAGACGCCGAGCGCGCGGTGGACCGCCTTTCTGATCTGGGGTTCCCGGTCGAGCGGGTAGCCATCATCGGCCACGACCTCCAGGTGGTCGAGCAGGTGACCGGCCGGCTCAACTACGGCGGCGCGGCGCTGAAGGGAGCCACCTCCGGCGCCGTGCCCGGTGCGTTGATCGGCTGGATATTCGGGTTGTTCAACCTGATCGACCCGTTGGTGGCCAGCGCTGTGCTGGCACTCTACGGGCTCGTCATCGGTGCGGTGATCGGTGCGGTGCTTGGGGTGGTGATGCATGCCCTGCAGCGCGGGCGCCGGGACTTCGACGCGGTCACGATGACGGTCCCCAGCCGCTTTGAGGTAGTCGTCTACGACGACGTTGCGGACGAGGCGGCGCGCCTGCTCTCCGATGCTCCGGCGGTACAGACCCAGTAGGCGACGCCCATCACTGGTTGATAGGAGCATTCATCATGGCGAAGGCAGTGGGTATTGATCTTGGCACGACGAACTCGGTGATCGCCGCGTGGGAGGGTGGCCAGGCGGATGTGATCCCTAACGCTGAGGGGGCGCGGACCACACCGTCGGTGGTGGGCTTTACCGAGAAT
>DATAWX010000161.1:0-35776 GCA_036266995.1 Pseudonocardiaceae bacterium | reverse complement strand
CCCCTCCTCCGCTGCCACGGCCAGCTGCAACGCGACGATGTCCTCACCGGTGACCGCCTCGGTCACCGGATGCTCGACCTGGATGCGGGCATTCACCTCGATGAAGTAGTCATCGTCGCGCTCGAGGTCGTACAGGAACTCCACCGTGCCGGCGCCCCGGTAGTTGAGCGATCCGAGAAGAGCCAGCGCACTGTCCTTCATCCGGCGGCGCGCGGCGGCGGGAACCGCGACCGCGGAGGCTTCTTCCACGACCTTTTGGTAGCGACGTTGGACGGAGCAATCACGCTCACCCAGGCTGTACACCGCACCGTTCCCGTCGCCGATCACCTGGATCTCCACGTGCCGGGCGCGCGACACGAAGCGCTCCAGGTACAGCGTCCCGTCACCGAAGGCGTCGCGCGCCTCCTTGGACACGCGCGCGAAGGCAGCGCGCAGGTCGGGCTCGTCCGCGGCAACGCTCATCCCTCGGCCGCCACCACCGGCTGCGGCCTTGAGCAGGACGGGGTAGCCGACCTCAGCGGCCGCGGCGACCGCGGCGGCCACGTCGGGCAGTGCCGCGCTGCCGGGCAGCCGCGGCGTGCCCGCGGCATCCGCCAGCCGCCGAGCTTCCAGCTTGTCCCCCAGGGCGCCGATCGTCGCCGCCGTCGGTCCGATGAAGGTGATGTCCCGCTCCTCGCACATCTGGGCGAGGACGACACGTTCGGACAGGAAGCCGTAACCGGGGTGGATGGCGTCGCAACCGGCCCATAGCGCGGCCTGCATCACCAGGTTCGCATCGAGATAACTGCGGGCCGGCTGGGGGCCTCCGATGCAGATCGTCCGGTCGACCATCTCGGCGGCCATGCTGTCCCGGTCCACCAGGGAGGTCGTCAGCACCGTCTCGATGCCCGCCTCGTGGCAGCTGCGCGCGATGCGCACCGCGATCTCACCGCGATTGGCGATCAGGACCCTTTTGATGCTCACGTCGCGGGGTCGATCTTCACCAGGAGCAGTACTTCGCCGGCTTCCACCATCTGACCATCGGGTACACAGATCCGATCCACGATGCCGGACACCGTGCTGACCACTGAGGTGTAGAGCTTCATGACTTCGAGCAGCCCTACTGCATCACCCTCAGCGATTTTTTGGCCGAGCTCGACGAACGGAGGTTCCCCGGGCGCGGGCGCCCGGTAGAAGGCGCCCAAATTCGACGCGGTGATGGCGAGCAGCCCGTCCTCGATCCCGGCCTCCGGGCTCCGCGACCCGACAGCCGGCGGCGTTCGCGGGTTCGGGGAGGTTGCCGCCGATCCGACCACGTCCTCTCGCCGAGCCGGTCCGTTCGCTGCGGCGGGGTTCCCCGGGTCATCCCGGGAGAGCACCAGTTCGGCGTCGCCGATGCGGATCCGCAGCCGGCTCAGCCCGCCCTCGGCGAACACGCCCGCCAGCACGCGGATGTCGTCGGGGGTCAGATCGCTCACGCCACACCTCCAGTGCGGAGGATCCCATCCGCTCCATTGATACGATAGGCAGAATCGTCTCAAAAGTCTATGGATGGAAAATCTGCTGACGCTGCGTCAGCAGAAGGTGGGCTACGCGCCCAGGAGCAGACGGATGATCTCCATGCACCGGTCGACGTCCGGTCGCTCGCCCGCGACGATGTCCCCGTAGACAAAGGCCTCGGCGAGGCGGACCAGGGAGTAGGCCATGGTGTGGGAGTCGATCGGCATCGCGAGGTAGCCGCGGAGGATCTCCTCCTCCAGCAGCCCCTGCACCAGGCTGATGAAGTTGCGCTGGTTGGGATAGGCCCGCGAGGCGGTGATCTCCAGAACCTTCACCGGTTCCCGGGTCAGGAGCGCATGGAATCGCCGGGAGCCCAGGACCTCGCGGATCGTGCTCTCGAGGACTGCCGCCACGCGATCTGCACCCGTCTTCGACCTGTGCAGGTTCTCGTACTGGCGGAAGCCGTCGCGGATGCGCACGCGGAGCACCTCCGCGAGGAGGCGATCGTTGCTGCCCACCCACCGGTAGGCACTGGCCCGGCTGATTCCCAGGTCGGCGGCGAGTTTGGCGACCTCGATGGGATCGCCTTGCTCGTAACAGGCCACCGCGGCGTTGTACAGCTCGGTGCGGCCCTCCTCTCGCCGCCGTGCGCGACCGTCGGTCATCTCAAGGTCTCGCTCCTCCCGCTGCTCGGCCGCACTGTCGCTGTGTCGATCGAATCATCCCGTCATATCGTCTCAGAAGCGTTCCCGCAGTGCACCTGTGCGCGCCAGACCGGCACGGCTGGTCCTGGTCGACTCTCAGAACTGGGCGTCCACCACCTCGAGCAGGGTGCGATCGCCGCTCGCGACCAGCTCGAGTCGCCATGTCACGCGGGGCAGCTCATAGCGGTGGAAGTACCGGCACGCTGCGCGCTTGCCCTCGTAGAAGTCCCCCGGACGTCGGTCGGTGGCGAGGAACTGAGCAAGCCATATCCAGGCCACTACCGCGTGCCCGACCGCTTCCAGGTAGAACGAAGCGAGAGCGAGGGTGGCGGCGGTTTCTCCAGGCGCTATCAGTTGGTCGGTCACCTCCATGAGGTGCCGCCAGGTGTGCGCCAACTGATCTGCCAGCTCTGCGCCTTCGCCGCCCCCGGCGTTGGCAGCGGCGATGCAGGTCTGCACGGTTTCGAACAGTGCGCGCAGGCCTATCCCGCGGTCGCCAAGTACCTTTCGACCGAGCAGGTCGAGCGCCTGAATGCCGTTGGTTCCTTCGTGGATGAGGTTCAACCGGTTGTCCCGGTAGTGCTGTTCCACGTCGTGGTCGCGGGTGTAGCCGTACCCGCCGTGGACCTGGATGGCCAGGTCTGTGCCCGCCAGGCACCACTGGGACGGCCAGGCTTTGGCGATCGGGGTCAGGACGTCGAGCAGGAGGTCGGCCTGTTCACGGTCGGCGGGCGAGAGGGCGCTGTTTGCCTCGTCCACCAGGCGGGCGCAGTACAGGACCAACGCCAATCCTCCTTCGGCGTAGGCCTTTTGGGCGAGGAGCATCCGCCGGACGTCGGGGTGTTGGATGATTGCCGTCGGGGCTGCGGTCCGATTCCCGAACGGCCTGCCCTGGATCCGTTCGCGGGCGTAGGCGAGCGCCTTGAGGTATGCGGTGTACCCCAGCGCGGCCGCGCCCGCCCCGACGCCGATGCGGGCCTCGTTCATCATGTGGAACATGTACTCCAGGCCCCGGTTGGGCTGGCCCACGAGATGGGCCACGGCGCCGGGTGATCCATGTGGCAGGTGCTTACCCTCACCGAAGTTGAGCAGCGCGTTGACGGTGCCGCGATAGCCCATCTTGTGATTGAGGCCGGCCAGCGTCACGTCGTTGCGGTCCGCGACATTTCCCTGCTCGTCGAGCAGGAACTTCGGGACGATGAACAGCGACAGGCCTTTGACTCCTGCGGGTGCGCCCACGATCCGGGCCAGGACGAGGTGCACGATGTTCTCCGCCAGGTCGTGCTCGCCGCCGGAGATCCACATCTTGTTGCCGAAAACCCGGTGGCCTGTGGCTGCGTCCGGCACCGCTTTCGTGGTGATGTCGGCCAGGGAGGACCCGGCACCGGGTTCGGACAGGCACATGGTGCCGAAGAAGCGCCCCGCTGCCATCGGGGCGACCCAGGTCTGCACTTGGTCCTCACTGGCGTGGGCAAGTAGCAGATTCATGTTGGCGATCGTGAGAAAGGGATAGGCCGCCAACGCGATGTTGGCGGCCTGGAACCAGGCCAGGCATGCGGTGCGCACCACGGCCGGGACCGGTTCCCCGCCCAGCTTCGGCGGTAGGGCCAGCCCGAGCAGCCCTGCGTCGGTGAAGGCCTGCAACGCACGACGCACCGGCTCGGGTTGGTGAACGCGTTCTCCGTCGAACCGGGGCTCCTGGTCGTCGAGGAGGCGGTTGAGCGGAGCAAACTCGCTGGCCGCCAGGTCCGCGCACATGGCCAGCAGTGCGTCGAATGTCTCCCGCGAGTGGGTGGAGAAGCGGGCCCGCTGCGGAAGCTCTGCGGCCTGGAGCCAGTCGTAGAGGAGGAATTCCACGTCGCGGGCGGACAGGAGGGTGGCTACCACGGCGGGCCTTTCGACATGGACGGCACGAGCCAGGTCGTGTGCTTGCGATGTGCGTCAGACCCCGGCCCCGAGGTACTGCTGGAAGAGATCATTGTCCGCGAACTCGCCGGGATCGCCTGCGAAGCCGACTCGCCCGCGGGACATCACATAGACGTAGTCGGCGATCGCCAGCACTCGGTCGACGTACTGCTCGACGACGACCACACCGACATTTTCTCCACGCAACCGGCTGATGGATTCGAAGATCACATCGACCAGCTTGGGGGCCAGGCCCATCGATAGTTCGTCCAGCAGGATGACTTTGCAGTCGCAGAGGTATGCGCGGGCCAGGGCCAGCATCTGTTGCTCGCCGCCGCTCATCGTCCCTGCGATCTGTCCCAATCGCTCACCGAGCCGCGGGAACAACGTGATGGCCCGGTCGATGCTCTCGCGCTCACGACGCGCCGGGGAGAATACCCGCAGGTTGTCGCGCACGCTGAGGCCGGGAAATACCGCTCGTCCTTCGGGGACGTGGCAGATGCCCGCTTTGGCGAAGTCACACACCGGACGACCCGTCAGGTTTTCACCGTCGAGTCGAATCCATCCGGCTTGCGGCGCCATCAGCCCCGAGGCGACCCGCAACAGGCTCGTCTTGCCGGCGCCGTTGGCTCCGATGACCGCGACAACCGATCCGTCGGGCACTGTGATGGACACGTCCCGCAGCACCATCGATCGGCCATAGCCTGCGGTCACCCCCCGGAGGCACAGACTCATGAGCTCACCGCGTTCCCCTCGGAACCCAGGTACGCTGCGCGGACAACCGGGCTCGACTGGACCTCCAGCGGCGTTCCCTGGAAGACCACCGTCCCGAACTCCAGGACGTAGACGTGGTCGCAGATCGACATCACCAACGCCATGTCGTGCTCAACCAGGAGGATGCCCGTGCCGTGGTCGATCAGATCGCGCAGGATTCGCCCGAAGGCTTCGGTCTCGCGGTGGTCCAGACCGGAGGAGGGCTCGTCCAACAGCAGCATCGAGTAGCCACCGGCGCAGACCCGGGCGAGCTCGACGAGACGACGCTGCCCGGTGGACAGGGCCCCTGCCGGTTCCTCGCGCAACTGGACCAGACCGCAGGTCTGCAGGGCCTCATCGGTCCGGGCCTGCACGTCCGCGCGTTCCTTGGCGGACAACCACAAGTGACGGATTGGGTTGTCACCGGCCCGTAGGGCTTCCACGCCTAATGCGACGTTCTCCGCCACCGACATCGAGTCGCACAGTTCCAGGCGCTGGAACGTCCGGCCCAGGCCCCGTCTGGCCCGCGCAGCCGGACGTAGCCCGGTGATGTCCCGGCCGTCGAGCATCACGGAACCTGATCTGGGCTTCAGCAAACCGGTGCAGGCGTTGAACATCGTGGTCTTGCCCGCACCGTTGGGTCCGATCAGTCCGGTCATCCGGGCACGTGGTGCGCGCAGGCTGACGGACTTTACCGCGGTGTGGCCGCCGAATCGGACCTCCAGGTCGTTGACGGCGAGGCCGGCCTCCCCCGCCCGTCCCGCCCTCATCGTGGGCTGCCGGCGGGGAGTCGCCGCACTCGTAGGACGCTTCGCGGTCCCGGATCGGTCACGGCGAGGCAGATCCGGGAGATCGCTCCTGACTCGCTCAGCAGTACCGCGGCAAGGGCACCTGCCCCGAAAATGGCGGACTGCCACTCCGGGCTGAGGCCGGGTAGATAGGCCGGCAGCACGACGAGGACGAAACCGGACAGCAACGCCGATGCGACCAGTCCGGCACCGGCGAACACGACCAGCAGGGCAAGCCAGGTCAGCGACTGGAACGGGCCGAAACCGGCGTCACGGGCCACCGAACTCACGGCGATGACGTACATCGCGCCGCCGATGCCGGCGAGGAACGCGGACAGGCAGAACACCAATGTCTTCAGCACGTTGACGCCGAGACCGTTCGTGGTCAGGGTCAGCGGCGAATCCGCCAGGCCCCGCAGCAGTCGGCCCAACCGTGTCCGGGTGATCAGAACGACCGTGGCCGCGACGATGGCCACGATGGCCACGAAGACGAAATAGAGCACCCGGTCGTTTCGGAGATCGAGTGGGCCGAGTTCGGGCCGGGAACCGTTCATCAGGTCGTGCCCGCCCCACATCAGGCGGGTACCGAAGACGACGCTCTGCATCAGCACGCCGAACCCGAAGGTGACCAGTGCCAGGTAGACGCCGGAGAGCCGGACCGTGGGCAGCGCCAGCAGCGCGCCGAGCGGAACGGTGACGAAGCCGGCCCCGACCAGCGCGAGCAGCCAGGGGAATCCTGCGTCGTGGATCAGATGACTGAACGTCGTAGCGCCGAGGGCGAAGAACGAGGCGTGCGCCAGCGAGATCTGCCCCGACACCCGGAACAGCAGACCGAGGGAGAGAAACATGACCGCGAACGCGAGGCCGGTGGTGTACAGGCTGAGTTTCGCGCCGGCGAAGGTGGGGACCAGAAGGAGCGCTCCCAGCATCAGCAGCGGTTCGACCGTGCGCCGCCTCTCTCCCCCGGCGCCGGAATCGCGGGTGGCGCGCAGCATCGCGGTGGTGCGGCCGACGTGGCGCGGTAGGTGCCGCGCCGGGGTGATGAGCAGCACGACGATCAGCACCAGGAAGGGCACGGTGGAGGGCAGGCCGATCCACGGTGGCCGGGTCGCCTCCTTGGTGACCAGGGCCTCCACCACCCCGACCAGCAGCCCACCGGCAAAGGTCAGCGGCAGGTTGGAGAACCGGCCGATCGCGACGGCGCCGAAGGAGTAGACCACCAGGAAGGAGAGCAGGGGCGCGTCCAGCCCCAACTTGGGCGCCAGCAGGATCCCGGAGAAGGACGCGAACGTGGAGCCCAACATCCAGGAGGCCGAACGCACCCGCACGGCGCTCTGGCCCGCCATGCCGAGCAGCTCGGGGTTCTCCACCACGGCGCGCATCTGGACACCGAGCCGGCTGTACTTGAGAAACATGTAAAGGCCCACCGCGAAGGAGGCGGAGACCGAGACGGTGACGACCTGGGACCACGTCACGATCACGCCGCTCACGGTGAAACCGCCCGGCAGTGCGTGGTCCCGGATGACGTCGGGGTAGGCACGCTGAATCGGACCGTAGTGCACCAGCAGCGTACCCTGGATGAGCAGCAGCACCCCGATCGTGGCCACCATGATCAGCACGATGTGCTTGCCCAGCAAGGGCCGCATGAGTCGCTCGAGCACGACCCCGAGTGCCGGCCCGCACACCACGACCGTGGCGAGCATGGCCAGGGGCCACGGCCAGGAGTTCAGCACGTACAGCTGGTAGTAGAGGTAGGCCGCTGCGGCCGACACCGCACCGTGCGCGAAGTTGAAGACCCCAGACGTGCGGTAGGTGAGGACGAGCCCGAGCCCGGCCAACCCGTATACCGAACCGGCGACGATGCCCACGATGAGGAAGGGCAGGTACTCATTCACGGCCGGCACATCCCGCAGGGCCGGCGACCTGTCGTGCGCAGCTCACTCACCGGCCGAAGCGCTTTGCCGAGGGCCAGTTCACAGTCGGGACGGTGGAACAAGCGCATGGCTTCGGTGGCCACCGGGACCGGCGTCGCCGCGTGCACAGCCCGCTGTGGCGGGGCATCTGGCAATACCGGGGGTCCGGACAGCAGTGCCTCCGGGGAGCCGGCGACCGCGCTGCGCAGCGCGAGTTGGAACCGGCGGCGCTGTCCGTAGAGCCACCACCCCTGTGCCGCGGCGAGGATGATCGTTCCGCCGGTGGCGATGTCGAGGCCCACCATCTGCTCGGAGACGTCCCGAGTGCCGCTGGTGTTCCACCAACCGGCCGCTTCCAAGGCCGCCCCCGCGAAGGTCGCCATCGCGAGGACGATCAGCTGCGGACGGGCGCCCACACCTGAGGTCCGGGCGTCAGTCATCGATCGCTGCCAGGGCAGGGGTTCGGGCTGCTTCGCGGGTCGCGCCGGTTCGCGCCATGGGCTCCGGCGTGTTTTCCGGCGAAGTCTCGGTGCGCGGCTGGAGTGCGGAGGTGAGCTCGTCGAGTTTGCACCACTCGTCGCGCATGTCCGCGGACAGCCACAAGGTGACCGCGACCGCGATGAGACTGAGTCCCAGCAGGCCGTTGGACGCCAGGTAGGGGATCTGCTCCTCCGGCTTCCGCGTGCCACTGGCGCCGAGATATCCGAGGAACAGGTTGAACAAGCCGGCGATCAGGCAGGCCAGCGCGGCAACGCGGTCCCAATGAAGACGCACCAGTGCGCGGATTTTCATGCCGAACCTTCCCTGTTGTCAGCGCCCGTGGCGACCGCGGGAGCCCGCTGCCCAATAACCGGCCGGGATCAACAGTCCTAGCCCGACGGCACCGAACAGGAGCAGGAACGCGGGTGCTGCGTTGAAGTCGTGTGCCGCGCGAAGCGCTTGTCCGGTCGCGGCGAGATCGAGTCCGACGGTCGGGGTGTCAGCGCCTCGGTTGCCCGGCACTTCGGCCTGGCCCGGCAGGGAGGAACTGGCTGCGTCGTCGGTCCCGAGCTGTGCCGCGAGATGCGCCGCGCCGGGGGCGATACCGCCTGCTTCCCGGTCGTCGCCGACGCCCACCGGGCCGGGTGCGACCCGGGCCGGCCCGGAGGAGTGCGACGGCGATGGGTTGGCGGGCGTCCCGTCGACTGCGGCGGAGGTCTGGCCCACCAGGTAGGTGACCGTGACGTCGTTCGGGAGATGCTGGACGATCTGCAAGGCGGGGGAGACGAAGCCGTTCGGGGTTTGATGTCCCTTGGCGATCGAGATCGTGAGCCCCGATTGTTCCAGTGCTGCGGTCAGGTCTTTGGTCGACGGGAATTGGTTCGTCGCTCCGTTGACCGCCAATCCCTTGTCGGTCAACAGCACCGGAGCTCCCTCGACGGACAACCCGGTTGCCGTCATGTCGCCGGAACGCGTCGTCTCGCCTTGCGCGTCCACCCGTGATTTCGCCGTACTGAGGATCTCCCCGATGCGCAGCGGCCCGATCATCAAACCCCGCAGGTCGGCGTTCGCTCGTGCGACGACGGCCTGGGGGGAGGAGGTCACGGTGGTGTCGGAGCGCGCGAAGGCTGCAGCCGTGTCGCTCGTCGCCGTACCGCCCACCGCGCTGCTGATCGATTCGTTCTGGCCACTGGTGGAGCTGAGTGCTATCGCTGGTGCGTTGACGTTCGCCGAGGGAATGAAGGGGAAGCGGGATTGCGCGTAGAACGGGTAGGACGGAAGTTCCGACACCAGGGAGCCGGCCGGTCCGGCCGCTCCAGCAGCGAGGCCGGTGGCGCCGACGGCGATCTCGCCGGGATACGGCAGGGCCGCGAAGCCCGTGCTGCCGCCGATGGAGTCCAGGCTCGATTGTGCAGTCGGCCCGCTGCCGTCGATCGGGTCCTTGGTGACGCCGTTCGGCGCATCACCCACGACCCGCACTCCCATTGCTGTGGCCAGGCCGGAGAAGCTCCCGTCGAAATCGGCGGGAGCCGCGAAGGCCGACGGATCCGGCACGAGCACGACGGCACCGAGCGCGCCGCCGACGAGCACTGCCCCCAGCAGCGACGCGCTCACCCGGCGCCGTGATCTCGCCCGGCTCACCCGAGGGCCCGACAGAAGTAGTCGCTGGCTTGCTTCCATTCCCCGCTGCGCAAGGTGATCGCCCAGCCGCAGCTCTGCCGGGGGGCGGGCTTGCCTTGCTCCTGCTTGATCGGGGTGGTCAGACCGTTCAACGTCGAGCCGTCGATGGCCCACAGACCCCGCAGGATGTCGTCACCGGTCACCTGGCCGGCCGGGAGGTTCTGGCCCGCGAGCTCCAGATGCTTTCCCACCGTCCATCCGGACAGCGACTGTACGCCGAGCTCGACGGTTGGCGCGAAGCGCTTCAGCTGTGCCTGGTAATCCCTGACGCCGGGGATCGAGGTGCTGAACCACGGCGCGACCGGGGAACCGACCACGTAGTTGTCCATGATCGGGTCGTCCTTCCAACTGACCAGCGCCTGCACGGTTTCCGCCACCTTGATCGGCTTGAGGCCCACCGAGGCACAGTTCTGGGCCACGCGCCGGTGGCCCTCGCTGGTGAGCAGGGAGATCAGTACCTCGACGCCCGCGTTCTTCGCCGCCAGGCATTGCGCGGTCCAGTCAGGCTGGGCAAGCGAACCGCGACCGCGGTAGACGACGTCGAAGCCCACCTTCGGTCCGACGGCGGCCCAGACCCCGTCGGCGTCGGTGCACAGCGTGGCTTCGTTGCAGGTGATGAAGCCCAGTTTCTTCTTGCCCTCGGGAAGCGCGACCTTGGCCGCCGCGGCAACCGTGAAGTCAGCGATCATCAGCCCGAGAGGGTAGGTCGGGAAGAAGTAGGGCAGTTCGTAGAAATAGTTCGTGCCGCCCACGTCCCCGATCACCGGAATCTTGTGGGCGTTGAGATAGTCCTTGCTGCCGGCCGAGCCCAACGGGCTCGCCTCGTAGACGAACGCAATGGCGCCCTGGTCCTCCACCATCTGACGGTGCATCGCCTGGTTCCGGGCCGGATCGGAGCTGTCGTCCGCCGCGAGCAGCCGGATGGGATGGCAGCTCAACCCGCCCCGGGCGTTGATGTACTTGACCCATGTCTGCACGCCCTGCAGGCCACCCTTGGTCGCCTGCCCCAGAACGCCGGAGTAGGCGCCGATGGTCCCGATCGTGATCGACGACGCGCCGGGGGGGCACGCTTTCGTCGACGAGGTGCCGGCCGCCCCGGAACCGGTGCCGGTCGGTGCCTTGCCGGCCGGTGGTTTATTCACCTTGGACACCGCCGTTTTGGGCGCCGCCGTTCCTGCGACGGTGGGCGCCGGAAGCTGCGGCACGGTACGCACGTCAGTGCCCGGGGCAGGGGTATTGATTGCGGGCACCGTGGTAGCGCTCTCGGGCGCGGGTGCCACCGCGGTCACCGGAGACTGGCCCGCCTCGGCAACCTCCGGTGCCGGCACCCGGTTACCGCACCCCGTGGCCAGCAGACTCACGAACAACAGACCGGTCGCGGAACGTAGGGTCCGGACTCGGGCCCGTCGAATCATGCTTGGCTCCTTCGGCCCACGGACCTGTGGTACAGCGACAATAATCCGACATGTCTCACAACACAATGAGGCCCGAACGTCGCCACACGCCTGCAGGCCGCCGACTCCACCCTGGTGGATCGGAGATCAGTTCCGCCGGCACCACCACCTCGGTGAGACGGTGACGGCATTCGGTTCAAGCGCTACCGGACGAGCTGCGGGCTTTCGAGCAGGACGACCTCGCCGGTGTCACCGTTGACGCTGATCCGGGCGCCGTCCTCGATCCTCCCCATCGCACCGGGGATGTGCACCGCCGGAATGCCGTACTCGCGCGAGATGCAGGCGCCGTGTGCCAAGAGCCCTCCGGTCTCCAGTACCAGCCCCGAGATCACCAGGAACACCGGGGTCCAGCCGGGGTCGGTGGCTCGGGTGACAAGGATGTCGCCCTTGCGCACGCGGTGCAGTTCGGCCTGGGTCTCGATGATGCGGGCCGTTCCCTCGACGAGTCCGCGGCTTGTTCCGAAGCCGCGCATCAGGCCGTCCTGCTCGGGGGCGAGTTCGGTGGCCGGGTCGATGTCGTGGTAGGTCGTCCCGTCGGTGCGCAGATACATCGGATGGTCGAGGCCCTTGTCCACCCGTTCCCAGTTGTGCCGACGCGCCGCAATCTTGGCTCGCATCAGGCGCGTCATCGGCGCTCCGCGCAGCAGGGCCCACACATCGCGCTGGGAGAGGAAGTAGTAGTCGTCGCCCTCGAGGACAGCCCGGGCCTTCAGACGCGTCGCGATCTCGTTGAGCGCCCGCTTCTTGCTCATGGTGAACCGGTCGCCGTGGTGTCGCTCGTCGTCGCGCAGCACCCAGATCCGCACGAGCCAGTCCTGGATGAGTTTGAACGCTTCGGCCTTGAGCGCCCCGAGCGGCTGGTGGCGGATGGAGGCGATGACGTCCGCCTCGGCGGCCTGGCGGCTCGCGACGAGGTGCTTCATCGTCTCGTCGGGATCGACGTGGTCGGCGGTGAGCATTGTCTTCAGGCTGTTGTAGTCGATCGCGGGATTCTCGGCCCGGCGGTCGCCGTGGAAGTCTCGATCGGAGTGGCCGCGGTGACCCCAGTCCGCGAGGAAGGCCTGGTAGGCCGCCTGGAACGTGCGGCCGGTGTCGGTCTCCCCCAGCCGGTCGAAGAACTCGCGCCCGGGACGCTCCTGGAACTGCTCGCTCAGCACGTCACTGGCGCGGATGAGCTGGCAGACCTCCCAGAGCGCGAGGTTCTCCAGCACCGTCGAGGTGTGCTTCGGCAGGCCGGTGATCAGGTCGGTGAGGATCAGCGGGTTCGTGCCCCGGTACCACTTCTCCAGGATGCGCACGAGTGAGGACATCAGGATGGGCATGGCAAGGAAGAAGCCACTCCACATGCTCTCGACGTAGTCGACGAGCATGGCCTGGCGGCCCTCGAAGTAGCGCAGCAGTTCCTCGTCGGTGTATTCAGTGAGCTCCTGCGGCGACGCGCCCAGCGCCGCGGCCCCGTCGTTGTCGATCTGCCGGTGTCCGGTCTGGAAGAACCGGTAGATGCTCTGCTCCGGGCGCGTGAGCTTGATCCTGGCCAGGATCCTGACGATCTCCAGTGGGTCCCACGGCTTGTTCTGGATTTCCGAGTGCATGGCCTTCGGAACGTGGGCCATGATGTCGGGCTGACGGAGGGCCGGCGGCATCGCCTGCATGAAGTTCGCCGCGTCGATCTTGCTGTTGTAGTAGATCCGGCCCTTGTGGTACTTGAACATGCGCTGGTCCTCGGCGCCACGAATGCCCCACAGCTTTTCTTCGCTGCGGCTCACTCGGGTCAGCCACTGAGCCCGTTGGGAGTAGAAGAACGGTGTCACGGCGCCGGGCCATACCGAGTCGCCCCAGGCCCGGGTCCACACGGTGTCGTCGGAGGCCTCGGGGAACTCCGGTGGCTGGGGGTCGAGCTCTTCGTCCCACGAGAACTGCACGCCGGTGATGTCGCGGGCCTGAAGGACGTAGAACGTGTCGTCGTGCAATGCCCACTCGATGTCCTGCGGGATCCCTTCGTAGTATTCCTGGATTCGCGCGCCGATCCGGGCGAGCCTGACGATCTGCGCCTGCGTCAGCGACGCGATGGTGCGGCGCTCGTGCGGAACCTCGCGTTCCAGGACACCTGAATAGGCATCGACGTTGCGCACGATCTCTATCGTCTTCGACCCGACCGTCACGGACTTGATCCGGCAGCCGAGGTGGGAGACGACGGCAAGGTCCGGGGTGACGATGCCGGAGACGATTGCCTCGCCCAGCCCGTACGACGCGTTGATGACAATTTCGTCAGTGGCGGTCGTCAGCGGGTTGGCCGTGAACATCACTCCGGAGACTTCCGAGGCGACCATCGTCTGCACGACAACCGCGAGGGCCACGGTCGAGTGATCGATACCGTTCTGCCGGCGATACCCCGTTGCACGGGCACTCCACATGGAGGCCCAGCAGCGCTGCACTCCGTCGAGCAACGCCTCGTGGCCGCAGACGTCGAGGTAGGTGTCGTGCTGACCGGCGAACGAGGTGTCGGCCAAATCCTCTGCCGTGCCCGAGGAGCGCACCGCCACGTATCGAACACCCAGGGCGTCGTAGGCCTCGCGGATCGCCGTGGCAATCGATGCCGGCATCGGCGACCCGTGGATCAGGTCGCGAATCTTCGCAGTCTGCTGCTCCACGCCGGCGAGATCGTCGTAGTCGATGCCCGACAGGAGCTCGGCCAGGGCAGCGCCCAGTTGTACTGCCTCGACGAACCGGTGGTACGCCTCGGTGGACACGACGAATCCCGGCGGGACGCGGAAGCCTGCCCCGGTCAGCCGGCCGAGATTCAGGCCTTTGCCGCCGACCAGTTCCTGTCGACCCATGTCCACGTGGTCGAAGCCCAACGCGATGCTCATGACCGCTGCCTCTCCTGCCCGTCCCACGAATTACTGGGACAATACAACGGCTTGTCTCACTTATCTAGGCTCTCCTGTACCGCTCGATGCTCGGTTCTACTGCTCGACTCGTCCTCGCGAACTGACATATCTTTCCAACCTGTCTCACCACTGGAGTTGTCGTGACCTCATCGGATGTCCCGGCGAAGACCGAGGCACTCTGGGCCGGCCGGCCCCTCGGCTCATGGGCAACTGACCTTGCCGGGTCGGTGATGCGAACGGACATGCCGGCGCGCTGGACGCACGCGCTCGGGGCGCTTCGGCTGGCTCGGACGCTGGAGCCGGTGGTCGGCACCGACGTAGAAGTGTTGGCCGCTGCCGCCGTCTGTCACGACCTCGGGTATCACCCGTCGTTGCATCGCACCGGCTACCCGCCGCTGGATCTGTGGGCCCACCTACGGCAGCTCGGCGCACCCGACCGGCTGGCGAACCTGTGTGCACACACCATCGCGTCAAGAGTGGAGGGCGACTTGCGCGGGCATGGAGTTGCCTACGACCCGATCCCCGATGAGCAGACTGCGGTGCGCGATGCCCTTTGGTACTGCTGCCTCACCGTCGGAACCGACGGCAGCCGGGTCCGATACTCCGATCGGATGTCTCAGGCTCGCGTGCGGTTCGCGGATGACCCGATCGTGTCGCAGTGGATGATCGACGCGGACGAGGCACTCGTCGGCGCAACGCTTCGCACCGAGGAGCGCATGCGAGCGTTGGGCCTCACGGAACCGACCTTCGGCGTCGGACCGGGCGCGCCCCACACGGAGTGAGCACGGACCAGCTGAACGCGAGAGGGGTCCGGTTGACTACCGATACCCCCTACGGTGTCGCCGACCCAAAAACGCGATGGGTGATCGACTTCGGCGAGGAGACCTCCCTCTACATCGGCGCCGGACTCAACGGGGCCCTGCTGGAAGCCATAGTGGCCGACCTCGAAACGGAAGGCCCCCGGGATCATCCCCACCATGGCACTACGCGAGAAGGTCCATCGCTGCCTCTGACCCACCGTCACGACCTGCCTGGGTGGTGATCCGAGCGCTGCCGGACTACGACGCCGTATTCGGCGAGTGCTACCGCGCCCCCGCCGGACGAGAACTCCTCGCCAAGTACCGCGACAAGTAGCCGCCAGTCGCTCTACTTTCCGGCGTTGACCGGCCGACTGGCGTGAAGCCGCAGGCCCACTACCCCCAGCACGGTTCAATTCCTCCAGCACAGCTCCGACAACCGCCGCAGGGGCCGTTCGGCTCTGATCACTTCGGTTCGCGGCTCCGGCGCGCCGGTCGCGCTGCGGCGTAGTACCCGTCCACGACGGCGACGGGGAGCCGGCCGCGTTCGCTGACCTCCCAGCCGTTGCCGCGGGCCCAGGACCGGATCGCGGCCACCCGCTCACGCTCGGACCTGGGCCGTCTTTGATTGGGTGTTCGCCCTCGGTCCGAACGGCGAGCTGCCACGACGTACGGCTGCAGGGTCGCCCGCAGTCTCCTGGCGTTCTCGGCCGACAGGTCGATCTCGTACGCAGTCCCGTCGAGGCCGAATCCCACGGTCTCGGCCGCCTTGCCGCCGGTGAGGTCGTCCTCGAACACCACCACGAACCTGCGCACGATCCCCCATCGAGACCTGCAGGGCATCTCATGCCACTGACGTGCTGACCACGCTCTCAGGCGCCGGCTGGTCGCGCGATGCTGTCCCTCGGCGGCGCGGGCGGTACGGATGACCGACATGTCGGCTCAGGACGAGGTGGTGTCTGGCCGGGCGGTGCCGGTCGATCTGGACCTTCTTTCTCGTGCAACTGACGGGCAGTCATGTCGTGCCGGGGCGTCGATGATCCTGTCCGGCAGTAGATGCCGGCATCGTCGACCGGCGACCTACCCGGCCGCTCGCGGGCCTGGCGGCGGCGGGGCGCACCCGCACCGCCGCCTCCGACTCCGATCCAGGACGGTTGGACCCTCCCAGGCACAGCACCCGTACCGGTCGATCCACGGACGCGGCCGTTGCCACCTCCTGGTCGCAGCCGCCGAGCTCAGAACGCGACGAAGACGTTCTTCTGCTGGACGAACTCCTCGATTCCCCATTTGCCACCCTCACGACCGAAGCCGCTCTGCTTCCCGCCACCGAACGGAGCGGTCGGAGCGAAGGAGAACCCGTTCACACACACGTATCCGGCTTCGAGGTCGCGGGCCATGCGGTGCCCACGGCTCATGTCGGAGGTGAACACATAGGCGGCCAGCCCGTAGCGGGTGTCGTTGGCCTTTGCGACGACCTCGACCTCGTCCCGGAACCGAAGGATCGACAGGACCGGGCCGAAGATCTCGTTCTGGGCCAGGGAACTGCTGTTGTCGACGTCGCCGAACACCGTGGGCGCGATGAAGTACCCACCTGCCAGGTCACCCTCGACACGATTGCCACCCGTGAGGAGTTTGCCCATGCCGGCCGACTTCGCAGCGTCGATGACTCCGATGATGCGATCGCGGGAGCGTTCATCGATTACCGGCCCGACCGCGGTCTCCGGGTCCAAAGGGTCGCCCACGCGGTAACTCTGCGCGATCTCCACCAGGCGCGCAGACACCGCGTCGTAGATGTCGTCGTGGACGAACAGTCTCGTCGGCAGTACGCAGCCCTGACCGGTCCAGTACACGGTGGACATGTGGATCGCGAAGTTCACCGCGACGTCGAGGTCCGCGTCGGGGAACACGATGCTGGCGGCCTTCCCGCCGAGTTCCAGGGTCATCGGCTTCAAGGTTTCCGCGGCTGCGCGCATCACGGCCCGCGCCGTCGCCTCGCCGCCGGTGAAGCTGATCTTGTCGATCCCCTGGTGTCGGACCAGCGCGTCGCCCGTGGCCCCGTCGCCGGGGATGACGTTGAGTACGCCGGGCGGGATGCCGGCCTCCAGCGCCAGCTCACCGAAGCGCAGCGCAGCGAACGGGGTCAGCTCCGGCGGCTTGGCGACCACGGTGTTGCCCGCCGCGAGCGCAGGTGCGGTCTTCATCGCCATGCTCAGCAGAGCGATGTTCCACGGGATGATCGCCGCGACGACGCCATAGGGCTCCGGAAGTACGTAGTCCAGCCCGGAGAACGGCGCCGAGGAGACGACACTGCCGTCGAGCTTGTCGGCGTAGCCCGCGTAGTACCGCGTCCAGGCCGACGCGAAATGACCGTCCAAGACGGTGTCCCGGATCGCCCGCCCGGACTCCCTGGTGAGGATGTCCCCGAACTCCTCCGCGTGCTCGGCCAGCAGATCCGCGAGCTTGCCGAGAAGCCGACCGCGTTCCCCCGGTGCGGTCCCCCGCCAGGCCGGCAGCGCCTCACGGGCGGCCGCCACGGCCGCGTCGACTTCCTTCTGCCCGGCCATGGGCACCTCCGCCTGCACCAGTCCGGTGCCCGGGTACCGATGCGGGAAGGAGCCACCACTCACGTCGGACAGCCGTGAGTCCGAAATGATCAAACCTTGTTCGCAGAGCCGAGCGATGGTGTCGGCGTAGGTCATGGGAAAACCTCACGGATTCTGGAACGACCGCACCCAGAACTCGCCGGGGCGTGGGCCGGAAAGTCGATAATGGAATCTTCGCAACGCTCATGAGATTCGACGACAGAATTCGTCAAATAAATTTCGACCTGTTTATTCCCGACGAATGCGAGCCCGTCCGACTGGTCGGACGGGGTGATCGACGACGCTTCCACAGGCGTCAGGGGCTGTCAAGGAGCGCGCGCAGGGGAAGTGCGTCGCCGGCTGGACTTCCGAGGCCTTGACTCGCTTGTACGTCCTCTGCCATGGTGGCGCCGAGCACTGAGCTCGACCGACTGGTCGGTCGACCTTGTGCTTTCCGGTGAAGAAGGTGGACGAACGCACCTGTCGGTGCTTCGGTGAACCGGTGCTGCGCGCGAAACGCTGATGGTCCTCGGTCGCACGGGACATCAGCTGCCGATCACCAACATCTGTCTTGATTCCCGTAGGTCGGCCCGAGTGGCCGATCCGGCAAGGAGGGGTGTTCATGACCCAGACCACGATCGCGCGCGACTGCGAGGGCGGGGAGCACGAACTTGTCGCGCGAGCTCGCGAGTTGCGACCGCTGCTGAGCAAGAACTCGGCCGACACCGACCGGCTGCGCCGACTGCCGGAGGAGAACGTCGAGGCGATGCGGGAGGCGGGCATCTTCCGCATGTGGCAGCCGCGCCGCTACGGCGGCTACGAGGCCGACATGGGGACCAGCATCGACATCATCTCCGAGCTGGCCAAGGGCTGCGGTTCCTCCAGTTGGGTGGCCGCGCTCATCAACTCGTGCGCCTGGCTGATCTCGCTGTTCAGCGAGGAGGCGCAGGACGAGATCTACGGCAATGACCCTGAGGCGCGGATCTGCGGCGTGCTCAGTCCGGCAGGCGTGGCCAAGCCGGTCGCCGACGGATACCGTCTGAGCGGTTCGTGGGGGTTCGCCTCCGGCTGTCTGCACTCGAACTGGGCAACCGTGGTGGCCCCGATCGTGGGCGATGACGGCAACCTCATCAACGTCGGACATGCGGCGGTACGCATGTCCGAGGTCCATGTCAAGGACACCTGGTACACGGTCGGAATGCGGGGCACCGGCAGCAACACCATCGTCGCCGACGACCTGTTCGTGCCCGAGCACATGATGCGACACCTGGTCGGCCCCAGCGGCGCGATGGACGCCCCCATCCTCAACCCGTACCCGGAAGAGACCGTCTACCGGGTGGACCTGGGCCCGCTCGCCTCGCTCTGTCTCATCGCCCCTGCCTTGGGCCTGGCCCGCTCGATGGTCGACCTCGCTCTGGAGCAGTTGCCGCGCCGCAGCATTGCGTACACCACCTATCAGCAGCAGACGCAGGCGGTGCCCACCCAGCTGGAGATCGCCGAGGCGCTGACCCGGCTCGATGCCGCCGAAGCCCTGATCCGACGAGCAGCAACGGATGCCGACCGGGCAGCCACCACCGGGAACGGTCTGGACATGCTCGGGCGCGCGCGGGTGCGCGCGGACGTCGGGTGGGCCACCCGGACGTTCCGTGAGGTGGCAGAGATCGTGGTGCAGATGTGCGGGGCCTCCAGCATGGGGGAGATCAACCACATGCAGCAGATCTACCGCGACCTGCAGACCGCCACGTTGCACGCGCTCCTGCGCCCCTCGCTGATGCTGGAGGTCTACGGTCGCGTCCTGTGTGGACTGGAACCCCAGGTCTCCCTGGTCCTCTGATCGACCGGGCCAGTGGCTTCCCCTTCGGCGTGCCGCGGCAGCCGGCCGAACCCAGGTTCGCGCCCCGTTGCTGGGCAGTCGATGGCCACGGGCGGTAGGGCGCCGTCGTGGCCGCCGACCTCGACGGGAGGCGTTAGGAGGAACCTGCGGAGAGCCTCGATGGTTCTCGGCGTCGTCCTGGCGGCCGTTCTGGCCGCCGGAACAACGGTGCTCGTGGCACGGAACCATCGGGGCGCTCCCGAGGCCGGATCGGCCGTCGACTGGACGCACAGTGAAGCGGCCGCGGCCAAGCCCGCCCAGGCCGGTGAACTGGAACTGGTGCAACTCAGCTCGAACTGGCAGAACCAGTCCGCACAGCAGCAGACGGAATCCGCCGGGCAGGTCCGCGAGGCGTTGGCCGACGTGCAGATCTCGCTGCGTGAGGCCGGGAGCGGGCTCGGCCGGCTCTCGCCGCGCCCGGGCGCGCCCCAGGCGTTGCCCTCGATCCTGGCGGCGGTGCGGCTCTACGGGGAGTCGGCAGGCCTGCTCGGCTCGGCCACGCTGATCGCGGATGTGCCTCTGCGGCAACAGGTACTGCTCGAGTCGATCCGGGTGCGTTTCCTCGGCGACCGGCTCTACGCCGCGGCTCGCGCCCTGCCTGCCCCCGGCGGCCCGGCCGATCCGTTGATCCATTTCGAGCCGGGCCCGCCGATTCCCGACTGGGCCTCGATGGCCGCCGGCGACAAGTGTCTGCAGGAGGGTTCCTGCGCATCTTTGGAACCGGGACCGCCGCTGGATGACAAGGTCGCCCTGACCGCCCCGACGATTGGGGCGACCGGTCCCGCAGAACCGACGAGCCGCTGGGTCTCCGCTGTGGGCGACCTGCACATCCTGGGCGCCGCGAGTGAGACCACGGCGATCACCGGTTCGTCGGCACCGGTTGCGCAGCTGGTGGCCCGCACCTTGGGCGAGGACCGCGAGCGCGTGGCCGCGCTGACACCGCCGGGCGACGCCGCGGTGGGGTACCGGCTCCAGATCGCCCTGCTGGTCGACGCCGAGGCTGCCCGCTCTGCTCAGAGTGCGGCGTTGGGCGGCGATCAGGCACGGGCCTCGCTCATCGTCATGGCGCGGGCCCTGGCCGCAACCGGCGATTCGCTTTGGGACACCGAGCTGCTCGGGCCGCGAAGCACGGGCCTGTCGCAGGTCGTGGTGAACCTTCCGGACCTTCCCTGGTACCCGCGCTGAGACCTCGCAACCGGTCGAGTCGAAGCGTCGCAACAACGGGTCGACATCCCCGGGCCAGGCCCGTTCCCACACCGAGCCGATCGGGGAATCCCAGTCACACCAGGGATCTGCCGATCACCGCCCAACCCTCGCGCTCGCGCACCCAACCTCGTCGGACAGGGACCGGGCGTCCGTCCGCTCCGGTCGGGCAGGATCCTGAGGGACGCGTCCACTCCGGAGACCGGCGTACTGGTGATCAGCGCGTCGGCTTGCCGTTGCCGGCCGGCGACCGCCGTCCCATGTCCGCGCCCGCCCGCCGCGATTCCCCGGAATCCAGTCGGCTCTCGTCGAACTCGGGCGCCGGCTCGGCAAGTCCGTGCATGAAGATGCCGAAGAAGTGCTCGGTCACCTCCTCGACCGTCCACCTGGAACCGGGCCCGAACCACTTGTTCGACCAGTTGGTCAGCCCGAACAGCGCCATCGTCGTCAGTTCCGTGTCATCGCTGGACAGGTAGCCGCCCTCGACCCCCCGGCGAATCACCGAATGCACCATGGCCTCGAACCGGTCGCGCTTGGCCTGCGCCGCGCGGAAGGCGTCGGGAGGGAGTTCGCGATGGTTGTTGAAGTAGATCTCGAGGTAGCCGGGATATTCGACCATCGACAGCAGCACGCTGCGGATCAGGACCCGGATCACCTCCGGCGGGGTCTGGCCCACCGCGATGGCAGCCTCCACCGGAGCGTTGATGTAGTCGTAGACCTCGTCGTGGATGGCCGCCACAATGTCGGCCCTGCTGCGGAAGTAGTGGTAGAGAGTGCCCTTCTCCATTCCGGCGGAGCGGGCGATGGTCTCCACGTTGGTCCGTGAATAACCCTCGCGACGGAACAGTTCAGCGGCTCGACGGCATATTTCCGCTCTCCGTTTGTCAGCATCGGAGAGCGCGGCGACGCCATTTCGGGCCGGCTGACTCCTCGCCACAAGTACCTCCGTCAACAATGATGATCGCCACCACAGCTCAGTATCCCCTTGACCAGGCTACTCTTCCCCCTGATCGCGTCAACGAACCCTGTCCGTCACCGAGCCGCGGACGGACGCCGGTGGGCACATTGGTCGCACCTGCACTACTCGCATCAGCCCGTCCGAGCCCTTCCATGCCCTCGCGGATACAGAGCCCACGTTTCGCCTCGACCGACCGTTCGGGCGGCCATAACCGGTCGGATTGGTGCGACCGAACTCACCGGCGGATCGAGCCTGTCGCTCGAACTGCCGACCGGGACCCGCCTCGCGTCAGGCGCCGACCGCCGATCGATCCGACCGTTCGGCTTCACCGACCCGCAGAGCCTTGCCCGACGCATCACTCCTGGGTGAGAAGGGCGATGACTTGGCCGGGTTCGACCAATTGCCCTACGCGAGCCAGTAACTCGACGACCCGACCCGTTGCCGGACTCTCGATGTCGTTCTCGGTCTTGTCCGTCTCCAGCACCGCGACGGCCTGCCCCTCGGTCACCTCGTCGCCGACCGAGACGTGCCAGGCCGTGAGCATCGCCTCCTCCATGGTCAGTCCCCATCTCGGGACGGCGATCTCGGTCATACGAGCGCGCCGGTCAGCTGTTGGGCAGCACGCACGATGTCCTCCACCTGTGGGAAATACCGGTTCGTCAGCGCGGCTGGGAAAGGTACCGGTGCAAACGGCGGGCAGAGCACCACCGGGGCGCTGCGCAGGTGGTCGAAGGCGTCGGCCACTGCCACCCGGACCACCTCGGAGCCGACGCTGCACGGCGCCACCGCGTCCTGCACGACCAGCAATCGGCCGGTGTTGCGCACCGACGCGAGCACCGTGGTGTGGTCGAGCGGGCTGAGGCTGCGCAGGTCGATCACCTCGACCTCGACCCCGTGCTGCGCGGCCGCCTCGGCCGCGGCGAGTGCTCGAGGCACTGCGGCACCCCAAGCCACGACGGTGAGGTCGGATCCTTCGCGTCGCACGGCGGCACGGCCCAGGGGAATCAGGAAGTCGGCGTCTGCCGGCACCTCGCCGCGCTGGTTCCACAGGGCAAGGCTCTCGATCACGACGACCGGGTCCGGGCTGCGTATCGCCGACTTGAGCAACCCCTTGGCATCGGCCGCTGTGGCGGGGGCGACCACGCGCAGGCCGGGAACCGCAGCTAGCCAGGCCTCCAAGGATTGTGAGTGTTGGGGACCGGCGCCTCGGTGTGCGCCGCACAGGGTGCGCACGGTCAGTGGGACCTGGACTGCTCCACCCGACATGTAGTGGATCTTGGCGGCCTGGTTGACCACCTGATCCATGGCAAGGGTGAGGAAGTCGGCGAACATGATCTCCACGACCGGTCGCGCACCTGCGGCAGCAGCCCCGACGCCCAAGCCGGTGATCGCGCCCTCGCTGATGGGTGTGTCACGAACGCGGTGGCCGAATTCCTCCATCAATCCCTTGCTCGCCCCGAACGCGCCGCCCGGAGCCGCGACATCCTCCCCGAACAGGATGACTCGTTCGTCGTGCGCCAGCTCCTCCCGCAGCGCGAGGTTCACGGCCTGCCAGTACTTCAGCACAGTCATCCGCGGCCACCGCCGGTGCCCGTCGTGGGTACGGCGAGCTCGGGTTCGGAGAGCAGGTCCTCGGCGTAGACGTCGGCGAGCAGCGCCTCGGGCCCGGGAACCGGCAGAGCACTTGCCCACGCCACGGCCTGCTCGACCTCTTCCACCGCCTCGAGGCGTGTGAGCGCGATGCGCTCCTGCAGGCGGTGATCGCGGGACAGGATCCAGGCAGCTAGATGTTCGATGGGGTCCTTGAGCATCCACTCGGCTACCTCGGCCTTGTCGCGGTAACGCTGGGAGTCGCCCTCGAAGTGCCCGTGCCAGCGGTAGGTGAGGCATTCGACCAGCGAGGGACCGAGTCCCCCACGCGCGCGATGCACGGCTTCCTCGGCGGCGGCGCGCACAGCCAGCACGTCGTTGCCGTCCACCGTCACCGATGGAAGCCCGTAGGGCCGGGCGTACTCGGCCACCACGGTTGTCGCGAGATGGACCTGCGAGGGTGTCATCTCGGCGTACTGGTTGTTCTCGCAGACGAACACGACCGGCAGCGACCAGAGGGCAGAAATGTTCAGCGTCTCGTGGAAGACCCCTTCGGCCACTGCGCCGTCGCCGAAGAAGCAGACCGCGACTTGACCGGTGCCACGTACCTGGGACGCGAGGGCACCGCCGGCCGCGATCGGGATGCCGGCGCCGACTATCGCATTGGCACCGAGAATCCCGACCTCTGCGTCGGCGATGTGCATCGAGCCCGAACGACCGCCGCAGTAGCCGCCGGAGCGCCCGAACAGCTCGGCCATCATCGCCGGTATCCGGGCGCCCTTGGCTATGCAGTGGCCGTGCCCGCGGTGACTGGTGGTCATCAGATCGTTGCGCTCGAGGACCGAGCACACCCCGGCCGCCACAGCCTCCTGCCCGATCGACACGTGCAGGAATCCCTCGAGCACACCCTGAGCCATCAGTCGCGTCGCGCACTGTTCGAAGGCCCTTATCCGGTGCATGACCCGCAGCAGGCCGAAGGCTTGGTCGATATCAGGGATTTGGGTCACCGACATGATTCCTGGCTCATTCTTCCGGGCGCGGACCGCGGGTTGAGGTGACGAAATGAGTGGCGGATCATTTCTGTCGCCGACCGATAAACGCCCACCCGACTGGTCGGTCGAGTCGGACTGTACTGCGCGCCGGACGCATGCCGCAAGTAGCGGCGGTCTGCCCTTGCCTGTGTCTGCCGACCGGCGCGGCAGGTACGCGACACGCCTGTACGCACAGCTCCCCACACGACGCGCGAACCCTGCGGGGCCAGCTGCGCCGCCGGGTCTTCCCCAGCGCCACGACTGGGGGCGGCGGCCCGGGCAGCCCCGTGCAGGACCGGCGCGGCGGATCCTGTTGTTCGACCCCGCGGGCGCCAGCGGATCCGGATGATTCCCGGTCAGCTGCAGCACGAACCCTTCTGTCTCAAGCAATCCGACGGTTGCTGGTCCTCTCACACGCCCGACACGCCGCGGTCGGGCGGGAAGTCACGCCGCGGCTCGCGGTCGAGTTCTGCGCCGTGTCTAGCCAGTCCTCCAGGACTGCACCGACCCGATCCGGCGGCCGCGACTTCCCGTTCCCGTGACTGCGCCGAGGGGTGTCCCGAGGGCCTGGTCCAAGGCTGTCCGCGGAGCCCGGATTCCGGCGGTGGTCGCGGCTGTGGGCCCGCTGTCCCTGTCGTGACGACAAGTGTCGACCTTGGTCGCATCGACGGCCGATGGAATCTCTTGACAATCTTCTCAAACCACTGCCAGCATCACTCGACCGACCAGACGGTCGGGCCATCCAGCTGATGTTCGGGGTCACGCGGAGGCAGCAATGACGATCGACATTGCCGGTAACCGATCCCTCCGAGATCTCCTGTGCGACCAGGCCGAGCGGCAGCCGGACAAGACCTTCCTCCTGACCGAGGACATGAGCGGCTCGGTCACCCCGGTCACCTACGGTGAAACGGTCGCCCTGGCCTTGCGCGCCGCCGAGGGGTTCGCGCGTGTGGGTATCGGCAAGGGCGACCGCGTGATCGTCCACATGTCGAATTCACTGGACTGGGTCGTCTCGTGGTTCGGCCTGAGCTGGATAGGCGCGGTGATCGTCCCCACTAACACGGCCAGCACCTCGGCGGAACTGTCCTACATGGCGCAGCACTGCGAGGCCGTGGGTGTGGTGACCGAGACCCGTTTCCTGGACGCGGTGCGTGCGGCCCTGCCCGAGCTCGGCAACCTCCGCCATGTCGTGCTCGCCAGAACCGGACAGGTCGAGCCCGGGACAGTACTGCTCAGGGACTTGATGGAGGAAGGCGCGGCCCAGCCTCCGGCGGTCGAGGTCGGCAGCGACGACGTCATGCAGATGCTCTTCACCTCCGGCACCACGGCACGGCCCAAAGCGGTCGTGCTCACCCACGCCAACGCTTTGATCGCGGGCCAGCGGGAAGCCGTGGCGGTCGGGATCGATGAGACTGACCGTTCCCTGACCTCGTTGCCGATTTTCCACGTGAACGGCCAGTGTGTGACGCTGCTGGCTGCTCTGTCGGTGGGCGCCACCGCCATCCTGCTTGAGCAGTTCAGCGCCTCCACGTTCTGGTCTCAGGTGCGCTCCCACGAGGCAACCGCGATCAGCCTCGTGGCCATGCAGGTCCGCACGCTGCTGGCGCAACCACCTTCCGACGACGACGCGCGGCACAAGGTGCGACGGACCTTCTTCGCGATCAACGTCTCCGACGATGAGAAGAAGCAGTTCGAGGAGCGTTTCGGGGTCGAGTTCATCAACGGGTACGGACTTTCCGAGGCCATGGTGCTGGTCAGCGCAGCCCCGGTGCACGGCGCCAAGCGATGGCCGTCGATCGGCCTGCCGACGCCGGGACGCCGGATCCGGATCGTGGACGAGGACGGTACGGAATTGCCTGCGCACGCGGTCGGGGAGATCACGGTGCAGGGCGTGCCCGGCCGAACCCTGATGAAGGAGTACTACCGGGACCCGGAGGCCACCGCGCGCACCATCCGCGACGGCTGGCTCCATACCGGCGACAACGGGTACCTGGACGAGAAGGGCTACCTATACTTCTTCGACCGCAAGAAGGACGTCATCAAGCGGGCCGGGGAGAACATCTCGGCCACCGAGGTCGAGTTCGCGCTGATGCGTCACCCCGACGTCGTCGAGGCGGCGGTCATCGCGATCCCCGACGCGGTCCGCGACGAAGCGGTCAAGGCGTTCGTGGTCCTGGCCGAGGGCAGGATGTTGACGCAGGCCGATCTGGTCGAGCACTGCGCCACGAGCCTGGCCCGGTACAAGGTGCCCTCGGTGATCGAGTTCCGCGACAGTCTGCCGAAGACGTCGGTGGGGAAGATCGAGAAGAAGTTGTTGCGGGCCGAGCAGGCCCAGTCCGGGGAGGGGGCCTGAGATGTCGACCTCCTTGCCCGTGGACCGATTCCGGTCCGAGGCGGACGCCCTCGGCGAGACGTTCAACCTCGTCAAGTCGGCTGTGGGAACGCCGTTCTCGGTCAGGACCGGCGTCATCAGGACAACAGACCTGCAACGCTTCGCGGTCGCCTCGGACGACTACAACCCGATCTACTTCGACGACGAACTTGCCGCCACCTCCGGTCATGACGGTCTGGCTGCGCCTCCGCTGTACCTGTCCAGCGTGCTGGGTTGGGAGGCCGGACCACCGGAGTGCGACCTGCGCCAGGACGGGATCGGCAACGAACTGGCGCGGCTACCCATCGACGGCGTCGGGCTGATGGGCGTCGGGCAGGACATCGAGTTCCTGGGCGCGGTACGGGCCGGGATGCAGTTCTCGGTCGTGTCCACGCTCGATGACGTGGAGATCAAGAGCGGGCGATCAGGAATGTTCCTGCTTCTGGTCATCGCCCGCGAGTTCAAGAACGAGGAGGGAGATGTCGTCCTCCGTTGCCGGGAGAGCTACGTCGGGCGGGCGTACGGGTGAACCGACACCTCGAGGACGTGGAGGTCGGCACCATGATCCCTCCGATCACCAAGGTCCCATCCGCGGTCGGATTGTTCAGATTCAGCGCGATCACCTGGAACCCGCACCTGATCCACTACAACCGGGACGTCGCGATGAGCGAGGGACACGAGAATATCGTCGTTCACTCGCACTTGCACGGCAGCTACCTGCTGCAAGTGCTGATGGCCTGGGCCGGTCCCCGGGCACGGATCACAAAGTTCGGCTGGCAGAACAAACGAGCGGTTCTGGTCGGTGAGCAGGTCACCTGCAGCGGGACGGTGGTCGACATAAGCGACGCCGGGACCGTCGAGTGCAAGGTCGAGGAACACAACCAAGCCGGGGAGCTGTGCGCCAACGGGTGGGCCACGGTCCTGCTCCCCCGTCGATCCTCCTGATCAGCGGGAGAACCGACTACCCGCACAGCTGAACACCCTGACGGAGCACCAGGTCATGCAAGCAAACCGTGGTCACTCATGACCCTGCGAGAAGGTAGGAAACAGCTGATGTCCATACCGAGGCGGGCGCGTCGGCGCGCTATGGCGTGTGCCGTTCTCGCCGCGACGCTCGTCCTGCCTGCATGCGGTTCCGGTGGCGGCACCAACGCCGCGCTGCCGGGGAACACCGTGCAGCAGCAGGATTCCCAACCTGCCGGCGCCTCGCAGACCGGCTCCGCTGCGGCGCAACCGGAGACCGGTGGCGCCGCAGCCACCACCACGCAGGCCGCCCAACCCGAGGCCGCCGCCAAGCCGGCGGCCCAGGCCGGGTCAAGCACCAGCACGACCGACAACGCAACCAAGCAGACCTCGGCGCAGCCCCCCGCAGCTGCGGTCAAGGCAGCCGGCCCCGCCGGTGCGGGGGCAGCCCCGGCCGTGGCCAAGGCAACTGGGAAGGCCCCGGCCAAGAAGGCCGCACCCGCAGCTGAAGGCGCGGGCGGTGCCCCCAAGGCCAAGAAGGAACAGCCGTGCGTACCTGCCACGGGCAGCCCGGTGAACATCGGCAACGTCGGGGACTACAGCGGCGCGCTGGCCGACGACTTCGGGCCTGGCGCCGACACCATTCGCGTCTGGGCCAAGGCCACCAACGCCTGCGGTGGACTGAACGGGCATCAGATCAACCTGTTCGTCGCTGATGACCAGTCCGACCCGGCGCTGGCCCTGAGCCAGACCAAGACGATGGTCGAGCAGAACCACGTGATCGCCTTCGTCGGGGACTACATCTTCCTGACCTACGGGGCGGTGCTGCCCTACCTGCAGAAGGTGAACATCCCGCTGATCGGCGGGGACGGCTACAACGACCTGTGGTTCTCCAACCCGATGGCCTTCCCGCTGGAGGCCGGCCCGAACGTCGGCTTCTACCAGAGTGCCATGAAGCTGATCCCGAAGCCGCCGGAGGTGACCAAGGGTGGCGGGATCTACTGCAACGAGGAACCGATCTGTCAGACCTCGGACAATGCCGCCGCTCGCGCCTACAAGGAGAAGGGGATCCAGCTGGTACTGCAGCAACCGGTCTCGCTGAGTCAACCCAGCTACACCGCGCAGTGTCAGGCGCTGAAGGAAGCCGGCGCCCAGTGGATCGACCATCAGCTCACCCCGGCTGCCGACATCCGGTTCATCAAGGACTGCAACCGGATCGGCTACCACCCGCACGACTTCACCATTGCACTCGGCGCGAGCAAGCTGCAGGAGGGCGACCCGTTGTTCGACGGACTGATCGTCGGGCAGGGTGTCTTCCCGTGGCCGGACGAGTCCATCCCGGCGACCAAGGCAGCTCACGACGCGGTCCGCAAGTACGACCCCGGCCTCACCCTCGGGGGAGCCTTCTCGCTGTCCTGGGCATCGGGTGAGTTGCTGAGGGCCGCCTCGAGCTTCCTGACCGACGCACCGACTACGGCGCAGTTGTTCCAGGGCCTGTACTCGCTGAAAGGCGAGACGCTCAACGGGCTGACCGGGCCGCTGAGTTTCGCCCAGGGTGCACACCTGGAGACCACCTTCGCGCCGTGCGTCTTCGAGGTCGAGATCGTCCACGAGAAGTGGTCAGCACCGCAGGGCGCCAAGTGCGTGTGAGCCGGCGACGATTGAGCTGACAGGCCACCGGCAGGACGAATGCATGGCCGGAGCTAGGCGTCCTGATCCGGTCGGCGCCGCTCGCCGTCGACCTTCCCTCGGCGCAGCGGGCAACCGCAGGAGGTCCGGGCGGGCCGGTGCTGCCCGCTCGGGCCTGAGATCGAACAGACCGACCGCGCCGGCCCCTCGCAACAAGGGGGCCCGCACCACACACGGATTGGCATGGACGATGAGGTTGACGCGCAGCAGCCTGACGATGAACCCTCACCGGCGGGCTGCCTCCGTGGAGGAGGAGGCCGACGACATCTGGCGTCGGATGGATCAGCGACGACGCACGAACGACGGGGAGCAGGACGCCCTGTCCATGGTCGTCATGGGCGCCGGCACCACCCGTTTCCACCGGGCCGACTGTGAGATGGTCGCCGGGCGCAACTGGCCCTCGGTCACCCGCCAGGAAGCACTGGACGAGGTTCGGCGGCCCTGCGGAATGTGTCGCCCATGAAGGACCTGGCTCCCTTCATCGTCTCGGGCATCTTCGACGGGTCGATCTACGCCTTGGCAGCGATCGGCCTGGTGTTGACCTTCCGGATCTCGGGGATCTTCAACTTCGCGCACGGGACGTTGGCGGCCGCCTCGGCCTACACCTTCTACCGGTTGCGGGTCAGCGACCACATGCCCTGGCCGGTCGCTGCTGCGATCACCGTGATGGCCGTGGGTCTTCTCGGGGGTCTGGTCCTGGAACGGATCGCCTACTGGCTGGCCGACGCGCCTGCTGTGTTGCGAGTGGTGGCCACGGTGGGTCTGCTGGCGGCCATCAGTTCCTTCCTGACCGGGTACTTCGGGCCCCGGGCGTTGATCATGCCCCCGTTCCTGCCCCGGTCCGAGCTGGTCGTCGACGACGTGCACATCGGTGCCGACGCGATGATCTCCTTCGCCGTGGCGCTGGCCGCGACCGTCGGGCTGTATCTGTTCTTCAAGAGGACCCGGATGGGTGCAGCCATGCAGGCGGTCGTCGACGACGCCCCTTTGGTTGCCCTGCAGGGCATCAGCCCCGATCTGGTGCGCCGCGTGGCGTGGGCGATCGGATCGTCGTTCGTGTCCATCTCCGGGATCCTGCTGGCCCCGAAGATCGGGGCGGATGTCAACATCCTGACCCTGCTGGTGATCACCGCGTTCGGTGTCGCCGCAGTCGGCGCCTTCAGCAATCTCGCGTTGACCTTCGCCGGCGGCATCGCGGTCGGGATCGTGATGAACGTGCTCTCCTACAAGACCTCGAATGTCTCCAGCTACGCCTTGCAGCAGTTGTACCTGAACGTGCCGTTCATCGTGCTGGTGGTGGCCCTGGTGGCCATCCCGCGGCGGCACCTGATCGAACGGGGCGTGCAACGGGTTCGGCGGGCCACGCCGGCCCCGAGCCTGCAGATGGGTGTCAACGTCGCGGGAATCGGGGCCGCGACGCTGGCGGCGTTGCTGATCCCCGCTTTCGTCGGACCGAAGATCAACCAGTACAGCGCGGCAGGGGCCTATGTAATCATCTTCGCCTCGATCGCGCTGCTGGTGTGGACCTCCGGGGAGGTGTCGCTGGCCCAGATGTCGTTCGCGGCCATCGGGGCGGCCACCTACGGTCACGCGCTGCAACACCATTTCCCGTGGCTGATCTCCTTGGCTCTGTCGGGGCTGGTGCTGGTGCCCATCGCGGCTTTGGTGGCGGTGCCGGCCAGACGACTGTCGGGCCTTTATGTCGCGGTGCTGACCTTCGGGTTCGGGTTGCTGGTCCAGCAGATGTTCTTCCGTTCCCCGTTGATGTTCGGCAACCAGAACTTCCTGGCGGTGGACCGACCCAAACCGTTCAACGGCTTGGTCGACACCAACGGGGACAAGACCTACTACTACGTGGTCGTGGTTGTGGCGGCGTTGTCGCTGGTGGCGGCGACCGCGGTCCGGCGGGTGCGACTGGGTCGATTGCTGCGGGCTTTCGGTGACTCCCCGCTCGCGTTGACCGCTCACGGGATCAACACGACGACCATGGGGGTCTCGGCGTTCTGCGTCTCGGCATTCCTGGCCGGTATCGGTGGGGCGTTGCTCGCCGGGGTCACGAGCTCGGCAAGTGGCGTGTCGTTCGACTTCACCATCTCGCTGAGCATGATCGCGGTGCTGGTGGCCTCCACGGCGCTGACGTTGGGCAGGCGCATGCCGATCACCGCCTCGATCATCGCCTCGGTGGTCTTCGTGGTCCTGAAGGTCTACATCTCCAACAGCTTCTACGTCCGCTACCAGGGTGTCATCTTCGGGTCCGTCGCCTTGGCCGTGGCTTGCGCGCCAGGGATACTTGCCGCCCACGGTGGGCTGCAACGCGGGTGGATGGCGCGGCTGTCGGATCCGGGGCCGTTGGCGCGCGGGAACTCATCGTCCCACCCTGTCGAGGTGGCCCGGTGAGACCGACCCCGGAGCAATTGTCGATCGAGGAGCTCACGGTCCGCTTCGGCGGCATGACCGCGGTCGACAACCTGTCCCTGCATGCGCCGGCCGGGAAGATCACCGGTCTGATCGGGCCGAATGGGGCCGGTAAGACGACCACTTTCAATGCGTGCAGCGGTTTCGTGAACGCGGTGCACGGCACGGTCCGGTTGGGCGCTGCGGAGCTCAACCCGTTGGGTGCGGCCTCCCGAGCCAAACGGGGTCTGGGGCGGACCTTCCAGCGGATGGAGCTGTGGGGCAGTTTCACGGTGGGCGAGAACGTCGCGCTGGGCGTGGAGTGCGCGTTCGCCGCGCAGCGCCCGTGGAGCCAATTGGTGGGGACTCGCCAACATCAGCGGCAGGCGGCCCGCAGTGCCGGGGACGCGATCGACCGGTGCGGGCTCGGTGAGGTCGCGCACCGTCGCGCGGCGGATCTGTCGACCGGGCAGCGGCGTCTGGTCGAACTGGCTCGTGCGATAGCCAGCCCTTTCTGCTTCCTGATGCTCGACGAGCCGTCCTCGGGGCTGGACGGGCCGGAGACGGAGCACTTCGGCCGGGTGTTGACGGAGTTCGTCAAGGACACCGACGTCGGTGTCCTGCTGGTGGAGCACGACATGGCTCTGGTCGGGTCGATCTGCAGCTATCTGTACGTGCTGGACTTCGGCAGCCTGATCTTCGAGGCGCCGACCGAGCAGGTGATGCGCAGCGAGGTCGTACGGGCGGCGTATCTCGGTACCGAGTCGATGGGCAGTGGACAGCCGCAGGCCGAGGTGAGTCTCGATGTTTGAGTTGAAGGGCATCACGGCCGGGTACGACTCGGTCCACGTGCTGCGCAACGTGAACCTGACCGTTCCCGAGGCATCGGTGGTCGCGCTGCTGGGCCCGAACGGGGCGGGCAAGACCACGCTGCTGCGGGTCGCGTCGGGCCTGTTGAAACCGTACAGCGGAAGCATTCTGATGGACGGGAAGGATCTCACCGCGGTCTCGCCGCACCAGTTGGCCAAAGTGGGTGTGTGCCACGTGCCGGAGGGCCGCGGCATTTTCCGCGCGCTGACGGTCGCGGAAAATCTGCGACTGCAGGCGCCTACGGGTGGAGGCAGGCGGGCCGCCGAACGTGCCGCCCAGATTTTTCCGCGGCTGGGTGAGCGGCTGAACCAGAAAGCCGGAACGTTGTCCGGCGGTGAGCAGCAGATGCTGGCCCTGGCGCACGCCTATCTGGCGAATCCCTCGGTGGTCCTGCTGGACGAGGTCTCCATGGGTCTTGCGCCGAAGGTGGTCGACCAGATCTTCGAGTACCTGAGGGAACTGGTCGCCATGGGCACCTCACTGCTGCTGGTCGAGCAGTACATACCGCGGGCGCTGGAACTTGCCGACTACGTCTACATCCTGAACCGCGGGAAGGTCCAGTTCGTCGGCGAGCCGTGCGAGTTGGACGAGAAGGCCATGCACAACGCGTACCTCGGAGGATTGGGCGAAGCCGTATGAGCATCTCAACCACACAGAAGGAACACGCCGGCATGGCGTGTCGGACCCTGCTGCGTTCGGCGCTGGTCCTCACCGTCGTCGCAACCGGCACGGCACTGCCGGCAACGGCGCAGGCGGCCGGCCGGGAGCTCAACGCGGACAGCTATGCGCTCAGCGTCGAGGGCGACGGGCTGGCGATGACCGTTGTGGACAACGCCCTGCCGTTCACGAACACATACACGGTGAGCCCGTACTCGGCCCTGTCGGCGCTGAACAGCACCGGGCTGAGCACAGCCCAGGCGGGAGCGCCGTACCCGGGATTCTTCGGCCCGCTGTACCGCAACGTGAACGGACTGATCTACGGGGAGGTGCCGCCACTGCCGCCGCTGCCGGGCAACGCGGCCTCCAACTACCCGGCCGTGACCTCGGAGCGAGAGGCCACCGCGGCCGGTTACACCTTGAGTGCCAACAGTTCGGCCACCCGTTCCACGGCATTGGTGAACATGGGCGCCGCTGGGCAGGACGCCAAACGCGGGGTCAGTTTCGCCTCGGCCGACACCGTCGCGGATCCCGACGGCACGATCCGGGCGCTCGGTTCGGCGGGCACAGAACTGTTGAACGTCGAGAACGTCGTGTCGATCGCGAACGTGAGCTCGACGGCCGGCATGGAGATCAAAGGAACCGGATCGCCGGTGGTGAAGACCGAGACCCATCTGGGTTCGATCACCGTGGGCGGCTTCCCGGTCGCCCTCACGCCGGAAGGTGTCAGAGCGGCCGGCAACGACACGCCTGCGGGCTTCAAGGACGCCAACGATCAGATCAACCGGGCCCTGTCGTCCTCGGGAATCACCTTGCGGTACCTGCCGTCCACGATCGAGTACGTGCCGGGCACCAGGACCGTCAAATCGGTCACATCCGGTGCCGTACAACTGACGATGCTCGTGGACGAACCCACCCAGGGAAAGACGACCTACGACTTCGTCCTCGGCAGGGTCTTCCTAACCGGATCGGACGCCAGCGGCGCCGCCGTCACCTCGGGGCCAGCGCCTGCCGGCGGTCCCGCGACAGGTGCCCCGCCGCCCACCAGCCATCCGACTGCCGCGTCCGCTGCCGAACAGGCCCTCAGCACAGCTCCGAGACGGTCATGAGGAGGAACATCGAGATGTCGAACCGTCACCGCAAACCGCGTCGTCTACTCGCCGCCGCCGGCCTGACAACGATCGCCGTGGGTGCAGGCATCGCCTGCGCGCCGGCGGCCTGCGCGGCAACCCGCAGCCCCGCCGACGGATCAGGTGAGGACGGATCGGCGGCCATCGTCACCCCCTCGATCCGGATAATGAAATGGTTCGGAACCGTCGGCTTCGGCGAGGGCTGCAACTTCACCCTGTCCCTGGTAGGTGCAGGTGCGGACTACTTCCAGCAGGTGCCGACCTTCTCTCCCTTCATCGCCCAGGGAGTCTCGCAGTGCGCCACCTTCCAGACACAGGACGGCACCACGGCCGACCAGGGGATCGCCGCCAGCCAGCCCCTGGCGGCCATCAACCCGGCCGTGAACCCCGGGGTGGCTGCCGCATCGGACGGAGCAACCAAACTCGGCACTGAACAGCACGACTCTGTCGCACCGTTCGGTCCTACCATCGTCGGATTCGGCCGGGACATCGCCTTCTTCGGCGGATCCTGACGGACCGGACGGGCCGAGCGCGACGGTGATTGTTGGTCTCCGTACAGCCGGCACGGAGCTGAACCGACCTATGGCGCTTCAAGATCGGGCCCGGTCCGCGTCAATCAGGCCCGGCTTGTGGGCGGTCCGCGCAACGTCCCCGGCCATTCCCGGCGTAGCGGGCAAGCGGCGTTAACCAGGACCTGGATAACCCCCGTCAACTACCGGCCCTGCCCAACCCGCCGCAGACTCGACACCACCGACCAGCATCAGGAGGCCAGCAGGGTCACGTCAAACCAGGACACGAACAGGACGCAGACGGTCCGCTGCGCGCAACACCACCAGACCGAACAAGACCAGCCCCCGACCCGGACATGCAGGTCAGGGGCTCTTTTCCCAGCTGGTGGCAGGTCCACTGGTGGCAGGTCCAGGATTCGAACCTGGGAAGCTTTCGCGACGGATTTACAGGCCGCTCCCTCCGTTCCAGAACTGCGAACCCCCTTCCTTGCAAGAGTTTCCGTCGCGAATACGGCGCCGACGGTCAGGGGTCCAGCGGGTTGTTCCGGCGAAGGCCACTCCATCGAGCGAAGTCTCGGTCGGCGGAGCAGAGCGTGGCCCCGTGTTCGATCGTGATCGCCGCCAGATGCGCGTCGGTGGTCAGATTGCCGGCCGTACCGGCCAGGTCAACGAGCTCTCGCAGGAGCCCGGCGTGACGCTCGGTCGGTCCGATCACCGTGACCGTCGGCCGACCCAGCCAGCCCTCGACCACGTCGAAGGCCTCCGCGGTCGTGAGGGGATGCTCGAAGACTCGCGGGTTGGTGGTGAGCCGCAGGAAGGCCAACAGCACGTCCCAGGTGAAGGCGAAGGTCTCACCGCCGGACAGTTCACCGTCCAGCCACTCCTTGGCTCGCCGATGGTGCGGCGAACCCTCGTCGACCGCGTAGATCAGCAGATTCGCGTCCGGGACCTTCACTTGCGCAGCTCGAGGCGGCGGATGAGCTCCTCGTCCTCCATCGCCGAGGCCACCGCCAGCGCCTTGGTCAGGTCGATCCCCGCCCGCAGGCCCAGCGGCCGCGCCGGGGTCTCAAACGGTGTGGGTGACGTGCTTTGCTGCCCGCCCAGGCCGGCCC
>DATAWX010000160.1:0-2554 GCA_036266995.1 Pseudonocardiaceae bacterium | reverse complement strand
CGGGGAGATGCGTCGAGTGGCCCAGTGCAACAACGTGTACATCTTCCCCGCCATGGGCCTGGGCGTTGTGGCCAGCGGCGCGACACGGGTCACCGACGCGATGTTCACAGCCGCCGCCACCGCCCTGGGGCAGCTCGCACCGGCGCACCACGACTCGACGGGAGCAGTGCTGCCTGAAATCATCGACATGCCCGCCGCGGTTACAGTGATCGCCGAAGCGGTAGCCCTCCAGGCCGTGAACGACGCTGTCGCGCCACGGCGGTCCGCCGATGAGCTCCGTCAAGTTGTTCGGGCCCGCCGCTGGGTACCCGCTTACCCGAGCTGACCGGTCTTTCCGAGGATTCAGAAATGAACCAATTGGTGAAAACCATTGACCTTGTTATTCTTGTCCACCTGGTCATCGTTTTGGGGGACCTTGCCGAACGCGGCGAATTTGACGATGAGCGCGGTACCGTTATCGGCAGGCTCGCCATCGGGTTTGCGCTGCCCGCGTAGCTATTCAGCTGGGGTGTGATTGATCTCGCGAAGGGGGCTGCGGCGTGCCGGTTTGATCGTGGGTGGCATGTGCTGATGATGGCTCATTGTGTCCGATCTTCGTGGGGTGAACGCCCGTCTCCGTCAGGTGGTGGCGGAGAAGGACGAGCTTGTTTCCTCGCTGGAGGAGCTGGTCAGGGCACAGGCCGAGCAGCTGAGGCTGCAGGCCGAGCAGCTCTCGGGACAGGCAGAGCTGATCGAGACGCAGAGGGTGTTGATCCAGCGGCTGGGTGATGAGATCGCGGAGCTGAAGCGCCGGCTGGGGGAAGATTCGTCGAACTCCTCGCGTCCGCCGTCCTCGGATGCGCCGTGGAGCAAGCCAGTGAAGAGGCGCTCCTTACGCGCCCGGTCGGGCCGCAAGCCGGGCAAACAGCCGGGTGCGTCGTCGGCCTTCCGCGGCCTGATCGATGACGCCGACAAGACGTTGGCGATCATCCCGGGTCGTTGCGGGCGCTGTGACGCCTCGTTGTCTGGGGTCGCTGAGTGTGGCCGGCAGCGCCGCCAGCTCGTCGATGTGGGTCCCGTACCGGAGCCCACGGTCACCGAGTACCAGCGGGTCTCGAAGCGGTGCCCGTGTTGCGGGACAGTCACCACACCGGGCTGGGACGACCCGGCGGTGCCCGTCGAGCACGCCGAGGTGGTGGCGATGGCCGGTTCCCCGGTGCGGATCGGCCCGGAAGCCCTGGCCCGGGCGGCGTTGTTGACCTGCGGGCACTACCTGCCGATCGGGCGCGCCCGTGAGCTGTTGGAGAAGCTGACCGCGATCGATGTCTCCACCGGGTTTGTGGCCGGGATCCGCGGCCGCGCGGCGCGGCGGCTGGAGCGCACGTTCCTCGGCCACGTGCGCGCCCTGCTGGCCGCCGCGCCGGTGCTGCACGCCGACGAGACCCCCGGGCGCGCCGGCGGCGCGCTGTCCTATGTGCACGTCGCCTGCACCGAGTACCTCACGCTCATGCATGTCGGGGACCGCTCGGCGCGCACCATCGACGCCGGCCGCGTGCTGCCGGCGTTCACCGGGGTGCTGGTCCGTGATGGATACGCCGGATACGCTCACCTACCCGCCGTACATGCGTGGTGCGCGGCCCACCTGCTGCGCGACCTGCGCTCGGTCTCCGACGCCGATCCCGACGGGCAACTGTGGGCCACCGCGATGGCCACCACCTTGACCCAGGCCAACCACACCGCAGCCCTGGCCCGCGAGCGCGGCGCCCAGCGACTGTCTGAGTCTGAGTTGCGCGAGATCCGCAACCACTACCTCGGCGCGCTGGCCCGAGGCGACACCGACAACGACGGTGTGCACAGTCCACTGGCACAGCGAGCGCGCACCCTCATCGCCCGCTTCAAACGGTACGAGGACATGATCTTGAGGTTCACCGTCGATCTGTCCGTCCCGTTTACGAACAACGAAGCAGAACGATCATGCAGGCCCGTGAAGGTGCAGCAGCGCACCTCCGGCGGTGCCTGGCGCACCCTGCAAGGCCTCATCGACTTCGCCATCGTCCAGTCCTACCTCGACACCGCCACCAAATGGGGACGCGACAAACTCGACGTCCTGCGCGAGCTCTTCACCACCGGTGCCTGGCTACCACCAGCACTCACCCCAGCTGAATAGCTACCTTCTTGGATGTAATGAGCGGCGTCGGGTAATGCCTGGAACTCGTGGTTAGAGAACGCCGCGCGGACCCGGGCAAGATCGCTGGAGCGAAAACCCCAATCCTTCATCCCCCAGATAATCAGCGTCTGCTTCGAACCCAGCAACTGCGGAACCATCCACTCGAGTGTGGCCAGCAATGGTGACTTCCGAATCTCGGTCGGGAACACCGCGACCCCGATCCGAGCCGACGGGGAAGGTTGCACGCACTGGTAGTGGCGCATCTCGTGTGCGGTGAGGGTGCGTTTCATTCCTCGGGGAACGAATCCGTTCACGAAGAAGTTCCGTTCTCGGATGAGCCACTGCGCTGGTGGGGTGGACGCGGCCAGGCTGAAAGCGCGGAAGAACGGCGTTGCCGGCCAGAACCAG
>DATAWX010000159.1:0-46832 GCA_036266995.1 Pseudonocardiaceae bacterium | reverse complement strand
TCCGCGACCGGCCGCCGCCAGCGGCGCAGCGATGTCTTCCAGTGACCGGCCTTCGGCCGCCACCCCGAAGACCACCGCGACCAGTCCACCGGCGACCATCACCGCCGCGCCGATCAGGTAGCCGATGACCAGCTTGAATGGCTGGCTGCCGTCACCGATGAGCGCGCCGTAGAAGACCGGACCGACCGCACCGAAGCACTGCGCAATGGCGAAGAAAACCGCTATCGCTTTGGCCCGCACCTCGAGCGGGAAGATCTCGCTGACCGTGAGATATGCGGCGCTGGCACCGGGTGAGGCGACGAAGAAAATCACGCACCAGGCGATGGTCTGGGTCGTGGCGGTGAGTAACCCGGCATTGAACAGCAACGCGCTGACGCCGAGCAGGATGCCGGACATGATGTAGGTGCCGGCAATCATGATCTTGCGACCGATCGTGTCGAAGAGGTGCCCGATGGTGAGCGGACCGGCCAGGTTGCCGACCGCGAAGGCGATAAGGAATAACGGCACTGACGTCGAAGACACCCCGTAGAACTTCACCAGCACCAGGGAAGAGGTGAAGAAGATCGCGTTGTACAGGAATGACTGGCTGATCATCAGAGACGCGCCGAGCACGGCTCTGCTCGGGTAGTCACGGAACAGCACCCGGGTCAAAGCCAGGTAACCGATCTGGTCGGCGGGCTGCAGGTCCATCGCCTTGCTCTGGTCCACCGGCGGCAGTGCCTTCCCGGACCGCTCCACCTCGTGCTCGATGTAGGAGATGGACTTCTCAGCAGCCTCTTCGCGGCCGTTCATGACCTGCCATCGGGGGCTTTCCGGCAGATTCCGTCTGACCACCAGAATCACCAGACCCAGTACGGGCCCGATAAGAAAACCGATCCGCCAACCGATGCTGGGACTCATCACGTTCAGCAGGATTAATGTGCCCAGCGTGCCCAGGACGGCTCCCGCCCAATACGTGCCGTTGACCGCGATATCGACCCGCCCGCGGTAGCGAGCCGGGATCAGCTCGTCGATCGCGGAGTTGATCGCCGCGTATTCCCCGCCGATGCCCGTACCGGCGATGAAGCGGGTTATGTACAGGAAGACGACCCAGCCGGTGCCGCTGCCCAGGGTCAGCGCGGTCAGGCCGCTGCCCACCAGGTACACCCCCAATGTGATCATGAACAGGTTGCGGCGTCCCAGCTTGTCCGACATCCGGCCGAACACCAGCGCGCCGACGACTTCGCCGACCAGGTACACCGTCGCGATCAGCCCGACCTCGGTCGACGACAGATTGAGCGTGTCGCGCTGGTTGAGCACGGCGCCGACGGCGGTCGCCACCTGGATCTCGAGGCCGTCGAGGATCCACGCCACGCCGAGCGCGACCACCATCCGGGTGTGAAACGACGACCACGGCAACCGGTCGATCCGGGCGGGGATCAGGCTGCGCACCGCACCGGGTGACACGTGGCTTGCGGTGGTCATCGATTCCTCCCGGCCGTAACGGGTGAAGCGGAGTACCCGGACACGACGGTAGTCAATCTTGGCGGCGCACCGGTAGCGCAGCGGAGTTGACCCACGGCGCAGCGCCACCTCTCGGTGAACTTCCTTGCCGGTGCGACACGCGCGGGGAATGCTCGATACCGACAGGCACATGTGTGCGGCACGCAGTGAGGGGGCTCGATGGCTAGTTCCCAGGTGGCTGATGACGTCAGGGTCGCGAGCCGGATCGGCACCGGGCTGGCCCAGCTCATCCGCCTCGTCGAGCGCGCCGCCGTCGCCCGCGGCGAGGACCTCGACCGGCCGTCGTTCATGCTGCTGCACACGCTGGTCTGCCTTGGGCCGTCGCGGGTCACCATGCTCGCCGCCGCGGTGCACTCCGACCCCTCCACGGTCAGCAGGCAGGCTGCCCACCTCGTGGAAATGAGGCTGCTGGAGCGGCGTGCTGACCCCGATGACGGACGTGCGTCGTTGCTTGCCATCACCGACGCCGGCACCGCCCTGCTGGAGCGCGCCCGGCAGCGTCGCGACGATCGGATCGAGGCGATCATCGGGTCGTGGGAGCCCGCCGAACGCGAGCAGTTCGCCGACCTGATCAACCGCTTCAGCGCCGGCTACGAGCGGAACTGGTGCGTCGGCCGCCCCTCCCATAGCTGACCCGTCAGGCCCCTGGGTCGGGCGGTAGGTCGCTGGTATCGTCCGCGTCGCGGGCCCGTCGCCAGGACGTGCAGATCTCCTGCTCTGCTTCGGTTCGACTCACCCAATGGGCGCCCTCGACGCTCTTACCGGGTTCCAGCGCCTTGTAGACCTCGAAGAAGTGCTGAATCTCCAGCTTGTAGAACTCGTCGACATGCTCGATGTCACGCAGGTGGTCCATTCGGGGATCCGCGCAGGGAACGCAGAGCACCTTGTCGTCGCCGCCTTTCTCGTCGCGCATGCGGAACATGCCGACGGTCCGGCAGCGGATCAGGCAGCCCGGAAAGGTGGGCTCCTGCACCAGTACCAGCGCGTCCAGCGGGTCACCGTCCTCGCCGAGGCTGTCCTCGATGAAGCCGTAGTCAGCCGGATACTGGGTGGCCGTGAACAGGGTGCGGTCCAGCCGGATACGGCCGCTCTTATGATCCATCTCGTACTTGTTGCGCTGACCCTTCGGGATCTCGATGGTGACGTCGAACTCCACCGCGCACTCGCTCCCTTCCGCCGTCGAACTTCCGCCGCCGAGAACCGGCGAGGACCATGGTGGACCCTCGCTGTGGCCAGCGAGCGCCGAGATGGTGAGGTTGATCATGCTGACCTCGATGGGCCGCTGAGCGTCGTCGCACCCATCCGCTCTATTTTCCTGACCACGCAGCGGTGAGGGGAGACCAGTGTCGGGATTAGGTGGTCGGCTTGCCGGGGTGCATCTGCCGGATCACCGTGGCAAGCGGGTCGCGGTGGTCGTGGCCGTGCTGCTGCTCGCGGTGGTCGCAGGGCTGGGTGTCGGGCTTGGCGTCACGGCGTTGGGCGCGACAGGGCTGGTTAACCCGGTTGCGGGGACCGTGCCGCCACCCCCGCCGGTGGTAGTGCATCCAGCGCTGCGCCCGGCGGCGGCCGATGGTCCGGCGCCGACCCCCACCGGGATCGGTGCCGTGCTCGACCCGCTGATCGCGGCGGGCGGCCTGGGTACGCTGTCCGGCCAGGTGGTCGACCCGGCCACCGGCACGGTGCTCTGGCAGCACGACCCAACGGCAGCGCTGATGCCCGGATCAACCGCGAAGCTGCTCACCGCGTCGGCCGCCCTGCTCACGCTGGACCATCAGGCCCGACTGCGCACCACCGTGCTGGCCGGTGCGGAGCCAGGCACCGTCGTGTTGGTCGGCGGCGGCGACCCGACACTGTCCGCGGCGGGGCCCGGTACGGCGACCGGCTACCCGGGTGCCGCCCGGCTGGACGACCTGGTCGACCAGGTGCGCACGCACGGTCCAGTTCGCCGCGTCCTGGTCGATGTGAGCCGCTACGTCGGCGATGCGTTGGCGCCGGGCTGGTTTCCCGCCGACGTGGCCGGCGGGTACATCGCGCCGATCGAACCGATCATGCTGGATGGCGGCCGCGAGGATCCCAGCCAGGATGTCTCCCCGCGCGCCGCCAAGCCCGCCACTGCCGCGGCGGCGGAACTGGCTCGCCGGCTGGGCGCCGACCCGGACACCGTCACGGTCGGCTACGCCCCGCCCGGCGCCGCCGTGCTCGGTGAGGTGTCGTCGCCGCCGGTGCAGGACCTGGTCGCGACCGCGCTGACCGAATCGGACAACGTGCTCGCCGAGGTGCTGGCCCGTGAGGTTGCCCACACGATCGGGGCGCAACCGTCGTTCGCCGGAGCTTCCCAGGCGGTGCTCACCGTACTGAGCCAGCACGGCTTCGACGTAAGCGGAGCCACCATGGTCGACGGCAGTGGACTGTCCGTCAACGACGCTGTCCCGGCCACCCTGCTCACCGAACTGCTGGGCTCGGCAGCCGCGCCCGACTCCCACGCCGACGCGTCTGACCAGCAGCGGACCGTCGCGCTGCGACCGATACTGGTGGGGCTGCCGGTGGCGGGCGGCAGCGGCACGCTGGCCGATCGCTACCACGGCCCGGCGGCCGCCGGCCGGGGCTGGGTGCGGGCCAAGACCGGCACCTTGACCGGCGTCAACAGCCTGGCGGGCACCGTTTTGGACTCCGACGGACGGATGTTGGTGTTCGCGCTACTGTCCAATGGGCCCAACCCGGTGTCGGTCCGGCCTCGGCTCGATGCGCTGGCGGCCGGGCTACGGTCGTGCGGTTGCCACTAGTTCCGTACCGTCGTAGGCATGGGACAACCCGCGCTCGACACCCCGCAGGCGCCCCGGACGGGTCCGGCCGGCGCCCCGATCGACTGGGCGGTGGCCGCGGTCACCGCGCAACGCCTCCTACCAGCCGGGCCGGCGCTGCCCGTCGATGACGCGGCCGCGGCGGTGCGCCAGATGCGCGCCATGTCGGTGATCGCTGAGAAGCACGTGCGGAAGCTGACCGGGCTCGACGATGGCCTTCCGCCGCGCCCCGCCGACGTCGTCGACCGACCCGGATGGGTGGATGCGGCGGCCGAAGGTCTGTCCCGGCTGCTGGCCGACTACCGGATTCCGGAGGGGCGGACCCGGCGCGTGCTGGCCACCACCACTGGCATGCAGGTGGGCGTCGCGCTGGCCTTCCTGGCTTCCCGGGTGCTCGGACAGTACGACCCGTTCGGTGGCCCGTCGGAAGATCCCGGGCGGCTGCTGCTGGTGGCCCCGAACGTGGTCAACGTCAGCCAGACGTTGGACGTCCCGGCCGATGAGTTCCAGATGTGGGTATGCCTGCATGAGGCGACCCACCGGCTGCAGTTCAATGCCGTGCCGTGGCTACGTGACCATTTCTCCAGCCAGGTGCAGTCCTTCATCTCCGCCACCGAAGACCCGGACACCGTGGCCAAGATGATCGGCCGGCTGCCCGCGGCGCTTCGCGGGGTCCGGCGAGGGGAGGCGCCGGACGCTCTGGGCGTGTTGAGCCTGCTCCAGGACCCCGAGCAGCGTGCGGTGCTGGACCGCCTGCTCGCCCTGGCCACCCTGCTGGAAGGGCACGCCGACCACGTCATGGACGCGGTCGGACCGTCCGTGGTGCCCTCGGTGCGGGTGATTCGCCAGCGCTTCACCGCCCGGCGCCAGGGCGGCAGCATCATGGAGCGGGTGCTGCGGGCCGTGCTGGGCATGGACGCCAAGCTGCGTCAGTACGCCGAGGGTGCGGCGTTTACCCGCCACGTTGTGGATGTTGTCGGCATGGACGGGTTCAATGCGGTGTGGACCTCACCGGAAACGCTGCCCACCCGCGCCGAGATCATCGATCCGGCGGCCTGGCTATACCGCATGGCCCCAGTCTAAAACCGGCCAACCCAGCAGTCTGCGAGGTGCGCGCCGCGGTCCGCCGGTTCCTGGCCATCCACAACACGGGGGACTCCATCGCGGTGGCCTGCTCCGGGGGCGCCGATTCGCTGGCCCTGGCCGCCGCGACGGTGCACCACGCCGAGCGGCTGGGCCTGGCGGTGCACGGCCTGGTCGTCGACCATCAGTTGCAGCCGGGCTCGGCGCAGGTGGCGCAGTCCGCCGCGCAGGCGCTACGCCGGCTCGGCGCCACCACGGTGCGGGTGCTGCAGACCACCGTGGAGGGTCCTGGTGGGCCGGAAGCGGCGGCCCGCCGGGCCAGGTACGCGGCGCTGCGCGAAGCCGCGCCGGCCGGGGCCCTGGTAATGCTCGGCCACACCCTGGATGACCAAGCTGAGACGGTGCTGCTCGGGCTGGGTCGGGGCTCGGGGCCCCGGTCGGTCGCGGGGATGCGGGAGCTCGATCCACCCTGGGGCCGGCCGTTGCTCGGGGTGCGCCGGGCGGTCACCGTCGCGGCTTGTCACGCGCTGGATCTGGTCCCGTGGATCGATCCGCACAATGCACAACCCCGGTTCCAGCGGGTCCGGCTGCGCACCCAGGTGCTGCCGCTACTGGAAGATGTGCTTGCCGGCGGGGTCGCGCAGGCGCTGGCCCGCACTGCCCGGCAGCTACAGGAGGATCTCGACGTGCTCGACGGGCAGGCGCTCGCGTTGCTGGCAGCAGCGCTCCGGGCCTCAGAATCGAGCCCTGAGACAGGCGCTGCCGACCTCGACGTCGCGTCGCTTGCCCAGGCGCCGGCCGCGCTGCGCCGCCGGGTGCTGCGTCGCTGGTTGCTCGATGCCGGTGTGCCCGAGCTGACCGACGCCCACCTACGGGCGGCCGACGATCTCATCGGCCGATGGTCGGGGCAGGGTGCGCTGGGGTTGCCAGGTGGTATCGAGCTGGTGCGGGCACAAGGGAGGTTGCATGCAGCACGATGACGCTGCTCTGGGTAATGGTCTCTACCCGGGTGACATCGCCTCGGTGCTGGTCACCGAAGAGCAGATCCGGCGCCGCACGGCGGAGCTCGCGCACCAGGTCGCCGCCGACTACCAGGCCGAATGCGACAAGGGCGACCTGCTACTCGTCGGGGTGCTCAAGGGCGCGGTGATGTTCATGACCGACCTCGCCCGCGCGCTGCCCATCCCGGTACAGCTGGAGTTCATGGCGGTGGCTTCCTACGGCTCGGCGACCTCATCGTCGGGGGTGGTACGGATCCTCAAAGACCTCGACCGCGACATCTCCGGGCGCAACGTCCTCATCGTGGAGGACATCCTCGACTCGGGATTGACGCTGTCCTGGTTGTTGCGGAACCTGGCGACGCGCCGTCCTGCCACGTTGGAGGTGTGCACGTTGCTGCGCAAGCCCGACGCGGTCCAGGTCGACGTGTCGGTGCGCTACATCGGCTTCGATATTCCACAGGAGTTCGTCGTCGGGTACGGCTTGGACTACGGCGAGCGCTATCGGGACCTGCCCTACATCGGGACCCTCGCGCCCAAGGTCTACGCCGACTAGCGGTTCCCCGACCACCAATTTGTGGTGTAAGCCGAGACGCCGATACCACCACGGGAGGTTTACACCGCCGCCCGCGCGTCAACTCTGCTTCATCCGCCAACCGGCGGTCGGGCCCGCCAGGTAGGGTGGTGACAACGGGAGTGCTCTGCTGTCCTCGATGGTGGAGAGGTACTAGCAAAGGACAGCACAGTCAGCTCAGGAGGGTCGAGGCCACCGAGGGGCCGTAGCCGCATGGACCGCAAGAAAATACTTCGCAACCCGCTGTTGTGGGTGTTAGCCGGGTTGCTGCTGTACTACGCCTTTGGCTTCCTCCTCGACGACACCCGGGGATACAGCCAGGTCACCACTTCGCAGGCATTGCAGCAGCTCACTGACCACAACGTCAAGCAGGCGACGCTCGAGGACAAAGAGCAGCGCCTGCGGCTGACGTTGGACCATCCGGTTCAGGGCATCCACGGCACGAAGGTGCTCACCCAGTACCCCGAGCAGAGCACTGACCAGATCACCCAGGCGCTGCGCGCTTCACCGATCCCAGACGGTTGGGACACCAAGGTCACCCAGCAGTCCCTGCTGTTCCAGGTGCTGATCTACCTCATCCCGCTGGGCCTGTTGCTCCTGCTGTTGATGTGGATGATGAACAACGTCCAGGGTGGCGGCAACCGGGTGCTCAACTTCGGCAAGTCCAAGGCTAAACAGCTGAGTAAGGACATGCCCAAGACGACGTTCGGCGACGTCGCCGGCGCCGATGAGGCCGTCGAGGAACTGGAGGAGATCAAGGATTTCCTCGCCAACCCGAGCCGGTACCAGGCGCTCGGCGCCAAGATCCCCAAGGGCGTGCTCCTCTACGGCCCGCCTGGAACCGGCAAGACCTTGCTGGCTCGTGCGGTGGCCGGCGAGGCTGGGGTGCCGTTCTACTCGATCTCCGGCTCGGACTTCGTCGAGATGTTCGTCGGGGTCGGTGCGTCGCGAGTGCGGGACCTGTTCGAGCAGGCCAAGCAGAACTCCCCGTGCATCATCTTCGTCGACGAGATCGACGCGGTGGGCCGGCAGCGCGGCGCTGGACTCGGCGGCGGGCACGATGAGCGCGAGCAGACCCTCAACCAGCTTCTCGTCGAGATGGACGGCTTCGACGCCCGGGGCGGCATCATCCTCATCGCCGCGACCAACCGTCCAGACATCCTGGACCCCGCGCTGCTGCGGCCCGGCCGCTTCGACCGGCAGATCCCGGTCTCCGCGCCGGACATCCAAGGCCGTCGAGCCATCCTTGAAGTGCACTCCAAGGGCAAGCCGTTCGATACCGACGTGGACTTCCAGGGGCTGGCCAAGCGCACCGTCGGCTTCTCCGGAGCTGACCTGGCCAACGTTATCAACGAGTCCGCACTGCTCACCGCCAGGGAAGGCGGCAAGCTGATCAACGGCGCCGCGCTGGAGGAGGCGGTCGACCGGGTGATCGGCGGTCCGCGGCGCAAGAACCGGATCATCTCCGAGCGCGAGAAGAAGATCACCGCTTACCACGAGGGTGGGCACGCACTGGCTGCCTGGGCGATGCCCGACCTCGACCCCGTGTACAAGCTCACGATCCTGCCCCGGGGGCGCACCGGCGGGCACGCGCTGGTGGTTCCCGAGGACGACAAGCAGATGATGACCCGGTCGGAGATGATCGCCCGGCTGGTGTTCGCACTGGGTGGACGCTCGGCGGAGGAACTGGTGTTCCACGAGCCGACAACCGGGGCATCCTCGGATATCGAGCAGGCCACCAAGATCGCCCGGGCGATGGTCACCGAATACGGGATGAGCGCGCGCCTGGGTGCGGTGAAGTACGGCCAAGAGCAGGGTGATCCGTTCCTCGGCCGCTCGGCGGGACGGCAGCCGGACTACTCCCTCGAAGTCGCACACGAGATTGACGAAGAGGTGCGGGCGCTCATCGAAGCAGCGCACACCGAGGCCTGGGACATCCTCAACACCTACCGAGATGTCCTCGATGAGCTGGTCGTTGAACTGCTGGACCGGGAGACGCTGCATCGTAAGGACCTTCAGCGCGTCTTCAGCCGGGTGGACAAGCGACCGCGGATCACCGCGTTCAATGACTTCGGCGGCCGCACCCCTTCGGACAAGCCGCCGATCAAGACCGCTGGCGAGCTTGCCAAGGAGCGTGGCGAGCCGTGGCCGCCGCAGGAACGCACTCCCACCCCGGTCGGCGTGGCGCCAGGCGCTGATGACCTGCCGGGCGGACCCCCGCATGGCCCGCCCGGTCACCCCGGTCCCAACGGTGCGGGTCCGCACCCGGGCTACCCGGCGGGTTCGGCCAACGGCGGCAGCACCGGATACCCGGCACCTGGGCAACCAACTCCGGGTCCGACGCAGGTCGGGTTCCCGCCGTACACCAAGTCCTATCCGCTGCCCCCACGCGGATCAGACGGCCTGCAGGCGCCCGGCAGCCCGAACAGCCCCCAGGGACCCGGTAGCCCGCCGAGCTCAGGTCCGCCAACCTATGGCGCACCGCCGGGGTGGCGCCCAGCCACCGAACCACCCACGCCGTCCTGGCGGCCCGCACCACCCGGAGGTCGCCCTCCTCAGGAGCCCCCTGGGGATGACCAGTCGAAGCCCTGGTTCGGCGAGGACGGGAACCGCTGACGCTGTTCGAGGTGGGCGCGCACCGAGTGTTCGACCACGCCCGGGCGGAAGCGGCGGTGCGCGAACTACTGATTGCCTGCGGAGAGGACCCAGACCGGGAGGGGTTGCGGGAGACTCCGGCCCGGGTCGCGCGGGCCTACCAGGAGATGTTCGCCGGCCTGTTCGTCGACCCCGACACGGTGCTGGAGCGAACCTTCGACGAAGGGCACGACGAGCTCGTGCTGGTCAAGGACATCCCGATGTACAGCCAGTGCGAGCACCACCTGGTGCCCTTTCACGGCATGGCGCATGTCGGCTACATCCCGAACGCGGTCGGCCGGGTCACTGGGCTGTCCAAGCTCGCCCGGCTCGTCGACCTCTACGCGAGGCGCCCGCAGGTGCAGGAGCGGCTCACCTCGCAGGTCGCCGACGCGCTGGTCCGCCGGCTGCAACCGCGGGGGGCCATCGTAGTGATCGAGGCTCAGCACCTGTGCATGGCGATGCGGGGCGTCCGCAAGCCCGGAGCGACCACCACGACGTCGGCTGTGCGGGGGTTGTTCAAGACCAGCGCCTCCTCCCGCAGCGAGGTGCTGGATCTGATGCGGAGGTGATAGTGCACCCGGCGCTGCCCGTTCCCGGTCGCTGTGTGGTGATCGGCATCCTCAACGTCACTCCCGACTCCTTCAGCGATGGTGGCCGGTACTGCGATCGTGATGACGCGGTAGCCCATGGTGTGGCGCTGCGCGCTCAGGGCGCCGATCTGGTCGACGTCGGGGGCGAGTCCACTCGCCCGGGCGCCCAGCGTGTCGATGCACCCACCGAGATCGCCCGGGTGGTACCTGTGCTGCGGGAGCTGGCCGCCAGTGGCGTGCCGTGCAGCGTGGACACCACCCGAGCGGCCGTCGCCGAGGCCGCCCTGGAAGCCGGCGCGATCATGGTCAACGACGTCTCAGGGGGTCTGGCCGACCCGGCGATGGCGCCGGTGCTGGCCCGCTGCCGCGTGCCGTGGATCCTCATGCACTGGCGCGGGCACAGCGACCGGATGGACGAGCTGGCCACGTATTCCGATGTGGTCGTCGAGGTGCGCGCTGAGCTGGTGGCCCGGGTGGACGCCGCGGTGGTCGCCGGGGTCGACCCCGGTGCGCTGGTGCTGGATCCTGGTCTCGGCTTCGCTAAGACGGCGGCGCACAACTGGGCGCTGCTGGGACATCTCGAGGTGCTGACCGAACTGGGGTTCCCGGTCCTCGTGGGGGCCTCTCGCAAACGATTTCTCGGCACCCTGCTGGCCGGCCCGAACGGCGCCCCACGACGCTGTGACGGCCGGGACACCGCCACCGCCGCGGTGTCCGCGCTGGCCGCGGCGGCGGGCGCCTGGGGGGTCCGGGTGCACGACGCCGCAACGTCCCGCGACGCCGTCGCCGTCGCTGCGGCCTGGCGGCTCGCCGCCGCCGTCGCACCAGGTGCGGGACCGCTGTGAGCCCCGAAATCGGCGGTGACCGGATCACCCTGACCGGGTTGCGGGTGCATGGCCGCCATGGGGTGCACGAACACGAACGAGCGCTCGGACAGGAGTTCGTCGTCGACGCGACGGTCTGGCTCGACCTCGGGCCCGCCGGGGCCACTGATCAGCTGTCCGCGACGCTGGACTACGGCGCGCTCGCCCAGCGAGCCGCCGACATCGTCGGTGGACAACCCTGCAACCTGATCGAGACGGTGGCCGCCCGAATCGCCACCGACCTGCTCACCGACCAGCGCGTCCAAGCAGTAGAAGTCACCGTCCACAAACCCCAAGCCCCCATCTCCCTGGCTTTCACCGACGTCTCCGTGACCACCCACCGTTCCCGAAACGTGCGCCCGTGATCTCAATCGGGGCACGCGTGCGATGAGCGCGGCAGTGTTGTCGATCGGGTCTAACATGGGTGATCGGTTGGGGTATCTGCGCGGGTGTGTCGCGCTGTTGGGGGATGTGGTGCGTGCGGCGTCACCGGTGTACTCGACTGAGCCGTGGGGGGCCGTCGAGGCCGATGTGGTGCGCGAGGAGTTCCTCAACGCCGTCTTGCTGGTCGAGGACCCGACAGCCGATGCGCGGGAGTGGCTGCGCCGCGGGCAGCGTTGTGAGACCGCCGCGCAGCGCACCCGCGAAGTCCGGTGGGGGTCGCGCACTCTGGACGTCGATGTGATCGACGTCCAGCAGACCTGCCAGGACGATCCCCAGCTGACCCTGCCGCACCCCCGGGCACACCAGCGCGCCTTCGTGTTGGTGCCTTGGCTCGATGTCGCACCCGACGCGGTGCTCGCCGGCCATGGCAGGGTGGCCGACCTGGTTGCCGCCTTGCCGACCGCTGAGCGGCGTAGCGTGCGGCGCCGGGAGGACCTGGTGCTGCGCCCACTGTGATGGAGGCTCACTGCGATGGGGGGTGCCCGTGACCTTCACCAGGGCCCGTGATCTGGTCGCTGCCGGGCTGATCGCGGCGGTGCTGGTGAACCTGCTGCTGCAGCTGTCCTATGGCGACGTGCCCACGTTGCCGCAGCCGGCCGGCACCACGCTGCTCGTCTTCGCGATCGCCGAGGTGGTGCTGGGCAATACGCTGCGGGCACGGATCCGCCAGCGTCCCGGAACGCGGCCGGTGCAGGCGCTCACCGCGGCGAAGGCAGTCTTTCTGGCCAAGGCGTCCTCGCTGGCGGGTGCCATCACGGCGGGAGCCTGGCTCGGGGTGCTCGGCTACGTGCTGCCCGAGCGGTCGATACTGCAATCCGCCGCCTCGGACACCGTCGCCGCTTCGATCGGGGCGGTCTGCGCGGGGGCGCTGGTGGGTGCTGCGTTGTGGCTGGAGTACTGCTGCCGGACCCCGGACGGTCCTGACGATCCGGAATCGGAGGACGGCTGATCACCTGCGCCACCTGTCACCGCACGGTGGCTGCCTGTTACCGCCGAAAGGTCTACAGCTCCCCGGTAAGCCGGTACGGTATCCGCCATGTCCGGGACCCTTGAGCCTGCGTCGCTGCCGGGCAGCGCTCGGGTCCTGATGCTGAGCACGGTGGTCATGGCCGCGGCGGCGGCAGCCGTGCTCGCCCTGGGCACCCACGATGCCCGCCTACTGAGGCTGGGCGTTGTCGCGGCGCTCTGGGCGGCGCTGCTCGCCGCGTTCGCCACGGCACGAGCGCGGCGCGAGATCAGCTCGCGAGCCGAGCACGCCGACCAGCTGCGGGAGGCCTACCAGCGCGAACTCCAACGCGAGGTAGTTGCCCGGCGGGAACACGCCCTGGCCGTCGAGCGCGCGCTTCGCGAGCAGGCGCAGCTATCGCAGCAGCGTGAGATCGGGCAGTTACGGGCCGAGCTTGCGGCCATCGGGGGAAATCTGGCGCAGCTGGCGGCAGCTTCCACCACGCCGACGATGGCCACCCAGCTAAAGATGACCAGTTCGCCCAGGCCGGCGATCGCGTCGGTGGCTGCGTCCACTCCCATGCCCACCCCCATGCCCACCGCTACGTCCAGGGACAGCCTGGCTGGTCCTGATTTCCGCTTCGGCCCCGGACGCCCAGGAACACCGAGCTCCCACGACCAGGGCCGCCACGGTGTCCCAAGCTGGGAACGCACCGGATCCAACATCGATGGCGCACACAACAACGGTGCTCACAACAACGGTGGCGCTGCGGCGCAAACCCAACGGACGGTGCAGGATCTGCTGGCCGCCCACGGGTCAGCTTCGACCCCCCGGCGCAGGCGCACTCGGGAGAGCGGCACCGCAGCGTCAGCCTGACCTAGGCTGCGACGCCATGACTGGGTTCGGAGCGGTCGGCCAGAGCTCGCCGGGTATTCGTGCGCACCACGGGCAGGTCCTGTTGCCTGCGCTGGGTCTGGTTGCGCTGGCCGTCCCCTTTCTCATCGCACTCGGCTTCATCAGCACCGATCTCGGTGGTCCTGCCGTGCTGGTCGGCGCGATGGCGGCGGTCCTGCCGGTGTTGCCGGTGGTGGCGGTGTTCTTGTGGGTGGACCGCTGGGAGCCCGAGCCGCCACGGCTGCTACTCGCCGCGTTCCTGTGGGGTGCGGGGATCTCGGTGCTCGGCGCGGCCACGGTGAACGACTCCGCGACCGCGTTCGGGGACCAGGTGCTCGGCACGGGGGGTGGCGATCTCGTCGGGGCGGTGATTTCCGCCCCGGTCATCGAAGAGGCCCTCAAAGGCGCGTTCCTGGTCGGTCTGCTGTGGCTGCGGCGCCGCGAGTTCGACGGCGTGGTGGACGGGATCGTCTACGCGGGGATGGTCGCCACGGGCTTCGCGTTCACTGAGAACGTTCTCTACTTCGGGCGCGCGTTCGCCATCGACGGGCTAGTCGGCGACGGTGGCGGGGTGGCCATGGTGTTCTTGATGAGGGGCGTGCTCGCCCCGTTCGCGCATCCGGTGTTCACCGCGATGACCGGGATCGCCGTGGGACTGACTGTTCGCCGCCGCAACCAGGCCCGGTTGGCGCTGCCACTCATCGGGTACTCGGCAGCTGTGGGGCTGCACTCGCTGTGGAACGCGTCTGCCGGTTTCGGCTTTCTCCCCACCTTCTACGGGGTGATCATGGTGCCGCTGTTCGGCGGATTGATCGTGCTGGTGCTCTGGCAGCGCCGTCGGGAACAACGGGTGATCTCCGCGGCTTTGCCGGGATTCGCCAGTGCGGGTTGGATCGCTCCCAGCGAGGTCCCGTTGCTGGCCAGCCAGGCCGGTCGGCGGGGATGGTCTTCCGCGGTGCGTCGCCAAGCGGGTGAAACCGCCGCCGACGCGGTGCGTGACTACCAGCATGCGGTCACCGAGCTCGCCTTCTCACAAGACCGGATGCGTCCGGGCGAGGTTGGTGCCGACACCGGACGATGGCATCACGAGGCGTTGGACGCGCTGCTGGCCGCTCGGGATCGGGCCCAGCAGGCCGGAAACTACCCGTTGAGTGAAGCTGCTCACGCCAACCGGCGCGAATAGCACCAGTGGGGTTAATCTGCGGCAGTCCGGTACCCGCGGCCAGCGTGGGACTGGAACATCTGGAGGACGGCAATGGCGACGATGCCACGGTCGGGTGCGTTCGTGTCTCGCGGCGTAGCCGGCCGCCCAGCCCGACTGGCCGTGGGCGTGGTCTCCGCCGGCCGGGTGGGGTCGGTGCTGGGCGCCGCCATCTCGGGTGCTGGGCACGTGGTAGTCGGGGTGAGTGCGGTCTCCCGAGCATCCTTGCGCCGCGCCGCGAACCTGCTCCCTGATGCTCCGGTACTCGCGCCCGACGAGGTGGTGCGGCGGTCGGATCTGGTGCTGCTCGCCGTCCCCGACGACGTGCTGCCGGGCCTGGTGTCCGGGCTCACCACGACCGGGGCGTTCCGGGCCGGCCAGATGGTGGTGCACACCAGCGGTGCTCGGGGGGTGGACGTGCTGGCGCCAGCGACAAGGCTCGGCGTGCTGCCGCTCGCGCTGCATCCCGCGATGACCTTCACCGGGCGTCCGGAGGACGTCGCGCGACTGGCGGCGGCCTGCGTCGGCGTCACAGTCGCCGACGAGACCGGCTGGAGCGTCGGCGAAGCGCTGGTGCTGGAGATGGGCGCCGAGCCGGTGCGCGTGCCACCGCAGGCCCGGCCGCTGTATCACGCGGCGCTGACCCACGGTGCCAACCACCTGGCCACCCTGGTGCGCGACGCGGTGGACGCGCTGGAGCAGGCCGGCGTGGTGCCCGCCGAACGGCTGCTGGGCCCGCTGCTGGAGGCGGCGCTGGACAACACGCTGCGCCACGGCGACCGCGCCTTGACCGGGCCGGTGACCCGCGGCGACGTCGACACGGTACGGCTACACCTGCGGGTGCTCGCGGACTCCGCGCCGGAGTTGCTCGAGTCCTACCGGGTACAGGCCGCCAGGACTGCCGACCGGGCGCAGGCCGCCGGGCTGCTGGCACCAGTGGCCGCCGAGCGGGTCCGGGAGACCCTGCAGGAGCGACGGTGACCAGCCTGCTCCGCGATGAACTCACTGTCTACGAAGACCCCGCTGCGCTGTCCGCGGTGACCGGCATGCTGCGCGCGGCCGGCCACCCGGTCGTGCTGGTCCCGACGATGGGAGCGTTGCACGACGGCCACCGGGCGTTGATTCGGGCCGCTCGGGCCACCCCGGGCGGCCGCACGGTGGTGTCGATCTACCTCAACCCCCTGCAGTTCGGCTCCCCCGACGACCTGGACCGCTACCCCTGCAACTTCGACGCCGACCTCGCGATGTGCCGGGACGAGGGCGTGGAGCTGATCTTCGCTCCCAGCGTGGCAGTGATGTCCCCGCCCGGATCCGACACCACCGTGACACCCGGTGCGCTGGGTGCGCAGCTGGAGGGTGCCAGCCGAGCGGGTCACTTCGCCGCGGTGCTCACGGTGGTGGCCAAGCTGTTCGGAATCGTCACACCGGATCGGGCGTTCTTCGGCGAGAAGGACTACCAGCAGCTGGTGCTCGTGCAGCGGATGGCGGCCGACCTGCGGATGGGTGTGCAGGTCTTCGGGGTGCCCACAGTGCGAGAAGCCGACGGGCTCGCGCTATCGTCGCGCAACGTCCACCTGGATGCCGAGGCCCGGGGTGCCGCGGTCGCGTTGTCGGCGGCCCTGAGCGCCGGTGCCCAGGCCGGCGCGCAGGGTCATGACGCGGTGTTAGCAGCGGCCGGCGAGGTGTTGGCCAGTCAGCCCGCCGTCGCACTGGACTACCTGGCGTTGCGCAACCCCCAGCTCGGCCCGGCCCCGCGACATGGACCGGCCCGGCTGTTGCTGGCGGCCACCGTCGGGACCACACGTTTGATCGACAACGTCGGCCTGCTGCTGGGTGCCGACTCGAACGGACGAGGAGCCCGTGATGTTCCGGACGATGCTGAAGTCCAAGATCCACCGGGCCACCGTCACCCATTCTGATCTGCATTATGTAGGGTCGGTGACGGTCGACGAGGGCCTGATGGACGCCGCTGATCTGCTCCCCGGCGAGCGGGTGGCGATCGTGGACGTCACCAACGGCGCCCGGCTGGAGACCTACGTCATCCCCGGTCCCCGGGGCAGCGGCGTGGTCGGGATCAACGGCGCCGCCGCGCATCTGGTGACCCTCGGCGACCTGGTGATCCTCATCGCCTACGCCACGATGAACGAAGACGAATCCCGGCACTACCTGCCCCGGGTGGTGTTCGTCGACGCCGACAACCGCATTGTGCACCAGGGCGACGACCCAGCACACGCCCCGGCCGGGAACCTCATCGCCGGCTCGGCCGGCATCTGACGGGGGCCAGTGAGTGCTGCTCACCGTAGACATCGGCAACACCAACATCGTTCTCGGCTTGTTCGCCGCCGATCGGGGCCGCGGCTGCAAGGACGCTGACCTGGTGCACGACTGGCGGATGCGGACCGACGCCAGGATGACCGCCGACGAGATGGCGCTGACCGTCCGCGGCCTGCTCGGTGACTATTCCGGCAAGATCACGGGGATCGCTGCGCTGTCCACGGTGCCCGCGTTGCTGCGTGAGTTGAAAGTGATGGTGGACCGGTACTGGCCGCAGCTGCCGCGGGTGATCGTCGAGCCCGGGGTACGCACCGGGGTGCCGTTGCACTACGACAATCCCCGTGAACTGGGTGCCGACCGGATCGTCAACACGCTGGCCGCCTTCACCCTCTACGGCGGCCCGGCGATCGTGGTGGACTTCGGTACCTCCACCAACTTCGACGTGATCAGCGAGCGTGGCGAGTTTCTCGGCGGCGCGCTGGCGCCCGGCATCGAAATCTCCATCGATGCGCTGGCCAGTCGCGCGGCCCAGCTGCTGAAGGTTCAGCTCATCCGACCTCGGTCGGTGATCGGCAAGAGCACCGTGGAAGCGCTGCAGTCCGGGTTGCTGTTCGGCTTCGCCGGGCAGGTGGATGGCTTGGTCCAACGGATCGCCGCGGAGCTGGCCCCGGGTGCCGAGGCCGATGTGGTGGTGGTCGCCACCGGCGGGCTGGCCCCACTGCTGATCGCCGAATCCCAGACCATCACCCACCACGCCCCGCACCTCACCCTGCGGGGATTGCGGATGGTCTTCGAACGCAATATCAGCTGACCCCATCCGCCCTGTTGTTCCGAAACTAACTCTGTGCTTCCCGAACGAAACAGCAGAGCTGCTGCGCCGCCTCAAAACAGCGCTGCTGTGGAGTTCGGGAACCACGCAGCGGTGGCGCGCCAGTCGGTACCGGGGGTCAAGGCGCGCGCGGCGGATCACTAGGTTGTCCGGGGTGACTACGGAGCTATCCCACGCAGACGACGACTTGCCTGACCAGATGCGGGTGCGCAGGCACAAACGGGAGCGGATGCTTGCTTCCGGGCCGCACCCATATCCCGTTGCAGTGCCGCGTACCCGAACCCTGAAGGAAATCCGCGACTCCTACGCCGGACTGCCGCCGGACGCGGTCACCGGCGATCACGTCGCTGTGACCGGTCGGGTTATATTCCTGCGCAGCGCAGGTAAACTCTGCTTTGCAACGTTGCGTGAGGGCGATGGGACCGAGTTGCAGGCCATGCTCAGCCTGGCCAATGTGGGCGCCGACGGACTGGCCGCGTGGAAGGCCGATGTCGACCTCGGCGATCTCGTCTCCGTGACCGGCGAAGTGGTCACGTCGCGCCGCGGGGAGCTGTCCGTGCAAGCCACGCAATGGCAGATGGCCGCCAAGGCGTTACGGCCTCTTCCGACTGCGCACAAGGAACTGGCCGAGGAAACCCGGGTCCGGCAGCGTTATCTCGATCTCATCGTTCGTGATGCGGCCCGGCGGACCGCCCGGGTGCGCGCCGACGCAGTTCGATCGATCCGTGCGATGCTGCATTCACTCGACTTCGTCGAGGTTGAGACACCGATGCTACAGATCGTGCATGGTGGAGCCGCTGCACGGCCGTTTGTGACGCACTCCAACGCTCTCGATACCGACCTCTACCTGCGGATCGCTCCAGAGCTTTACCTCAAGCGTTGCGTGGTTGGCGGGATGGAGCGCGTCTTCGAGCTCAACCGTGTGTTCCGCAACGAGGGCGCAGACTCTACGCACTCGCCGGAGTTCACCATGCTCGAGGTGTACCAGGCTTACACCGACTATGATGGCATGGCGCAGCTGACCCGCATGCTGTACCAGACGGTGGCCCGCGACGTGTTCGGATCCACAACACTTCGACTCGCCGACGGCAGCGAGTACGACATCGGCGGTGAATGGGCTCAGGTCAGCCTGTACGGCGCTGTCTCCAAGGCGCTTGGCGAGGAGATCAGTCCGCTGACCGGTCGGGTGGAGTTGGTCAGGCACGCGGAGCGAGTAGGTCTTGCGTGCAATCCTGCGTGGCTACCAGGAAAACTGGTCGAGGAGTTGTTCGAGCACCTCGTCGTAGCCGAGCTGTACGCGCCGACCTTCGTGAAGGACTTTCCGGTGGACACCGCCCCGCTGACCCGGGAACATCGCAGCGCTGCGGGCCTGGCCGAGAAATGGGATCTCTACATCCGGTCCGTCGAGTCCGCCACCGCCTACTCAGAGCTGGTCGATCCGGTGGTGCAACGGGAACGTTTCGAGGCCCAAGCCGTGCTCACCGCGGCGGGTGATGACGAGGCGATGCCGCTGGACGAGGAGTTCCTGACCGCGATGGAGTACGGAATGCCGCCAAGTGGCGGCATGGGAATGGGGATCGACCGGCTGCTCATGGCGCTCACAGGTTCGGGTATCCGTGAGACCATCCTGTTTCCGCTGGTACGACCACAATAGTGCACTCCGATGACCACTGATTTCGCAATCTGTCCGGAAATGGGCTAACCTACTCGTTGTCGTTGTGGAGTCGTCGTGGGATGGCTCCGTCCACCACGTCCCTGAGAGAGGACGACGCATGGCGCAGAAGGTCACCGTAACCTTGGTCGATGACCTCGACGGAGGTACCGCCGAAGAGACCGTTGAGTTTGGTATCGACGGCGTGTCTTACGAAATTGATCTGTCGGCTGGTAACGCGGGGAAGCTGCGTGACTCACTGGCGGACTATGTCGGCAGCGCCCGCAAGTCGAGCGGGGCAGGCGGGCGTCGCAAGGTAGCGGGTACGGCTCGTCGGGCCAGTACCGGTGGCCGTGCATCCGTGGACCGCGAGCAGAACGCCGCGATCCGCGAGTGGGCCCGCAAGAACGGTTACAACGTCTCAGACCGCGGCCGCATCCCAGCTGAGGTCTTGGAGGCTTACCACAAGGGGAGTTGAGGCCAGTACGCGCCGGTACCGTCCCGGGTAGGACGGTACCGGGGCGTGTGGTAACGGGCCAGATGCACCTACCGGTCCAAACCGCGATGACAGCCCTTAGTCGTTATGGTCGGCCCGACCGGGGATCAGTGCGTCGGACATGGCAGCCTGGGGACGCTTGAGTACTCGAACTCCGTAGACGAAGGTGAGTGCGCCGCCGAGGTAGCCACCGGCGACGAGTAGAACCCAGGAGATGACACCGACGATCAACGCTATCGTAACGATCGTGCCGCTGGAGTATCCAGCCAACTGCAACTTGAACGTCCAAGCGAACATGCCGGTGGCACTGGCCATCAGGGTCAGATGCCACCAGCCAAGGGTGCGCGCGGGCGCATCAGCCGGAATACCGAACAGGTCCACCAGCCCAGTGATGATGGTCGGTATGGCGGCGATAAGCCCGACTCCGATTGTGATCACGGACGCGCTGGCCATCGCGGCTTGTTGGAACCCGGCCGCACCGGCCACGAGCATCGCCACGCCGGCGGTATAGGCGCCGATACCGATGTCGGTCAGCGGCGCATGCGCAGGCTTGCCTGCGAAACCCTTCACCAGGCTCACCATCGGACGGCTCCTTCCGTCGAAGCATGAATAGCTCGCGGGCAGAGACGCCCGCATCACAGTAAACGCGGTGCCCCCGGGCAGCGGTTCAGCCACACTGCGCAACTGACCCCGATCGGGCTTCAGGAGCGCACCAGCAGGGCGCCGCGATCGACGGTCATCCGCATGCCCTTCACCTCGCCCATCGGATCGCCGTCGAGTTGCGCATGTTGAGGGGTTTCCGAGCTGATGATGACGGTGCGGCCTTGCCAGTGCTGCACTATCCGGTGGCCCTCACGGCGGCGGGACAGCACCCGTGCGGCCACCGCGAGCCAGCCGATGATTCCCCGTGGTCCGAGGGTCACCACATCCAGCAGCCCGTCATCGACTTTGGCCGCGGGCATCAACACCAGACCGCCGATAAGCCTGCCGCAGTTGCCGACCACTACTGCGCGGACTCGCCGGGGGAGCTCGAGTCGGCCGTCCACGGCAAGGGTGATGTCCGCCCGCAGACCTGTCAGCGCGCGCATCCCGGAGACGACATACGCCAGCGAGCCCCACCGGGCCTTCAACTCGTGATGTGCACCGGTCATGATTGCCGCGTCGAAGCCCATCCCGGCCATCACCAGAAAGACGTGTTCCTCGGCGCGGTCGTCGATGAATAGCCGCCCGACGTCGACCGCGCGGTTTTTCCCGCACAACGCTACCCGGGTGGCGCGGCTGGGGTTGCAGCGCGCGATAGCAAGGTTGCGGGCCAGGAGGTTGGCGGTGCCGGTGGGCAGTAAACCCATCGGGGTGCCCGATCCGGCGAGGACTTGCGCCACCTGGCGGACCGTGCCGTCACCACCGCAGACGAGCACCAGATCTGCGCCGGCGGCCAGGGCGGCCGCGGCCTGGCCGCCACCAGGATCCTCGACGGTGGTCTGGAGCCACAGCGGTGCCCGCCACCCCAACTCCACGCACACCCGAGTGATCTGGGTCTTCAGCTTCGCCGGGTTGCCGACACCGATCGGGTTGACCACCACTGCCGGCAGCGGCCACGCTGGCAGCGCGTGCGCGGCTGGCTTGGGTTCCACAGATCAAGAAGATACGGCCTGCGACAATCTCAGGCCCGATCAAGTGTGCCGAAGATGCGGGCGCGTTCGGCATCATTGACCCGTGGGCAACTGGCACACGGACGCGCCACCCCGGGCAGCGCGTAGAGAAAGCAGCATGAGCCGCGCAGCCGGGTCCAGTGCGGGCGTCCGCGGTCATCGGTCAGCTCACAGATCGTCGACGACGAGGTGAGCGGTTGCTCGCCGTCGGCGAGCACCAGCCGGGCATCGGCGGCACCGGCCTGCGGTGACCCGAACGCTCGCCCCGCCAACAGCAGGGCACTGTCCAGCACGTCGGTCACCGCCGCCCACTGGGTGCGGGACCCGAAACGCACCAGCGGGCCGTAAACAGTGAGGAAGTGGATGGCGTGCGCGATTACCTGGCGGCGCAGTATCGCCGCCAGGGCCGCCTCGTCGGGCACCGGTACGGCGTCAGGATGGCCGGCGTCGGGATCATCGGGCAGGCACCAGAATCGTCCCGGGTGTAACGCCACCTCCCGCACCGCCACCGGGTCGAGCCGGAAGCTGAGCTGGCGCGGCGATAACGAGGGCACCCGCCGGGCACAATGGAACAACGCCGCGCCGAGGTAGCTCGGGATGACCAGATACCACTGCAGTACATAGCCGCCAGTGGTTTTCGCTGGGACCTGTGTTCTCTCCGGAGTCTGCTGCGGGGCCGGGGCGTGCTGCTCGGCCAGCCGTTGCGCGACCTGCTCGCGCCACCGCGGGAAGAAGTCCGGATCAGCCAGGGCCTGGTCACACCTGACCCACCCGGCACTGGGCAGATCCGATGGCCGGTCGGAGATCCGGAAGGATAACAACGTCACCGCACGGTCGGCCGTCGCGACCGACGCGGCCAGCGGATGCGCGTGGTGCGGCTGCACAGCTGCTGGCAACGCCCCCACCGGCACCATGGCGTGCGGCACACTTCTCCTTTCCTCAGCGGTCGTGGTTCTCCGCCTGCACCTCTCGGTACCGCTCCCCAGTGACCTCCCCAGGAACCGGGATGCAGACCGAGACCAGGTTTGCCTTACCTAATGCGGAGCAAACCTAGCAGCCTGAATCCCCAGCGGCACCCTCTGCTATCCGGAGACCACCCGAGCGAGTCTCACTCATCCCTAACGGGTCGACGTTCACCTAGAGCGGACAAGGCGCCGCTACCCGGAATCCTGGCCGGTGGTGGCACGTTGCAGCGAGAGTTGGGCAGCAGTTCGGGAGCGAGGATGACCGTCCGGCAGCTACAGTGACGGAAGGGACTGTCTGACCCAGTACCGGCCGCGCCGCGATGGCGCGGCAGTCAGGAGTGCACCATGTTTGAAAGGTTCACCGACCGCGCGCGGCGTGTGGTTGTGCTGGCCCAAGAAGAGGCCAGGATGCTCAACCACAACTACATCGGCACCGAGCACATCCTGCTGGGTCTGATCCACGAGGGTGAGGGCGTAGCAGCCAAGGCCCTCGAATCGTTGGGCATCGCTCTGGAAGGGGTGCGCCAGCAGGTCGAGGAGATCATCGGCCAGGGCCAGCAGGCGCCGTCGGGGCACATTCCGTTCACCCCACGAGCCAAGAAGGTGCTGGAGCTGTCGCTACGCGAGGCGCTGCAGCTCGGGCACAACTACATCGGTACCGAGCACATCCTGCTCGGCCTCATCCGCGAAGGCGAGGGTGTGGCCGCGCAGGTACTGGTCAAGCTCGGTGCCGACCTCAACCGGGTGCGCCAGCAGGTACTGCAGCTGCTATCGGGCTACCAGGGCAAGGAGCCCGCTGAGTCCGGCTCAGGGCGTGGCGAGGGCACCCCGTCGTCCTCGCTGGTACTCGACCAGTTCGGCCGCAACCTCACCGCCAGCGCCCGCGAGGGCAAGCTGGACCCGGTGATCGGGCGCGGCAAGGAGATCGAGCGGGTCATGCAGGTGCTGTCCCGGCGCACCAAGAACAACCCGGTGCTCATCGGCGAGGCCGGTGTCGGCAAGACCGCCGTCGTGGAGGGCCTCGCGCAGAACATCGTCAAGGGCGAGGTGCCCGAGACTCTGAAGGATAAACAGCTCTACACCCTGGACCTGGGCTCGCTGGTGGCCGGCTCCCGGTATCGCGGTGACTTCGAAGAGCGCCTGAAGAAGGTGCTCAAGGAGATCCGCACTCGCGGCGACATCATCTTGTTCATCGACGAGATGCACACGCTGGTCGGGGCCGGTGCCGCGGAGGGCGCGATCGACGCCGCGTCGATCCTCAAGCCGATGCTGGCGCGTGGCGAGCTGCAGACCATCGGCGCAACCACACTCGACGAGTACCGCAAGTACGTGGAGAAGGACCCGGCCCTGGAGCGCCGGTTCCAGCCGATCCAGGTCGCCGAGCCGAGCCTCGATCACACCATCGAGATTCTCAAGGGCCTGCGAGACCGCTACGAGGCGCATCACCGGGTGTCCATCACCGACGGCGCGTTGGTATCGGCCGCCACGCTCGCCGACCGCTACATCAATGACCGGTTCCTGCCGGACAAGGCGATCGACCTGATCGACGAGGCCGGCGCCCGGATGCGGATCCGCCGGATGACCGCACCACCGGACCTGCGCGACTTCGACGAGAAGATCGCTGCGGTGCGCCGGGACAAGGAATCAGCCATCGACGCTCAGGACTTTGAGCGCGCCGCGAAGTTGCGGGACTCCGAGAAGCAGTTGCTGATCAAGAAGACCGAGCGGGAGAAGCAGTGGAAGGCGGGTGACCTCGACGTCGTCGCCGAGGTCGATGATGAGCAGATCGCCGAGGTGCTGGCCAACTGGACCGGAATCCCGGTGTTCAAGCTCACCGAGCAGGAGACCACCAGGCTGCTGCGCATGGAGGATGAGCTGCACAAGCGGATCATCGGCCAGCACGAAGCGGTCAAGGCCGTGTCCAAGGCGATCCGTCGGACCCGTGCGGGTCTGAAGGACCCGAGGCGACCCTCCGGTTCGTTCATCTTCGCCGGTCCCTCCGGGGTGGGTAAGACCGAGCTGTCCAAGGCGTTGGCGCAGTTCTTGTTCGGCGATGACAACGCACTCATCCAGATCGACATGGGTGAGTTCCACGACCGCTACACCGCATCCCGGCTCGTCGGCGCCCCTCCCGGATACGTGGGTTACGAAGAGGGTGGTCAGCTCACCGAGAAGGTCCGCCGCAAGCCTTTCTCGGTGGTGCTCTTCGATGAGATCGAAAAGGCGCACCAGGAGGTGTACAACACGCTGTTGCAGGTGTTGGAGGACGGTCGGCTGACAGACGGCCAGGGTCGCACGGTGGACTTCAAGAACACCGTGATCATTTTCACCACTAACCTCGGCACCTCGGACATCTCCAAGGCAGTGGGTCTGGGCTTCTCGGCGAGCAATGACGAGAGCTCGAACTACGATCGGATGAAGAGCAAGGTCAACGACGAGGTCAAGAAGCACTTCCGCCCAGAGTTCCTCAACCGGATCGACGACACGATCGTCTTCCATCAGCTCACCGAGGAAGAGATCATCACGATGGTCGACCTGATGATCACTCGGGTAGAGGTTCAGCTGCGCAACAAGGACATGGAGCTGGAGCTCACCGCGATGGCCAAGAAGCTGTTGGCCAAGCGTGGATTCGATCCCGTGATGGGGGCTCGGCCGCTACGCCGGACCATCCAGCGCGAGATCGAGGACCAGTTGTCGGAGAAGATCCTGTTCGGGGAACTCGAGCCCGGACAGATCGTCATCGTTGATACCGAGAACTGGGACGGCGAGGGCTCGGCCGAGAACGCTCGGTTCGTATTCCGCGGCGCGGCCAAAGCGTTGCGGGTACCCGATGCGCCCCTAGTGGACCTGGACAGCGCCCCGAGCGCTGAGTAGATCCTTGTCGGTGAAGGGGGCCCGATCCGTCCGGATCGGGCCCCCTTCACGTGTGTGCTTGCACACCGCCGTTCGGAGCCGAATAGTGGCAACAGGCCTTGTAAACAACTATTCGGCTCCGAACTGCGGTCAGGCGGTACCGAGCGGTGGGTCGGCGGATTGGGCTACTTCGAACTCTAGGACCGAGGAGCCGGTCGATACCGGTTTCGCGTTCCCCGAGTGCGCCTCCATGCCCGGGCCGTTGCGCCAGGCTTGAAAATGGTCTTCGGTTTCCCAGCGGCTGTAGACGAAGTACCGGTTGCCCCCGGCAACGGGGCGCAGCAGTTCGAACCGCAGAAAGCCGGGAGCCGACGTTACCGACTCATGGCGGGCCGCGAACCGGCGCTCCAGTTCGGGACCTGCGCCTTCCGGCACCTCAATTGCGTTGATCTTCACGACGGCCATGCAGCCAGCCTACGGCTAGCGCTCTGGTGCCGCTGCGTGTTCTCCGGGCAAGGCGTAGCGCCCGTCCAGGGTCGGTTCTATCAAGCCGTCGATGAGCAGCGAGCCCAGGCACCGATCGCGCTGCGGCGCGTCGTGCCAGACCGCATCCAGCCGCACTCGGGGCACCGGGTCGGCAGCTGCCCGCAGCACGTCCAGCAGCAACCCGCGCACCTGACGATCGGTGCCCGCGAAGCGCTGCGAGGGTCGACCGGGGGCGGTGGCGGCCGGCTGGCCGGCGCGCACCCAGGCGCACTCACCGGCCACCGGACACTCGGCACAGCGCGGCCGGCCGGCCGTGCACACCACAGCACCGAGTTCCATCAGCGCGGCGCAGAAGCGGGCCGCCTGCGAAGCTGGACACCGCTCGGGCAGGATCCCATCCACATCGGACAGATCGCGAGAGGTGGACGGCGGACCGGCCTCGGCGTTGCCGTGCATGGCTCGTGCAACGACACGGCGGACGTTGGTGTCCACGACCGGCACGCGATGGCCGTATCCGAATGCCGCCACCGCCCGGGCGGTGTAGGCGCCGATTCCGGGCAGCGTGAGCAGGATCTCCACATCTGCGGGGACCACGTCGTCGTACTGCGCGGCGATGGTGGTGGCGGCCGCGTGCAGTCGTAACGCGCGCCGCGGGTAACCCAGCTTGCCCCAGGCGCGCACGACGGTGCCTGGCGTCTCGGCGGCCAAGTGCGACGGCGTGGGCCAGCGAATCAGCCACGCGGTCCACACATCTACAACGCGATGCACCGGGGTTTGCTGCAGCATCACCTCGCTGACCAGTACTCCCCACGGCGTGGTGCCGGCCTTGCGCCAGGGCAGGTCCCGCGCATGGGCGTCGAACCAGGCGATCAGCAATGTTGGGTTCACGGCTGGGATGGCAAGACCTCGGCGAGGTTGCCGGTGTCGACATCGACGACAAAACCTCGCACCGCCGTGGTATTCGTCAAAAACGGGCTGCGCCGTACCCGCTCGATCGACTGCCGCACGTCGGATTCGGCGTCCCGGAAAGTCTCGACCGCCCAGGTGGGTCGCAGGCCGGTGGCGTCCTGAAGGTCGGACCAGAACTCCTCGTCGGTGAACGACGCCATCCCACATTTGGTGTGGTGCAACAACATCACCTCGGTGGTACCCAGCTTTCGCTGGCTGACCGCGAGGGAGCGGATCACGTCGTCGGTGACGGCGCCACCTCCGTTGCGGATCACGTGCGCCTCGCCCGGCCGCAAGCCGAGTACCTCAAACGGGTCGATGCGGGCGTCCATGCAGGCCACCACGGCCACGTGCAGGCTAGGCGGGGACGGCAGCGGGCCGGGGCCCGGATGCGAGCGTGCTGCGTTGCGGTTCAGCAGGTCCTGTATCGCCGTCATGGGGGTGTCTCCTTCGCTCTGCGAGATTTTCGGCAGTGTGGCACGGTCGGAAGTCTCCCTCTCGGGAGAGGACCCGTGGCACCCGTGGGGCCTGATGTCGTGGCGCCGCCGACAACTAGCTGTAATGGCATCGACTTCGGGTTGTCACGACACTGATAAGTACCTACTCTGTGTGGTGGGGCTTGGCGCGGTAAATGGGTGGCTGGCCGACCCGTCGGCGGCTACCGCTATTTGTCGCGTCGAGACGAGGTGGTAGGTGTGCTGGTCGTCGGTTCTCGCGGCCGTGTGGGTCCTCCTGTGAACACGCTCAGGGTGAAGGGGTTGTTGCGGCGATGACCGCCCCCGCACCGCGCTGGGATGACGAATTTGCGCACCCAGCGCTGCTCTACCGCGGCACGGCGGAGTATCTCGAAGGCACGGTGGCGTTCGTTCGCGCGGGTCTGGCCGCCGGCGAGCCTGTGGCGCTCGCCGTGCCGGGCCCCAATCTGCGGCTCATTCTCACCGAACTGGGCACCGACGCAGAGCGGGTCCGGCTGCTCGACATGACTCGGGCCGGCCGTAACCCGGGACGGATCATCCCCAATGTGCTGCGCGCTTTCGCCGATGCTCATCCGGGCGGGCGGGTGCGCATCATCGGCGAGCACCTGTGGACCGGACGCACCGCGAAGGAGTATCCGGCCTGCGCCCAACACGAGACCTTGATCAGCATCGCGCTCGCCGGCCGCCCGGTCACCTTGCTGTGCCCCTATGACGCTGTCCGGGTGGGCCCTCGGACTCTCGCCGAGATCGAAGCAAACCACCCTCGGGTGATTGACGCCAGCGGTGAGCGGCCTAGCACCTCCTTCGCGCCCGAGCGCGTCGTCTCAGACGGCCACCGCCTGTGCGGGCCGCCGGTGGGTCCTGGTTTCACCTTCGATGTCACCAACCAGGCGCTTGCCGGACAGTTTGCGTGCGATCACGCCGCCCGGCTCGGTCTGAGCGGCGATCACTCGGAGCTCAAGCTGATCGTTGGTGAGTTGGTGGCTCGCAGCCTCGTTCACGGCTCGGGGACCGGCGCGCTGCGGATCTGGGCCGAGCGAGGCTACCTGGTCTGCGAAGTCCGACACTCCGGGCACATCAACGACCCACTCGCCGACCGTCCGCTGGCGGACCCCAAGCGACCGGACGGCCGCGGCCTGCTGCTGGTCAATCATCTGTCCGACCTTGTCGAGCAGCACACCTGCCCGCGGGGTACGACCACCCGGGTGCATCTGAAGCTCCCCTGCGCCGAGGCGCCGCTGAAGGACCCCGGCGAAGCGGCGCCCGCGCCGCCGCGTGCCCGACCTCCCGCGCCACCTGCGGGCCCGACGCCGTTGCCATGGCAGACCTACGAGGCACTGCACGCCGCTGAGCGCTTCGGGCGGTACCTTCCACAGGAAGCCATCGCCGATGCTGTGCGCCCCACCTTTGCGAGCACGCAACGGCGCCCGGTCGAACCGGTACTCGAGGCCCTGACCGCGGTGGAGGCGCTCGCCCGGGTGGTAGACCGGTGGCGCGCGAGGCTGGTGCGGTTGGCTCGGACCCGGGGCGCGCCGTGGACCGATATCGGTCAGTCACTGGGGGTGAGCAAGCAGGCAGCTCATGAACGGTACGGGCGGGCGCGCAGCCGGCCTGCCAGGCGGCCCGGTCAGGTCGGCCCGCTGCCGCCGCCGGTGCAGGGCACGTAACGGCCAGCCCAGGGGACCAGTCCTTTACCAGATCCAATCGGAGTGCAATTCGGCGTACCACGGATGCGGGTAGGTCTGATCGATGACGAAGGCCATTCCAACACCGCGGGCCAGGTACACGGTTCGCTCCAGCTTGCGGGTGATCGGCTGGCCTGGGTCGCCGTTGTTGTCTGACCACGTTTCCCACTGGCGTATGCAGGTTCGCGCCCCGAGGTAGGCGTTGTTGCAGGTACTCGGCGGTGACCACACTTGCGAATGGAAGAAGTCCACGGTCTTGCCGCTGAACTGCTCGGTGATGGTGCCCCACGCCTGGAGGCAGTATGCGTGCGCCGGGATCGTCCACTGCACGTAGTGTTGGCGGCTTCCGTCTGATGGCAGCGGCGTCATGTTCTGACAGGAGCTTTCACCGATCAACTCCCGGTTCACCCGCTGCACGTAGTACTTCCCGAAACTGCGCCACCCATCGAGCAGGACCCAGTCGCCGGTATGGATGAAATGTTCCGCGCTATCGGGGGGCCACTTCGACGGGTCGCCCCACAGCACATCCGACTCGTCGCCGTGCGGCGTCCACGACCACTGCCCCGCAAGGTTTCCACCGGAGTAGAACTGGCCGGCATGGCGCTGAGCCATCATGGAGTACTCACCGTAGTCATCCGCCGGCGCAGCGGTGGCGACCGGCCCGAGCGCGAACAGCAGCAAGGCCAATACAACGAAGAAGAGCCCACCTCGCACTCTACGTTGCATCATTGACTCCCTATAGCACGATAGAGTGATGCACCTATCGCCTCCATCGCTTAATGGTAACTAAACGTTACTATACGGAGGGCAATCAGGCAACTACCGAGCGACGCAGAGCATCGCTCGGCGTCGCGACGTGCCGAGTTCACGACCATGCGCGTATGTGGTGTGCTGGCGGGTCAAGGGTTGCGTAAGAGGGACCTGAACTTCAAGCCCAGCCACGGCTTGCGACCCCAGGCTATGAGCTGACCCTTGGCTATCGCGTTCCACTGGCTCTGGCGCTGCCAGAACACCATGAAGAACGCTACGGGATCAGCCGAGATGTGGCAGTCGACCCGGCGGGCGGACGGCTCTTCGACGGTGAGCGATCCATCATCGAAACTGTAGATGAGCCGGCCGTGTCCCCGGAGCCGGATGTCGTAGGTGGCCTGGAGGCCGGCCGCCTCCGCATGGTTCACAAACACCCGAGGGTCGGCCGTCTGTATGACCGGAACGAAGAACTGTCGCACCACCATGGCGGCATGGGCAGGCTCGATCCGCCACTTGCGTCCGGCGGCATGGGCTATGTCGTAACCGTGCATGACTGTGTCGTTCAGCAGGTGGCAAGTCAGGGCCGACAGGGGCACCGTGGTGCCTTCGATCAGCCACGGGCGGGGCTCATCAGGAGAGTGCCCAGCACACTCGCCGAGGTACTCCTGCGCCCGCTCCTCGATGCGGTCAGCCAGGATAGCGAGATTACGCTCGGGGTCGGATCTCACCGCGAGGGTCGTTGAGTCGGCGTGGTCCCACATGTCCCGGACCCATGAGTCGCCAGCCACGCCGGCCATGCCGGGCACCACCGCATGGATCCGGGAGAGGTCCCGTCTCGCCAGGTCAGGCGCCAGTATCCAGACCTGCGAGAGGTGCATGGCGACCTCAGCGATGTTCCACTGGCCGACCGCGGGAACTCCCGGCTCACTGATAGACCGCATCAGGGTCGTCACCCGCTGGACCTCATCGCGGAGTGCGTTCTGGCTCTGCTGCCACTGGGCTTCCGCTGCGCTTGCGACCATGTCAACCCCTTGATTTCGTCGGTCAGCGTGGGTTGGCGCAGCGGTGACTGTAGTGTCGAATTCAAACGCACCGCTAGATGACGGATCCGTCGGTACGCGGACGGCAGAATTGTGGCGGACACCTCGGACGCGAACTACTCCGATCGGGTAGGCAGGGTACTTGCGTCGCGTGTCGGCCCGCAGCGGCTACCGCACTAGTTCGTTGCCGCGGCCCGGTGGCGGCCGCCGTGGGAGATCGACGCGCGGGCGCAGGCTCGCAGGGCGCTGGCCAGGTCGTGATGGATGTCGAGAACCTCGTCTAAGGCACTGCTGTCGGGCGTGCTACTGGCCAACGAGCGCGGATCCGCTACGACCGCAAGGTGCCCTTTGATGTCGTACCGGTCGAGCGCCTCGAAGACCACTCGCAGCCCGATCGAGTCGAGAACGGCGACGGCAGACAGGTCGATCACGACATGCGGCCGGCCATCGCGCACCGCTTCGATGAGCTGATCGGCCAGGACCGGGGCGGTGACGAAGTCGACGCTCCCAGTTATCCGGCACATGGTCGTGTCCGGTTGAGGACAGCTCAAGGTTGCGATGGCCATCGGCCCAACAGGTGGCGGTGCTGGTGTGAGAGTCTCAAGTTGGTCGGTCACCGTTGGTGTCATAGGTCGACTCCTCCCCCCCGGGTGCTAACAGTCGAGATCCGACCGTACACGCTGCGCAATCAGCGTCAACTGCGACGTCAGGCAAGCCTGACAACTTAACGACGTTTTGTCCGGAATGACCTTTTTATGCATTTTCGAGCGGTGCCTGCCTATCGTGTAAACTTAGCGTACATGCCTGAGCACGGTGCGTAGGCGGGTGAGCGGAGTGGATCTATGGATCCCAGACTCGATATAGCTGTCCATCATCACGGTCAGGTGGTGGTGATTCACCCGCGCGGGTTGCTCACCGTGCGCACCGCGGCGGATCTGCGCCGGGTGCTGGTGAAGGAACTTGTCGACCACGGCCGGGTCATCGTCGACCTCGACGGGTTCCAGCTGACCCGAGAGTCCTGTGTGACGGTTTTCCCTGCAGTGCTGACGCAATGTGGCGGCTGGCCGTCCGCGAAGGTCGCGCTGTGCCGGCCCGACCAGGCGATGGCTCAGGCGTTGGCGGCGCGTCAGGTGTCCGCCCTCGTTCCCGTGTATCACCTCAGGCTTGAGGCCGAGGCTGCGATTGATGAGCGGCCAACGGTTGTGCGGATGCGAGCCCAGTTGCCGTGCGACGCCGGGGCGCCAGCGATGAGCCGTCGACTGGTCCGCGAGATGTGCCCCAAATGGCAGGTGGACGACGGAGTGGAGGACACCGCCGAATTCGTGGTCAGCGAACTGGTGTCCAACGCGGTGGAACACGCGTGTACCGGCGTCGGGCTGACGCTGGAGCGCGGTCCCCGCGGGTTGCGGATAGCTGTGCGCGATGCCTCTCCGGTCGGCTTTCCCGGGCCGGTGGAGCGCTCGACCGACCCGCTGGGACGGGTCCGTGGTCGGGGTCTTGAACTGGTGCGGAGCCTTACCAAGGCGTGGGGTGTCGATGTCCAGCCTGACGGAAACACCGTATGGGCCGAGATAGCCGGCTAGGCGACTGTCATGGGCCTGCCGCCAACCGCGCCCGTTGCTCTTCGGGGTCCCACCCCGCTGGCGTTGGCCAGCCAAGCGCCATCTCCTCAAGTCGCTCGGCGAGAATGTTTGTGATCGCCCAGTTGCGATACCACCGGTGGTCAGCCGGTACGACATACCATGGTGCGGCCTCAGTGTTGCATTTCTCCAGTGCATCTGAATACGCTTGCTGGTAATCGTCCCAATAGGCGCGCTCGTCCAGGTCGGAGGGTTCGTACTTCCAACGCTTCGTCGGGTCGTCGAGCCGGGCGAGCAGTCGCTTTCGCTGCTGCTCTCTCGAGATGTGGAGGAAGCACTTCACAATAGTCGACGAGGCGGCCAGTTTCGCCTCGAAGCGGTTGATGACGGCGTAGCGGCAAGACCACCGATCAGCGGGTACAAGCTCATGAACCCGGACCACGACTACATCCTCATAGTGAGATCGGTCGAACACGCCGACGATCCCTGGTGGTGGTAGCCGCCGTTTGACCCGCCATAAGAAGTGGTGCTCAAGTTCCTCGATGGTCGGCCTCTTGAATGCGTGATACTGCACACCCATAGGATTCATCAGGCCCAGGACATGCTCCACCGTGCCGCCCTTGCCGGCAGTGTCCATGCCCTGTAACACGAGCAGCAGGCTCCGCCGGTCGGTGGTATGCCCCTCGGCGTAGAGCTGCTCTTGCAAGTCCGCCAAGCGCGGCGCAAGGTCCCGAATCTCCGCTTTGCCCTCCGCCTTACCCGAGCCGGTGAAACCCGGAGTCGCCCCGGTGGCGATGGTCTGGAGATCCACCGGGCCGGCCGGTACGCGCAACAGATCGCTCACGCGTGGCGGAATCGTCGCGACGGATGGCTTGTCTGTGTGCGTCATCTTCCCTGTGGCCACCGGCGAAGACTCCCAGGAGCGCCCCGCATGGCGCGATCGGACCCCGGTGACTAGCGTAGCCTGGGCCAGTCCCGCCGACATACCGGAGATCATGACTGCACCGCACACTCCGACCAGCCCAGACGCCACCAAGCGCAAGGCCGACCTCAATGCGGCCCACGTTGCCGCAGCTGCCCTCGCTGCGGTCACCGCCGCCGTGCTCGGCTCGGAGCTCGGCGCCGCCGGCACCCTCATCGGGGCAGCCGGAGCAAGCGTGGTCACTACCGTGGGTACCGCCGTCTACCAGACGTCGTTGGAGCGCAGCCGAAAGCGGGTCCGCTCCCTCGCCCAGCGCGCCCGGCCGTCGTCGGCCTCCCTGCAGGGATCCGAGCAGCAAGGATCCGAGGCCGAGCTCTCGCGCCGCGCCAAACAGCTCGCCGCGCTGCGCTGGGGGGCCGTGATCGTGGGATCGCTCGGCGCCTTCTTGCTGGCCATGTCCCTCATCACCGGCTTCGAGTGGGTCAATGGCCAGACCGTAGGCGGCAACGGTAAGGGCACCACCATCGGGCAGGTGATCAACGACCAGCCTGCCGCGGGGAAGCCAGCCGCCCCGTCCAGCCCGGACGCACCTGGCGCGTCCGAGACTCCGACCGGCACCCCCACCGAGACCCCCACGCCGACCCCCCAGGCCCCCGGGATCCTGCCCGGGATCATCGACAGCCCCAGCACCACGGCGCCAGACCAGCCGACCCCAACCGAGACCTCCGACAGCCCGACGCCGACCCCGGGCCTGCTGCCGCCCGTGCTTCGTGGCGGCGGCTGAGCGGATCGAGGCCCCGCACCGGGCGGTGAGCTACAGGTCGCCTCCTTCTTCGAGGAGGCGGTCGATCTCCCGGCGCAGCAGCCCCAACCGCCCCTCCCGCACCAGTGGGATGTCCCGCCGCCGGCGGCGCACCAGCGAGAGGTCGACGTCGACGGTGAGTATGTGTTCTCTGCCCTCGTCGGCCTCGGCGATCACCTCGCCCCACGGGTCGACGACGTGTGAACCACCCCAGAAGTGCAACGGCCCCTCGGTGCCGACGCGGTTGACGAACACCACGTACAGCTGGAACATCCGCCCGTAGAACCGGGTGATGCCACGCCAGTACGACCGCGAGTCATACCGCTCGGGGAACACGCTCTGCGCGCTACAGGCGGGCACCAGCAGGATAATCGCCCCGTCCTGGGTGGCCACGTAGGCCAGCTGCGGTTGCCACGCGTCGTTGCAGACCAGGGTGGCCGCGCGGTGCCGCCCACCCATGATCGGGAAGGCCCGGGAGGACTGACCGGGCAGGAAGTGCTTGCGCTCCTCGAAGGTCGCGTAGTTGGGCAGGAACAGCTTGCGATGCACGTGCACCAGGAGGCCGTCCTCGTAGTAGGCGGCGCTGTTGTAGATGTGCAGACCGTGGGCCTGCGCCTCGGGAAACCCGAGCAGCACGCCCGCGCCCTTGGTCGCCGTCCTCGCCAGCTTCACCATCCGCTCGTCGTCCGGCGGTATCGAGATGTCCTCCTTGAGGTCCCCGATCGAGTAGCCGCTGAGCGAGAGCTCGGGGAAAACTATCAGGTCGGTTCCCGTGCTGACCGCCTCGGCGATCACCCGCTCGGCACGCGCAACATTGGCCTCGAGCTCGCCGGGCCGAGAGTCGACCTGCGCGAGCGTGATGCGCATCGCTACCTCCTAGGGGACCGGCGACGACGGCGTGACGCGCTCAACGTAGCGAGCCGCTGTCCCCAACGGCAGCCAGACCCTGGGTGGCGACCTCGACGGGGTCAAGCGCATGCTCCGGGCGCTGCGTCGTGGGCAGGTAAACTACGTCTGCACGTGTGGATGGCGGTCAGCGGTCGGTTGACGGGATTGCTGGTAGCTGAGTGAATTCCGGCGGAGGGACTATGTGTCGTGAGCCTGAGCGAGCCAACCGCTCCAGAGACTGCCACTCGAGCTGACTTCGAGCTCGAGCTCCCTGAAGCTGGGCAGGACGTCGACCAGGACGAGGAATGGTGCGAAATTTTGGTTGACGGGGAGCGACGGCGCATTCGCTTCCACGATTACCATGAGATCTACGACATCCCCGGATTCTACGAGCAGCTCTTCTACGACAGACTCAAGTGTCAGTCACCAAGCGTGATCCGAGGCCTGCTGGCTCGGGCGCTCACCGAGAGAGGGACCGAACCGGGCGAGCTCAGGGTGCTCGATGTCGGGGCGGGGAACGGGATAGTCGGTGAAGAACTCCGTGACCTCGGGGTGGGGGCCGTCTACGGCATCGACATCATCAAGGAGGCCGCCGCCGCGGCCCACCGGGACCGTCCCGGGGTCTATGAACGGTACCTCGTCGCCGATCTCACCGACCTGGCGCGCGATGAGCGCGACACGCTCGCCGGAGCCAACCTCAATACGATGACGACGGTGGCCGCGCTGGGCTTTGATGACATACCGCCGCATGCTTTCGCCGCCGCCTACAACCTCATCTCCACCCCAGGTCTGGTGGCCTTTACCATCAAGGAAGAATTTGTCGCCAAGCGCGATTTGAGTGGTTTCAGCGGGCTGATCCGTCGAATGTTTGACGAGGAGGTCATCCGGCCTCTAGCCGAGGAACGCTATCGGCACCGGCTGTCCGTGCAGGGCCAACCGCTCTACTATGTCGCGTTCGTCGCGGAGAAGGTCCGCGACGTCTCCCCGGCCTGGCTCGACTGACCGGGTGGCGCGCAAGACCGCCGGATTAGCCGCCCAGAGCGTGTCCCACTCCGCGGCTGCGGATCAGCGAGCACACCGTGCAGGACCACCTCAAAGCGATCTTCGACAAGACCGGGGTCCGCAGTCGCGCGGAGCTCCCCGCGCGAGCCTTCGCCGATCACTACCTGCCGCACTGACTTGTTGGGCTTGTCGATCCCCCCAGGGTGACGGCGCAGGCAGGGCTAAACGGACGTTCTACGGAGTGAGGAGGCTCTCCATCGCTGGGAGGCCGGCCCGCTTCTGATGTTCAATGGGCTACCGGGTAGGTGATAACCAATGTGCGGGATCGTCGCGGCCTTCGGATCAGTCGACACCGACAAGTGCGAGCGGATGCTCAACCGGATACAGCATCGGGGACCGGACGACACTGGGGTGTTGACGCTTGACTCGGCCTGGTTGGGTCACCAGAGACTCTCCATCGTCGACATCAGCCGCGGCAGGCAGCCGCTGGCCAACGGCGACGGCACGTCATGGATAGTCGGCAACGGCGAGATCTACAACCACGAGGACCTCAGCGCAAAGCTGCCTCCCGGAATTCTGCAGACCCAGTCAGACACTGAGGCGGCGCTGCACCTTGTGATGCGGGACGGTCCGGCTTCGGTGGCCGAGCTCAGTGGCATGTTCGCGCTGGCCATGGTTACCGCCACTGGAGACGGGCTGGTCGCCCGCGACCCGATGGGTGTCAAGCCGCTGTACTGGATCGACGACCCAGATAGCACGATGTTCGCCAGCGAGCTGCGGGCCTTCGACACCGAGGACCGGCCCCGAGTGGCCTCCTTCCCGCCCGGCTGCCTGTGGACCCCAGCGACCAGCATCGTGCGCTACGCCAACTCGGTTCCGGTGGGCGTCCGCCCCGCCCGCCGTGCGCAGCACCCGAGCTGGGACAACGGGACGCTGGAGAAGATCCGGGACTCCGTGGTGCTGTCGGTGCGGCGACGGATGATGAGCGACGTCGGGGTGGGTGTGTTTCTCTCCGGGGGGCTGGACTCGGCGATCGTCGCGGCGATCGCCGCGGAACACACCCGCCGCCGGGGCGGCATGCTACCCACTTTCGCGGTCGGTACCAAGGACAGCAGCGACCTGCTCGCGGCCCGGCGGGTCGCCGAGTTCATCGGCAGCGACCACTACGAGATCGTCGCCACCGCCGAGTCCATCGGTGAAGAGTTGGACAACGCAGTCGAAGTGATCGAGCACTACGATCCGGCCCTGGTCCGCAGCTCGGTACCGAACCTGCTGCTGGCGCGCGAGGCTGCCAAGAAGGTCAAAGTGGTGCTCACCGGTGAGGGCGCCGACGAGCTCTACGGCGGCTACAGCTACATGCACGCCCCGGAGTTCGCCGACCCGAACGCACTGCACGCCGAACTGGTGCGCAGCCTGGAGCAGTTGCACCACCTGAATCTGCAGCGCTGCGACCGGACGACGATGTACTTCGGGTTGGAGGCCCGCGAGCCGTTCCTGGACACCAACGTGGTGCGTACGGCTCTGACTCTGCCGCCGGAGTGGAAGAAGATCACCGATGGGCGCCCGGAGAAGGCAGTGTTGCGTGAGGCCTTCACCGACTGGCTGCCCGAGGAGCTGCTCTGGCGCGGCAAGGAGCAGTTCGGCGACGGCTCGGGCGCCGGCGAGGTGCTCGCCGCTCTCGCCAAAGACAACACTGCCAAAGCCGGCGACATTGACGGTGCCGCGACGCAGCCACCAGACAGTTGGGCACTGCGCAGCGACGAGGAGATCCTGTACTACCGGATCTGGCGGCGCCACTTCGCCGGGGTGCGCCCCAGCTCGACGCTGGGCTGCTTCGCGACCCCGTGAGCTATCCGCAGTACGGTGGGCCCGTGGCCGAAGATGAGCGCGCGCGACTCCTCAAACGGGTGGCCGCCGTGGTCGTGCTGGTCGCCGCGGTGCTGCACTTCGTGTACCTGGCAACGCATTGGAATGATCGCTTGATGGCCCTGCTCTACGGTCTGATCGGCGCCGTCCAGGCCTGGCTGGCCGTCGCGCTCGGCCTCGGCCGGCGCAATGCGGCGCAGATCGCCCTCGGCGTCAACGCTGGCCTGATCGCCCTTTTTTTCGCCGCTCGGGTGGCGGGGCCTTCGGTGGGGATCAAGCCGGAGGTCGTGGGTTCTCTCACGGTCCTCAGGAAGTCGCTGGAGGCACTCTCCGTGGTCCTGCTCGCCCTTTCCCTCCGGAGGTCGAAGGTCTCGTAGCAACGGGCGAGAACGCCTCGTCGTCAAGCGGCATAGAGCACCGTGCCAGTGCCCGGACATCGTCCCGGAAGTACCTACTGAGGACCGCACTGCGCCTGCAATACCGTTATCGGCCTTGCGGTTGGTGCGAGGTCATGCGGAAGATGCCTTGGGCGTTGCCGGCATCGAAGGTGAGGTCGAGCCTGCCGTCGGGCCGGAAGTCGCGGGTGATGAACTCGAAGAACGAGCCGGGGACCGTTCGCGTGATGCTGGCTCCGTTGGCATCCTGGAACCGGCGCACGACCGGGGCTGCCTGCAGGGCCGTCTGGCGGACCCGCCCACTGCGGGAATGTTCGACCGTGTCTTTCAGAGACCAGTCGTGGCGCAGCGCTTCGGCCAGCGCATCGACGTCGGGGACCCGGTCGGTGGCGTGGTTGAAGGCGTTGCCCTCGGTCGCGATCCAGGCCATCTCGGCCGAGTCGCGGAGCAGGGTCTCGTAGTCGTCGTGTTGCGGGTCGGGATGGTGCCTCCCGAAGCATGACGCGAGCATCAGGATCAGGTGCGCGGCGTCGTCCAGCGCCATCCAACCCCGCCCGGCCAGGTCGTCCAGCAGTGACAGCGCCTCGTCGTTGAGGGGATCCACCGAGTCGCCGACCGTTCGGGTCACGGCCTCGCGGGTCTCTGGGTCCAGAGCGTCGACGTGCAGTTCGGACACGAAATACTGCGGCACCTGCTCGGGAAGGTCGGCGTGGGTGAACACCCGCCCGGTCATGTGGATGCGATCCAGTGGGTAGAGCCCCACTTCCTGGTAACCCATCGGGGTGAGCAGCCGGCGGAACAGCTCGGCACCTGGTGGCAACTGCCCGGTCTCGTACCAGTCGACCGTCCGGACGGCGCCGTGGTCGAACACGACCTGGCGCCCTCGCTCCCGCTGGCCGGCCACGTAGCGTGCCCCGCTGGGGACGCGAGCCAGCAGGTCCTCAAACAGCACCAGGCTCATCGCCATCGCCACCGCAGCCCGGGTGGGTTGGCCGCAGGGTTGCTCGTCGCCGGCCAACTGCGGCGGGATGGCGACATCGGCCAGCAGTTGCTCGCACCGTTGCGGGCCGACGATCGTGGTGAGCAGTTCGTTCATGCGGGATCCTGCCGGCCGAACGCGATGCCTTGAGCCAGCGGCAACGCGGTCGAGAAGTTGATCGTGGCCGTCGATCGGCGCATGTATGAATGCCAGGAATCAGACCCCGACTCCCGGCCACCACCGGTCTCCTTCTCACCGCCGAAGGCCCCACCGACCTCGGCGCCGGAGGGTCCGATGTTCACGTTGGCGATGCCGCAGTCCGACCCGGTGGCGGCCAGGAACTGTTCGGCTTCCCGTAGATCATTGGTGAAGATGCCCGAGGACAGTCCCTGGGTGACGTCGTTGTGGACGGCGATGGCCTTGTCGAACTCGTCGTAGCGCAACACGTAGAGGATCGGAGCGAAGGTCTCACGCCGCACGACCTCGGTCTGGGCCGGCATCTCCACCAGGGCCGGCTGGGCATAGCAGGCGCTCGGGAACTCATCGGCCAGGACCCGTCCCCCGCCATGGACGATGCCACCGTCGGTCCGGGCGGCCGCCAGGGCCTTGTCCATCTCGTCCAGGGCCGCGGCGTCGATCAGGGGACCGACCAGCGTGACGGGATCGAATGGGTCGCCGATGGGCAGGGTGTCATAGCACCGCCGCAGGCTGGTGACCAGATCGTCGGCGATCGACTCGTGGACGATCAGCCGCCGCAGGGTGGTGCAGCGCTGGCCTGCAGTGCCGACCGCGGCGAACAGGATGGCCCGGACCGCGAGGTCGAGATCGGCGGACGGGGCCACGATCACCGCGTTGTTGCCGCCCAGTTCGAGCAGCACACGTCCGAACCGCTCGGCCACGACCGGCCCGACCTCTCGACCCATGGGTACCGACCCGGTTGCCGAGACCAGGGCCACCCGGCGGTCAGAGACCAACGCCCGGCCGGTGTCCCGGCCGCCGAGCAAAACGGTGGATAGTCCGCTCCAGTCCTCGGCACTGCCGCTGTTCGCGGTGTAGGTGCGCAGGGCACGTTTGAAGATCGACTGGCAGGCCAACGCCGACAACGGCGCCTTCTCCGAAGGCTTCCACACCACCGGATCGCCGCAGACCAGTGCCACCGCGGTATTCCACGACCACACCGCCACCGGGAAGTTGAACGCCGAGATGACACCCACCACACCAAGCGGGTGCCAGGTCTCCATCATGCGGTGCCCCGGCCGCTCCGAAGCGATGGTCTTGCCGTAGAGCTGGCGAGACAGGCCCACGGCGAAGTCGCAGACGTCGATCATCTCCTGCACCTCGCCACCGGCCTCGGCCAAGATCTTGCCGGTCTCCAGCGTGATCACCGCGGCCAGGGCATCCTTGTGAGCCCGAAGCTCCTCGCCGAACAGGCGGACCAGCTCACCGCGCTTGGGCGCCGGCACTGAGCGCCAACAGCGGAACGTGCCGGTCGCCCGGCCGAGGGCCGCGTGGATTTCCGGTGCAGATGTGGGCACCAGCCGGCCGATCACCGCGCCGTCGATCGGGCTGCGAGCGACCAGCTCGCCGTCGGCCAGATCGGCCGGGTCGAGCCCGACCGCACGGAGGATCCCGTCGCGGATTGTGGTGTTCTCCGGGCTCATGTCGCGGTCACCTCCTTGCCCCGCAGGTAGTGTGAGCCGAACCGGTTTGCCAGGAACTCCTCCAGCGCGCACTCCTCCTGCCGGACGAACCCGGACGTCGGCAGCTTCTCCTCCCGCACCAGGTCGGCCATGGCGCAGATCCCCGCCGCGGTGGTGAGCTGGATAGCCGACAGCCGCCGGCCGCCTACGTCCGCGGGATAAACCTTGCGCGCGAAGCTCTCCTGGATGAGCGCCCCGTCACGGGTGCCCGAGACACTCACAAAGACCAACACCACGTCTTGGTTGGTCGCTGGTATGGCGGTCTGGAGCACATCCTTGAGCACGTCACGTCGGCGAGCCAGCCGGAGGTCCTGCGCCAGCAGCTTGACGATCTCGCAGTGACCGGGGTAGCGCACGGTCTTGTAGTTGAAGGCCTCGACCCGCCCGCGGAAAGTCTCGCACAGGGTACCCAGCCCGCCCGAGGTGTGGAACGCCTCGTATGCGACGCCATCCAGGGACAACGCCTCCAGCCCTTCGAGCGGCGGCACTTCGCGTAGCTCACCGTCGACGATGGCCTCGCACGGGTTGCAGTACTCGTTGATAAGCCCATCGGTCGACCAGGTCAGGTTGTACTTCAGCGCGTTGGTCGAGTACTGGGGCAGGGCACCAACCCGCAGCGACACCGAACGCAACTCATCGAACGAACTGGCCAGCGCGGCCGCGGCCACCGATACGAAGCCCGGCGCGAGGCCACACTGGGGCATCAGCACCGCCGGGGCATCCTGCGCCATAGCGGCGACCGCCCGAGCGGACGCCCGGTCTTCGGTGAGGTCGAAGTAGTGCACGCCGGCATCACACGCGGCGCGAGCGACGCTTGTGGTCAGGTGAAAGGGTGCGGCGCTGAGCACCATGTCGGTGTTGCCGGTCAGCCGCCGGAGCAGAGCGGCATCGCAGGTGTCACCCTGCACGGTGCGCACCCCCAGAGCCTCGGCCATTCGAAGCGCGCCCTCAGAACGGTCCAGCACGGTCACGTCGTAGTCGGGCGCCGAGGCCAGCAGGCTCGCGATGGCGCTGCCGATCTTGCCGGCGCCGACGACGAGTGCCCGGGTGCGCTCGACGGGCATCGTCGGGCCGGTCCTGTCGGAGCTGGCACCGCGGGGGGACGTCATAGGTTGAAACGTACGATCAGGCGCCGCCGTATTGACCGGTCCATCGCTCGATACCGGTTCTTGGTCCGGCAGAACGCCGGCATCGGGCGTCAGATCGGCGAGAATGCGTCCATGGACCATCTTGACCAGCGGATCGTGGACCTGCTCGTCGACGACGCCCGCCAGTCGGTCACGGTGATGGCGAACCGACTACACGTGGCCCGCTCGACACTGCAGGACCGCATCGGCCGCCTCGAACGCAGCGGTGTGATCGCCGGTTACACCGTCCGGCTTGGGCCGGCGGCGACCGGGCGGCGCGTCACCGCCCATGTCGCCATCACCATCGACCCTAAGCGGGGTGACCACGTGCAGCAGACGCTGCGCCGGATCGCTGGTGTGCATACGCTGCATACGGTGAGCGGGCCGTTCGACCTGATCGCGGTGGTGGCCGCCGAGAGCACGGCGGAGATCGACTGCGTACTCGATCGCATCGGCGGCATACCCGGCGTCGATCGCACCACGTCGTCGATCATCCTCACAACGAAGTTCGACCGCTGATCCCTCCGAACATCTAGCGGAAGCGGTTCGTGTAGTTCAGCCTGGGAGTCGCAATTCGCGGTACATCTCACGTCGGTGGGCGATTCGGACAACGGTGACCAGGATTAGATCGTCCTGGACCAGGTACACCAAGCGGTAGTCCCCGATGGGAAGCCGCAGTGTTCCCGATGGCTGTCCCGTCAAGGCCCGGACTCCGGGCGGACGAGGGTCCACGCCTAGCTTGGTCACCGCAGTCAGGACACGGCGTGCGATGGGCTTGTCGAGCTTTCTCAGCTCGCGTAGGGCCGGAGCGGTCCACTCAATCTCGTAGCTCACCGCTCAGGCGATGCCGTATTCGGCAAGCACCTCACGGTGGGGGACACGCTGTTCAGGTGTTGCCAGAGCCTCTTGCGCTGCCGCAAGATCGGCCTCGTCCTCCGCGGCCTCGAGCTCTCGCAGATCGTCAATGGAGATCACTGCAGCGACAGCCCTGCCGTGGCGAGTCAGCACCGTCCGTTCCTGGGCGTGCTCGGCCTTGGACACGATCTCACCGAGGTGATCCCGTGCCTCACTGATCGGCAGCTCGCTCATACCCCAGATTGTACAATCCGCGTTCAGGTCCTTGGCATCCAAACAAATATTGTCCGCGAACTGCACGAACTTTGTGGAAACCCGCGCAGTATCACTCAAAGTCGTGGGATGCGCGACGCCCAGGCCAGCGACATCACCATCACTCCGGTTGGCGCGCGGGGCGAGCGCGATCGGGTCGCTGCGGGCCAGGGCGGTGGGGTGGCAGCCCATGCGCGGTCTGGCTCGGGTGTGACGGGTGATCTCCTACGGGTGGCTCCGGGACCGCAGCTGCGCGCGGGCCTGCTCGATGGCGGCCGGCGTGCTGAGGGCAGGGAGGTTGTCTGGTCGGCATGGTCCGCGACATCGGTGGTGTGCCTTTCGTGCTGCGGGAGGGCGGGTCGCTGATCGCGGGTGAGCCGGTGGGAGATCGCTGCTGGCAGGGTCCGTTGGGCGGTCCAGCTGGCCGCGGTCTGCTGGAGGGCGATCAGCCTGCCGACGGCGAGCACCCCCGCGGCAGCGGCATCAGCCAGGCACGCGCGGCGCCGCCGCTGGTCGAGCGCGGCCAGACCGAGCACGGAGGTGACGTGGGCGAGGTCGGCCTCCACTCCCAGCGCGAGTACAAGAGCACCGGGTGCACCTCCGGTGAGAAGTCCCTGGATGAGGTGGCGGGTCCCCAGTACCCGGGTCACCGCCCGGGTCAGCGGGTCGGCCCGGTGCCCGGTGTAGACCCGGATCACCGGGTCCGGGACCACCAGTAGCAGAGCGCCGTAGGCGGTGCGCAGGGCAGCGAAACGCTTCACTGCCGGTCGCCTTATCCGGCCTGCCAGCGGGGTCGCTGCCATGGGGGGTTCCTTCCTGCTGGTTGCGCTGCGTGTCGGATCTCAGTTGGGTTGATGCCCCATCTGGTGGTAATCGCCCGCCCGGGGCGAGTTCGAGCAGGCCGTCGCCGCTGCGCAGACCGTGGGGCACAGGTCATGGGCTCGACTCCCAGCCCGCGGCGGCGTTGTCCAGCGGCTGGGTGTCGCCGGTGTAGAGCTCGATGAACCGGTAGTGCACAAGAACCCGACCCAGGCCAGCGCGTCGCGACCGCGCGCCAGATCGGTGAAGGGGTAATCGATGTTGGTGTCGCCGATCAGCCGGGGCCGCGGAAGTCATTCGGTGACCCGGCGACCGGTTCGATCCCGGTGGGTAGGCTACGGCCGTCGGTGGGTAGCCAGCTCGCGGCGTCCAAGGTCAGGGTGCCTGCTCGCCGGAGTAGCCGTCCAGGACGGCCCGACCATGGTGGGTGTAGCTGCGGACGCCACCGACCTCGACCAGCGTCACCAGGTGGCTGGCGGTGACGATCTTGAACTGCTCACCTGAGGGGGCGACACTCATCGGCTGATCGCCTCGTGCGCGGGCCGGCCGGTGGGGTGTTGCCAGGGCTTGGTGAGCAGGATGGAGGCTTCCAGCATCAGCGCGTGGACGAAGGCCTGGGGCAGGTTGCCGCGCAGTTGGCGCTGGGCAACGTCGTATTCCTCGCTGAATAGCCCCGGCGGCCCGCAGGCGGCCCGGTTGCGTTCGAACCATCTGGTGGCCGCTACGGTGTCGCCCTGTTGGTGGGCGGCCAGCGCCATCAGGAACCCGCAGAGTCCGAATGCTCCTTCGGCGTGGCTGAGCGGGCCGGCGTCCTGGCGGAACCGGTAGATGTAGCCCTGCTCGTCCAGTTCGTCCGAGACGGCGCGCAGGGTCGCCAACGTGCGGGCATCGCTGGCGGGCACCGCCCCACGGATCGCCGGGAGGAGCAGCGCGGCATCCACCCGAGGGTCGGTGGGGGCACGCTGCCAGCGCCCCGAGGGGTGCAGGCAGTCGGCGTCGGTATCGGCCAGGATGGCGTCGGCCAGCGCGCTGTAGCCCGCGCCGTCAACCGCCGGGGTGCCCGCGCCGGCGATGGCGCGCAGGCCCGCAGCGCAGATCAGCCGGGAGTGCGCCCACCGCTGGTTGTCCAGTTCCCACAGTCCCGCGTCGGGCTCGCGCCACCGCGCCTGGATGGCCTTCACCGCAACGGTGAGAGCCTTGTGGTGCTCGGAGTCGAGGTGGTCGTGGCGGGCGGCCGCGGCGAACAGCAGCAGCGCCTCCCCGAACGCGTCGAGCTGGAACTGGGCGTTGACGTGGTTCCCGACGATGTCGCTTCCGCCCGGGTAGCCAGGCAGGTCCAACGACCGCTGGTCGGGCACCGGCTGGCCGGTGATGGTGTAGGCGGGCATCAGGTTCGGGCCGTCGTCGAGCAGGCGCTGCGCGACGAATCGGACGGCGTCATCCAGCAGTGGATGGGCACCGTCGGTGGCGACGGCCTGGCCGGCGTAACACTGGTCGCGGATCCAGACGTAGCGGTAGTCGTAGTTGCGGCCCTGCGAGGCACGTTCGGGCAGGCCCATCATGGCGGCGGCGACCATGCCGCCCCCGGCGCTGGTCAGCCCACGCAGCACCGCATAGGCATGCCGGGCGTCGTGTGGGGCGATGTTGTCCCCCAGCCGCGGCAGCGCCTCTCGCCACGCGGTCTCGGTGGCTTGCCAGGTTCGGTCCGGGTCGGGCGGTTGGTCACTCAGAGTGGTGTCGCCGAGCTCCAGGATCAGGTCGTGATGGGTGCCCTCGGCCACGGTGATGGTGGCGCACAGCGCTGGCCCACCACGCCCGTCACCGCGCACCTCGGCGTCGTCGCTACCGGTCCAGCGCAGCCGTAGGTCACCGACGATGCCCCGCCAGCGGCCGTCGGCATCATGGTGCAGCTCATGCAGGTGCTGACGGCCGAACCCGGCGGCCGGCGCCAAGACCACGCCGAGGCGCGCGGTGCCCTGCACCGCGATGATGCGGCGCAGCACAACCGACCGGTACGGATCACCGGGGAAGGCCAGCGCTTCGCGGCATTCAATGATCCCGGACTCGGTGATCCAGCGGGAGCGCCAGATCAGGCTGCCGTCCTCGTAGTAACCCCCCCACACGAACCGGCCGGTCGGCGTGACCGCATAGCAGCCATTGCCACCGATCAGTGTGGAGAACACCCCGTCGGAGTCCCAGCGCGGCGCGCACATCCACGCGATGTCGCCCCGCGGGCCGACCAGCGCCCCGCGTTGCCCGTCGGCGAGCAGCGCATATTCCCGCAATACATGCGGAGGGAAGACCGGCACTGGCTCAGCTCCCCGGAAGTTGGCCGAGGGTGACCGTCACCGTCCGCGTCGCGCCCTGCTGGTCGGTGAGCGCCACCGGTACCGCTTGGCCCGGTGCGAGCTCGGCGAGCACCGTGGCCAGCCGCGTCGCGCTGCGCACCGCGGTGTTGTTGACCGCAGTGATGACCTCACCCACCCGTATCCCGGCGGTCGCGGCGGGCCCGGCTGGCGTGAGGATGCCCACGCCGGCGCCGATGGGCGCCCCGGTGGGATCGACGACGGTGACCACACCGAGTCCCAGCGCGGCGCGGTGGGAGTTGACCACGTGACCGTGGTGTGCGTTGAGTTGCCCGGCGATGTCGGCGACGACATTGCTGGGGATGGCGAAACCGATCCCGGGGGCGGCCGAGGCACCACCCGAGCTACCGCCGAGCTGCGGGTCGATCGCGGCGAGGGTGGGCACCCCCACCACATCGCCGGCCAGGTCGACCAGCGCGCCGCCGCTGTTGCCCGGGTTGATCGCGGCACTGGTCTGGATGACATCGGGCAACGTGGCGCCAGGTGAGCCCGCCGAGGTCGGTTCGGTGACGGTGCGGTCGGTGGCCGAGATGATTCCGTCGGTGACGCTGCCGGTCAGCCCGAGCGGGTTGCCCATGGCCAGCACGATGTCGCCGGCCTGCAGTTTCGACGAATCGCCGAGGTGCGCCGGATGCAACGA